>PBPL01000178.1 GCA_002724675.1 Deltaproteobacteria bacterium | reverse complement strand
GTTGATGGGGATCTGTGGGGGGCAGGTGTTCTCCGAGTCCTCGCGGAACAAGAGGTACTCGATGGCATCGAGCCCATAGACGTTGACCAGTTCATTGGAGAAGAATCCAGACTCGTCCCAGACAGACTCCACCAACTCTTGGTCTAAGCGGCATGGATTGACCGTAGGCCAGGAGTAAATCTCGTCTCGGAGGTCCTCGCCCCCCACCACCGTGATGGACGAGCCCGCGGGGCCGATCTGAAAGAGCTCGGCACGCTGCCAGTCCAGCATGGCCTCACGCCAAGCATCGCGTGCAGCATCCTTCGCTTCGGCTCGGTCGGTCTCGGGCGCCGACTCCCAGGTGCCTGTGGCCGACTCCAGGGCTCGAGCGGACTCGAGGAAGTCGTTGTAGGCCGGGAGCACCAATTGTGTGGCTACCGCCTCGAGTTGAACGCTCGCATCAAAGCCCGCGGTCGCCTCCGAGCCGTCGTCGCCAGGGTTCCCGGCAGGCTCACATCCAAGTCCACGGAGCACCGTAGCCACCACTGCGATGGTGACTACGGTGCCCCAGGAACGGGATGAGTGTGGAGAGGTGGCCAAAGGGCTACCAGCCTCCTTCACCATTCTCATCACCCATGTTTGCTGCATCGAACTCGTAGGCAGTCTGCAGCAAGTCTCTCGCGCTTCGGAGAGAGGTCTTATAGGCCTCCACGTCGGCACTTCCTGGTAGGGCCGGAGCGATACCGAAGTAGTCGTGGAGTGTCCCGAACTCTGCGGAAGACAGGGGGGACCGCGGGTTGAACTGGAAGCAGAGGGCGAAACCCTTCATCTCGGACCAGTGCTTGGCGTGGGTAGCAAAGCTGTAGTCGTCTGTGCCGAACTTGCCCATGTCTTGCAGTGTGTCGTTGATGTAGTGCACGACCGTGGCGGCGACAGCGCCCTCCCAGTTGGCGATGGCTGCGTCACGCTCAGCCTTCAGTGCGGTCATCTGATCATCGGTCAAGGCACCATCGGCGCTGCTGATGATGGCCCGGCCCGTGACAAAACCGTCCCAGGCTCCTTGCGTGAAATCGGTGGGAGCATCGTCGGAGGCACCCTTGTCGCGCTTGCCGGCATTGACAGCGTGGCCAAAGATGTACTCGCTCGTCAGGTCAATGCTTCCATCGCCGTTCGTGTCGAAGTAGCCCTCACCGTAGTCGCCGGTGCCGGAGCCCGCGATGTCTTCATCGGTGTAGTCGCCGTAATCTCGGCTGGCACCAAAGTAGCCGAAGCCTTCGTCCCAGGCGTGCTCGAGCGCCGTGTAAGGCTTGCCGTCCACCGCAGCCGTGTTGTCGGCGAGCAGGCCCTTGTCGGGCTCGTCGTCATCCATGTAGTCGTCAGCCCCCTGGGAGAAGGGCACAGCGCAGGACAGGAACTTGTGGACCAGCTGGGCCAGGTCTTGTCCTTCGGTCGTGAGTGTCACCGCGTCGGCGTCGCCTTCACCTTGAGGCAACTGGGGCTTGTTCCCGAGCGTCCACTCCAGGGCCTGATCTTCGACAGTCTGGAACCAGGACCGCACCAGCGCTTCGGGGTTGGTCGAGCCGGTGGCTCCCCAGCCATGGAAGTCGGTGGACCAGTCCTTGTGTTGTCCGACGGCATCGTTGCCAGCCAACTTGCCCAGCAAGTCCTTGCCGCTGGAAATATCGTCGAAGCTCGTCTGACTCGTGGCGGGTGTCGTAGAGACTCCGTGCGCGAGTGTGCCGGAGGTGTCGCCATCGAACTCGAGGTAGAAGTTGAGTGCTGAGACAACCTCCCCGGCTGCCGGGGTCCAGCCATCCGTGTCCAGTCGATCGGTCATGCCGCTCAACTCGCCTTTCAAGCCCGTAATGAGGACCTGACGGAACACCTGTCCCGAGTAGGAAACGCTGCTTCCATCGGCGAAGCGGCTGTCGAACTCGTAGTGGTCTGGGACGGTGACATCGCCAGGTCCGTCATCTGCGGTGTCGTCGTCATCGCCGGTGTCGTCGCTCGAATCGTCGTCATCATTGGCTTCGGGGCCAGGGCACCCGACGAGCAGAAGAAGTGGCAGCAGGAGAAGGGCTAGGTGAGTTTGAATGTTCAGGGCCTGGGGCTCGCGAGTACCCATTGTGCGGAGCTTTTCGTTGGGCGAAGAGAATGTTTGATATTGATAATGATTATCAATATCGCCTTGGGAAAGTAGCGAGTCGAACTAGGGGAGTCAACCCCCAGCAGCACTTAATCTATTGGTTGTTGTGGTCGGCTCTGAGGTGGAGGAAGCCCGTGTTGATTGGAGCGGTCAGACGTTCCGTTCTAGGAGTCTGCGGCAAACAGCAAGGCCCCTGCCGCGCCGCCTGGAGTGATCAGTCGTTCCGTCGCTGGCGTCCTTCGCTCTGGTGTGCCCGCCAATCGCCGTTCAGAATGGGCCGACCGTCAATGCGTCGAGTGGGCCCGAGCAAGTAAGCAATGGCTCGACTCCCATCCGCTAGGCCAATGGCCTCGCGCCGATAGAAGTTCGGGTGTCCCTCCAGGTGGTCGAGGTTGGCGAGGATCGTTCCTGTGATCTGGTAGAGCTCGCCAACGATGGCCGTGGAGCCACTTCGAATCATTGCCGGGTAGGCGCCCAGGCTTACCAACTCAAAGTGAGGCGCCGATAGGGCAGGGCCCATGAACTCAGCCTCAGCCAGGAGCGCTGCGTTCGACTCACCCGACATCAAGGTTCCGTAAACGAACAGGCGATGCACAGATTTCGCTTGTGTGGGCTCATCTGCGCCGTCCGAGCCGGAGCTCGCCCCACCACTTGTTGCAGTTCTTGCGATTGTTGTGGACACGGCCTTAGGGGGTAGCGGGTGGAATGGCAGCGATTTCAGACTACTCGTTGAAGACCAGTTGTTCACTCTTACAGCACAAATGGACACTTTAATGACCACCTAGATGTTGTGGAGATGTGGAGGTGGTGCGAAATTGCAAAAATTAAGTCAAGCAAGTGTTTGTTTTTTGCGGATCGGGTTCTAGCGTCATGAGGGTGATGGCCCCATGAGGTGGCCCTGGAGGAAACCTGCCTATGCGTCTCCTAACTCTCTCGTCTTCTCTTCATCTTGGGACAATCTCGGCTCTGGCCGCCCTCCTTGTCCTTCTGCCCGGATGCGGCGCCCCAGTCGCGGGCTCGAGCTTTGTTGCCAGCGATGACGGCACCAGCTTCGATGGCGGCTCTGGGGGCATGGACGATGGTGCTCAGGGTTCGGTCGATGACGAAGAGCCGATGGAAGTGGAAGACAGCCCCCTGGACTGGAGCGATCTGGAAGAGCCTCAGTTGACTGAAGAGGCGCAGTTGATCGAAGAACATCCGTGCTTCGAGAGCGTCACAGAGACCTATGTGGACTCGAGCGAAGAGCTCGTCTTCACCTTCGCTTGTGACCCCGAGAACGTGGACCTCGCCGTTGGGGACATTCTTGTGGGTCAGGCCAACGGAGGCTACTTGCGCGAGGTGACGGGCCTTGAGGTCTCGGGCTACACGGTCATCGCTCAGACTGAGGCTGCGACCCTGGGTCAACTCTTTGAGACCGGTGGATTCTTCGGTGAGTTCCCCATCGAGTCGGCGGCCCGTGCGACGGTGGATTTCTCGGGGACGACCCTCTACAGCGGCAATCACGGAGGCGCCAACGTCACAGTGAAGCTTTCGAAGGGCAACATTAGCTTGTCTCCCACGCTGATCCTGGGTGCCCAGTTCGAGTGGTTTTGCGTCAAGCGTGCCGAAGCCATCCTAGACCTGCAGATGGATGCTGAGGTCGAGCTGCTGGCCCAGCTGTCTGACAGCGTGAGCTTCGACGGGAACAAGACCTTGGGTACGTTCAGCTATCCCTTCGTGATCCCCGCCGGTCCGGTGACAATCCCCGCTTCCTTGGACATCACGTTTACGGCTGGATTCAAGACAAGCGCCCAAGCGACGGCATCGGCTCGGGTGGGTGTGGAGTCCGACTCGTCGCTTCGGGTGGGCGGTCACTTCAATAGCGGAACCTGGAGCTACACCAACAGCAAGAGCCTCTCGATGGATCGCACAGGCCCCGAGTTCGATGTGGAGGGGGACTGGAGTGGCAAGGTCTGGGTCGCGGCCAAGGCGCGGGTGATGATGTTTCGTGCCGCCGGACCGAGCTTCCACGTGGATCCATTCTTGAGCGGCTCGGCCCACGCTGAGTGCCGAGATCTGGACTGGGAATTCCGGGCCGGTGTGGACACGGGGGTGGGCTTCGACCTGGACCTGTATTGCTACGACGTGAGCAAGAACTTTGGCCCCTGGACCTGGGACACCCCCATCGGAAGCGGCACCTTGGAGCTTCCGTACCCCATCGGAACCGACTGCGACGAGGAGAGCCCAGAAGACGGTGAGATCGATCCTCCCGGAAGCGGAGGAGGCGGTGGTAGCGCTCCTGATGACGGCGGTGATGGAGGCTCGGCTGCTGGTGATGACGGGAGCGCAGCTTCTGGCGACGATGACGATGCCCCTGAAGAGCCTGCTGCGTGCTACTCGGCCGGCACCATCTCGTGTGGCCAGACCGTCAGCGGCAACACGGCGACGTCCCTTGCTGCCAGTGTGGCCATCGACAGCTATCCCATCAACGTGGGCAACTACGCGGCTCCGGAGATCGCCTACACCTGGCAGGCCACCACCAGCAGCGAGGTGGAGTTCAGCTTCGTGGATCCCCGACCCACCGAGCTCAACCACGACATCATCATCCTTGACGGGTCGTCGGGGGAGTGCGTGAACACCAACGCTGTGGAGTGGGGGCTCAACGATGTGCGCTTCGAGCCCACGGCGGGCACGACCTACTACGTGGTAGTCGATGGCTACTTCGGGGACGCTGGCGCCTTTGAGCTCGAGCTCGACTGCCAGCCCTAAAGCTCTGGCCTGGCGTCGCGCTGCTCCCAGCAGCGCGGCGTTCGGCCGGCCCCAGCGTTGACGCGAGCGAGCTGCTTGTCCTATCGGCGCATGCAGACAAAGCCGTGGACCGACGAGCAGATGACGTCGTTCCAGTTGATGTAGGGCCAGCCGGGGTCGGGCCAACCTTGAGGCTCCTGCATGAGGAGACAGTCTTGCATGGTGCCATGATCGTTCGGCTGATCAGGCAACCAGGGAATGGGGTCCCCCTCTAGGTGCTCATCCAGGGGCGTGCCGTCAGGCCAGGTGCTCCAGTCACCAGCGCCGACCAACAACTGGTTGAGCCCGAGCCAGACACCGTCCCACACGGGAGGATCGGTTGGGTCGGAGTTGGCGCGCAGGCTGATCATCTGGTCGGAGACTTGTTGGTTTTCGTTGGACGTCTGGATACTGGCCAGTCCGTCATAGCCCGCGGCGAGGCACAGGTCCTCGGCCTCTGCCCAGGAGTGGCCGGCGGGATCTTCTGTGCACAGGGCAAAGCGTGTCGTGCTGACATCGAGTGTCTGGCAGTCCAGGCCATCGCAGTCCCCGTCCACGCCATCTTGGAACTCATCGGAGTTGCCCGGAAACTGGTTGCCGTTTGCGTCGTTGCAGTCCTCGTCGCCTGTCTCCGCGAGGCCGTCGGGCCCACAGATGCCGGTGCCGTCGCCGTCATTGTCTGTATCGGAGCAGGGCAGGTGCCGACACTGTTGCCCCGTAGCCCAAGAAGCACCAGCTAGTTGCCCATTGTCATACCAGCTGCCCGTGGCTGTATTGGCTGCCACAGCATTGGGGAAGCTGGAGGCTCCTAAGTTGTCCAGCCGCCAGAGACCCTGGGTGGAGGGCAAGACTGGGAGCAGCGGCTTGGGCTCGGTGTTGCCGTCGTAGAGAGCTTCGGCGGACAGGCGGACATCGGAGATGAATCCCGGCATGGGCGGCATGCTCAAGGCAGCACCGATGTCGTGCTCCGAGCCGCCGATCCAGAGGGGGGTGTCGGAGCTGCTGCAGGTGACCGGAGGCTGCAGCCCGGCGCCTGTATGCACCACGGCTCCGTCGACCAGCAGATTTGCGCCGGCGGCGTCCCAGACCAGCGCGACGTGGGTCCACGTGTCCGCAGCCACCTGCGAAGAGCCGCTGGTGAGTTCCTGGGTGGCCCCGTTGGTGTCTAGGTAGTAGGAATACAGAAGGCCGTTCGAGCCCAACTCGAGGCGAAGGTCGCAGTTGCTGTCTGCCCAACGGTTGACGATCCAGCCACCGACATTGGACGGATACCCAGCCCCCTGATCGGCCTTCCAGTAGATCCATGCTTCGAGCGTGCCCTCGGAGCCAAACGTGAAGGCCTCGTGTCCTGGGACCTCGATCCAATTGTCTGCTGGGGCGCTGTCGGCAGCGTCCTCATGCGCCGCCCCGTCGTTGGAAAACTGGACGAAGTTGTCGGAGCAGAAGGTCGCTGTAGCTTCTGCGACTGGACCCTCTTGGGTGCCATCGTGCGCTTCGGCCTGGCAGGTCCATTTTGCTCCTGAGGAGATCGAATTGCCCTCGGCAACGATGGGCAGCACATGCCCTGGTGCTTCGGGGTTCGCGTCGGCTACTGATGACCCCGTGGGGTCGAAGCCCTCGAGCACGTGCGTCAGAGTGTCATCGTCGATGTCCGTGGCGAGGCCCTCTAGGATGCAACTCAGGTCCTGGCCCGGAAGAGGCAGCCGTCGGCTGACTCCCACTTGGGGTGGAGTCGGTGGTTTGTTGCCGACGGTGACAGGACTCGAGTAGACGGGGTTGCCACTGCTGCCTTCATCGAGGGCCTCATTGTAGTCTTCTGGGGTAGCGCTGACCGAGAGAGTGTCGCCCGCAGAGAAGTACTGAGGATCGAGGTTGCTGGTCTGGACGTTGAGGGGTGCTCCACCGTCAGCAGGAGTGATCGTCCAGGTGGGGGTCCAGGTCAGCTCGTCATCGGGGTCTAGATCGACGAGGCCCGCCACCTCGTGCCACAGGGGGGTGTCAGCGTAGATCGTGTCGGGCTTGATCACCACGAAGCTGATCGTCGGCGGTGTGTTTCCAACGGTGACTGACGTGCTGGAGACTTCTGCGCCGCTGTCGGTTCCGTCGTGGGGTGTCATCGAGCAAGACACCTGATCGCCACGGTTGAAGTTGGCCCCGTCCAGTGTGGAGCATGCGGAAGAACAGTCGGGCGTACCCGGCTCAAGAGCCGTCGTGCCATCGGGGCTTGTCACGGTCCAGAGGTACCCGTAGTTGTACAGATCGTCGTCCGGGTCGTGCCAGTTATCGGCTTGGCAGGTCAGGGTCGAAGACTCGAGGATTGGGGCGCTGGGGGTGAGCGTGACACCGCTGACGGAAGGCGGGGTGTTCAGGATTGTGACGGCGGCTGAGGCCGAGTGCATCTGCCCGGCCAGACCCGGAATGTTGACCTCAACAAGCCATTCTTGGTCCCGTGTGGTCTGGCTCGAAGAGATCGCCTGGGCTTCTGAAGTTGGAGTGCCGGTGGCGCCGTCCACGTACCAGGCGACCTGCCAACTGGACTCATCAGCGTCGGACAGGACTACCACCTGGAAGCGATCGGTGGTGTAGATGGTGCTGGGGTCGTTGTCGTCTGCGACGCCGGGCAGCTCGTCCGGGTCACTGTCAGGGAGGTCTTCGATGACCAGGACGGGCGCAGCCACGCCGTCCCAACCGTCGCAGTTCTGATCGATCGAGTCTCCCGTTTCGTCCAGTGCGCCCGGGTGAATCGAATCGTCGGAATCGTTGCAGTCCCCGCCGTTGGGCACATAGCCCGTGACAGGTGAGTCACACGGGTAGATGACCTCGCTGGAACTGCCGACGTCATCGCCATCTGCATCGAGGTACCAGGGTTCTGAGCCGCCGGTCTCATCTAGAGAACCGTCGCAGTCGTCGTCCACGCCATTGCACACTTCTGTTGCTGCTGGATTGATTAGGGGGGCGTCGTCGTCGCAGTCCGTACCGCCATGCAAGATGTCCAACCAACCATCGCCGTCGTCGTCGTTTGCACAGGCGCCGTTGTTGTCTGTGGCCGTTACGCTTCCATTGTGCAGTCCACACGCTGCGGCGAATTCGCTGACGCTGGCGTCGCAGAGGGCCTCGTTGTAGGCGATCGTCACGTCTCCATGCACGTAATTCACGCTTGCCAATGCGTCGAGATCTGTGAGCCCATTCATATACATAATCGACAAGGCATCTTGCCCCGGGGTGGCAAACCACACCCCGATGGACGTGAGGTTGTGCAGGCCCGTGAGGTTGGTGATGCTGGGGGAGTTCTCGATGTACAGGCTGGTCCCCACAGACGTCAGGTCCGCCAGGGCAGTCAGGCTGGTCAAGCTCTGGTTGCCGCTGATCTCGAACAGGTCCCCCACGCTCTCAAGCTGGTCCAGGCCGCTCAGGGTCATTAGCTGGCTGTTGTTCAGGATTTTGAGGCCGCCCTGCACACTCGTGAGGTTGGACAGAGGGCTCAGGTGGCTCCGGCTGGTGTCCTGAATGATCAGCTGTCCCGTGATGACCGCACAGTTAGAGATCGCCGCGAGATCTGCGGCTGTCTCAGTGCCATCGACGGTGTAGCTGCCCTCGCAGGTGGTCGTGCCGTCGTCATCGTCGTCACCGCTGTCGTCGTCGTCGTCGTCATCGTCGTCGGTGTCGTCATCGTCGTCGCCGCTGTCGTCGTCGTCTCCCACCGGCAGCGCATCCAGTGGCCCGCCCCCGGACATGGTTGCGAGGATCGTGCCGTGGGCCCCGACAGCCCAGCCGCGGAAGGCGTCCACAAAGGTGATGCTTCGTAGGTCACGGGCGGAACCGCTCTCTTGGACGCCCCAGGTCGTGCCACCGTCTTTGGTGGCGCGGATCGTCCCGTTGTCGCCTACGGCCCAGCCGGTGACGTGATCGGCGAAGAAGACACTGCGGAAGTGCTCCTGAGTCCCACTGACTTGGCTGTTCCACGAGTCGCCAGCGTCGTGGGTGGCCACGATGGTTCCGTTGCGGCCCACCGCCCAGCCCTTCTGCTGGTCGTCGTCGAAGTGGATCGAACGGAGATTGTCGGTCACTCCGCTGTCCTGACGAACCCAAGGGGAATCGAAGGTTGCCCAGATCCCACCATCGGCTCCGGCGCACCACACATGGGTAGGGTCCGTGGGGTAGAGGTCCCAGAGGTTCTCGCCGTCGAGTGTGATGACGCTGTCGTCTATGGACCAACTCTCCCCCCCGTCGCTGCTACTGACGAAGGTGCCGTTATCTCCGACGGCCCCCAGGCTGTTGCTGTCCGCGGCCGCCAGGCTTCGTAGCCTAGTGCTTGTTCCGCTTGCTTGGGTGGACCAGTTGTCCCCACCATCTTGTGTTCGCAGCAGGATGCCGCCGGCACCCACCACCCAGCCATCGTCTGCGCTTGTGAACAGGACATCATTGAGGTTGTACGTCGTTCCGCTGGTCTGCTCCTGCCAAGTGGAGCCCCCGTCTGAGGTGTGGAGGATGACTCCTCCTCCACCCACCACCCAGCCGGTGTTGCCATCGATGAACGTCACGCCTCCGAGGTCGCCATCGATATCGCGAAGCCCCCAGCTCATCTGAGGCGTCCAGCTGGCGCCTCCATTGCTGGTCTTCAGAATGGTCCCCTCGTAGCCCACCGCCCAGCCTGTGCTCTCGTGGACGAAGTGCACCCCCTCGAGCGTCACGTCGGCGCCTGGGCTGGCTGGAAACCAGGATGCTCCGCCATCGGTTGTCATGACCACGGCCCCGTTCGCACCCACCGCCCAGGCGTGGCTGTTGCCGGAGAAGTGAACACTCTCGAGGGCGTCGGTCGTTCCGGAGCTCTTGCTCACGAATTGGATGGACGGGTTGTCTAGGTCGGCAACTGAAATGGAGCCGTCGGTGCCCACGGCCACGGCGACCATGGAGTCGCTGATGTCCACAGCTCGGAACAGGACGTCGGGTAGGGAGTGGTCAGTCCAGCTGACGCCACCGTCGGTGCTGGCGAGAAGGAGTCCGTCGTCGCCCACGATGACTACGTTGCTCTCGTTGTCGGCCACCCCTCTCAGATGGCTGGAGGTTCCAGTGGAGGCTGCTTGCCAGGAGTCGCCGCCATCGTCCGTAGCTAAGATGGTGCCGTTGGCACCCACGGCCCAGCCCAGGAGGAGGTCCTCGAAGAACACGTCGCACAGGTTGTTCGTTGTGTCGCTTGACTGGGTCGCCCAGGTCTCGCCGCCGTCTTCAGTGTGGAGGATCAAGCCCTCTGCGCCTACCGCCCAGCCCTGCAAGTGGCCAATGAAGTGGACGGCCTCGAGCTCTACTTGCCCCGTGTCTACCGACAGCCAGGTCTGGCCGCCGTCCGTTGTCCTGAGGAGTGCGCCGGTGTGGCCGACCGCCCAGCCGTGCTCGCCGTCGACGAAGTGCACGTCGAAGAGGTGACTGCCCATGGCCTGGACGAACCATCCGATCTCGTCGTCATCGTCGTCATCGTCGCCGTCGCTGTCGTCATCGTCGCCAGAGTCGTTGTAGTGGGCCCCGGCATCGATCCAGCTGCGGATCCCATCGCGCTCTTCTTGTGAGAGGGGCGAACTGCCTACGGGCATCTGGTTGCCGTTACCATCGTCTACGGTGAGCTGGGTTCCATCCAGCTTGTGCATCACGTAGCTGTTTTCGGAGTCGCCCGGAACGATTCGCTTCATGTTCGGGCCGCTGGTGGCGTCTACGTCGACCCAGGCGTTATATGTCTCTTGAGGGGTGCTCCCGAGCGCCTGCCCCCCCGAAGTTCCCCCGCCTGTGTGGCACCCAACACAACGGTTGCTAACGAGGCTGTAGACCTCGGCGAATGTCCACGTCGCACCGTCGTCGTCGTCGTCGTCGTCATGATCGTGGTCGTCATCACCCGTGTCGTCATCATCACCGTGGTCATCGTCATCATCACCGTGGTCATCGTCATCCCCACAAGCGGGGTCTTGGCCATCGCAGTCCTGGTCGGTGCCGTCCTCGCAGTGATCGACTGCATTGGGATGGACATCAGCACGGTCTGGGTCGCAGTCATGCCCACCCGACAAGTCGGTGCCAACCCAGCCTCCGCATGCCACATAGCCATCGCCGTCGCTGTCCAGCTCATCGGCGGGGACTAGGACGTCGCAGTCGTTGTCGTTGCCGTCACAGAGTTCGACCGCTCCCGGAAAGCTGGTTGCGTCTGTGTCGTTGCAGTCTCCCGCACAGGTCGACCAGCTATCGCCGTCGCTGTCCACCTCATCGGCGTGGATTACGCCGTCGCAGTCGTTGTCGTTGCCGTCACAGAGTTCGGGGGCCCCCGGGAAGACGGTAGCGTCCGAGTCGTCGCAGTCCTCGTGCAGGTAGCTGCCATCGTTGTCGTCGTCGATCACGTCGTCATCGTCGTCCCCGTCGGAGTCGTCGTCATCGGCTGAGTCGTCGTCGTCATCGTC
>PBPL01000177.1 GCA_002724675.1 Deltaproteobacteria bacterium | reverse complement strand
TGGGCCCGGAATCGGTGGCGTGTACCGGCGCCCAGTCGGAGCATGGACAACTCCGGCAGCGCACCGCGCCAACCGGCTTCTTGATCCGGGGCAGTAGTCCGGGCGTCGAATGTGCCTTGGAGCACGATCGAGTATTGCGTATTGGCTGTGGTGTGGGCGTAGGGAAGCCAGCCGCGAAAGGGCAGTAGACCACGCGCTGCGATGACCTCTACGCTGACACTCTCGTTGGCGAAGACCTGACGGGGAGCCACGTGCATTCGGGACCTCGCGAGCTGTAGTAGGTCATCGACGCGTTCCGCTTCGCGCGGAACAGACGTGCTGATGCCTAGCACCAGAGAGCCCTCGGTTCGACCGACTAATCCCCATTGAGCATCATTGGCCACCCGAAACAGGTTCCCCCGGACCAGGTGGGCCTCCCTGCCGTCACGCACGGTCATGATGACCTTGCCGTCAGCCCCACCGACTTCCTGCACCATCGCCTCCCCGCGAAGGGGGACGAGCAACTGACCTTGCCCGGGAGGCGTGACAGCGGCCACGGTCTCACCAGCCGGTGGTGCGAATAGCTTGATGGCGAAACCAGGCTCCCGAGCGAGGACGGTGGGAGCGGCCCCTGCAGTGGGCGCCTCGGCCAGTAGTGAAATCGGCGTGTGTTCGTGCGGTGGTCTCACCGCGAGCTCCAGCGCGTCACGGTCCCCCGAGGGTGGGTGGGGTCGTCGGTCCCGAGGTAATCCGAACGTTTCCTCCCCGATCTATCCAGATGGAGCGTTGTTCTGCGGGAGAACGACTCTTGTTTCTCAAGGTCAGGAGCGCGTACTTGCCTCCGGCGACAGCGTGGGCGAAGTCGGTACCTGGGTTGGCCAAGAAGCCGGCGTTGTTGAATAGCAGGCCCAGACAGTTGGATGTGCCGGCGAAGGTCGTCGTGTTCGACCCATCTTCCAGAGAGACGCCCTTGTACAGCTCGGTCGTCGCGTCGTTGGTCCACCCCGCGAGCTCTACAGGCTCGGTGATCGTGGACCAGCTACCGCTATCCAAGCCCACCTCTTCACTGACAGCGACCCCCACGAGGTAGCTGGAATCATTGTTGGACAGACTGGCGGCGTCCGCCGTGAACGTCAGGCAGTAGCGATTCTGATTTGTGATCGACATCTTGCGGGTGTTCTGGACTGTCACCATCAAGTGCGATGCAGCGCCGTTTAGGCGCATGCGATGCAGCCACACCTCTAGGTTGGGCACGGTGGTTAGCGCGACAATGCCCATGACCGCGAGCACGATCATCAACTCGATCATCGTGACACCGCGAGCGGACTTTGCGCCACAGTCCGTCATTCAGTCCGGTCCCTTGGCCCCATGGGAGAAGTGTAGCAGCGGATGGGTCCAGTCGCCGCAGTTAGCTGTTTGGGCTCCGCTCCGTGAATGCTGCCCGTCGCCTTGTTCTGACCGGTCCGATCACATCACTTCCGTGGTACATTCGCGCGCCGCGGGGTGTGACGATGGCGTCTACTCCGTCTTGCAAGGAGCCTCCGATGACCCAGCCTGCTCAAACTCGAGTCCTCATTATTGGTGCAGGTTGCGCCGGCCTCACTGCAGCCCTCTATGCGGCTCGCGCGGAGCTGAAGCCTCTCGTCCTCGAAGGGCTCGTCCCCGGTGGCCAGTTGATGATCACGACAGATGTGGAGAATTATCCCGGCTTTCCAGACGGCATCATGGGCCCAGAGGTGATCGAGAAGTTCCGAGCCCAGGCTGCTCGTTTTGGTGCCGAGTTTCGCTTCGGTCTGGCCTCTAAGGTCGACGTGAGCTCGAGACCCTTTCGGGTGGAGGTGGACGAGGACCCCGAGGATGTGATCCTTGCTGATGCCATCATTATCGCTTCCGGCGCCGACGCGAAGTGGCTCGGGCTCGAAGACGAGACTCGTCTGCGCAACTACGGCGTCAGCGCTTGCGCGACCTGTGACGGCGCGTTCTTCAAGGGGAAGGAGTTGGCTGTCATTGGCGGTGGGGATACCGCGATGGAAGAGGCGATTTTCCTGACGCGCTATGCCCCCATGGTTCACGTTGTGCACCGGCGAGATGAGCTTCGAGCGAGCAAGATTATGGCGGCTCGTGCCCTGGCCCACGACAAGCTGACCTTTCACTGGAACAGCGTGTTGTCCGGCATTGGGGGAAGTCCTGAGACTGGAGTGACCTCTGTGACACTGACGAACACGGAGGATGGAACCGAGTCGACCCATCCGTGGGAAGGCGTCTTCGTCGCCATTGGTCACAAGCCAAACTCGGAAATCTGGGACGGCATTCTGGACATGGACGAGCTGGGTTACCTGGTGACGGAATCAGACTCGACCTACACCAAAGTGCCCGGAGTCTTCGCCTGTGGTGATGTGCAGGACCGGGTCTATCGTCAGGCGGTGACAGCCGCTGGCTCGGGCTGCATGGCTGCGATTGACGTCGAGCGCTGGCTCGAGGCCGAGGAGTCAGCAGCTGTCGATGATCAGGCGTCTGCAGCAGATCCAGGCATGTCCTCATCGTCTCAGGCATCCAGCACGCCGGTCTGAGATCGGAGCAAGGCGGGCCTCACCGCAGCATGCTGTTCGGGTTTCAACGCCTCATTCTTCTTCCGCTCGCGCCGGTGGGTGATGAGCCGGAGTTGGTCGCGCTGGCATCGGGCCTGACCGAGGACCTCTTGCGCCGTCTGAATCGCTTGGGGGACGTGCGGGTGACGATCGTGCGGGACGCTCCTGACGTCGCACCGCAGACCGAGACCGAGGCGAGCCCTGACGACACCTCTGCCGAGGTGCGGCACTTGCTTGAGAGACACACTTCCGATGCCCTCATCGTTGGAACGATGGGTTTGAGCCAAGAAGGCTTGAGGGTCTCGTTGCGCCTCGTTCGTTCTGGTGACGATGGGCACTGGACCGGAGAGGAGGTGCTGGCCGAAGGGGCAGCCGAGTCTGTGTGCAGTGGCTTTGCATTCGATCTTGTGGAGGCTGCGGTGGGCTCTCCCCCAGACGCCGAGCGACTGGCAGCGAGCGGAGGGGATCGGCTCCAGGCTTACAGAGATCTATTGCTCGGTCTCGCACCCGAGTTGGATGCGTCTGAACGACGCGTTGCGCTCGAGCGCGCCATCGCGGCAGCTCCCGACTTTCTGGAGGCCCAGCTGGCTCTCGTGGACGTCCTCTGGGAATTGGGTTCGTCTCAGCGAGCTCTGCAGCAGCTCAAGATGATGACTGACGCCGAGCGGCCGTCTCCAGCGGCGCTGCAACGTCTTGCTGTAGCACTCCGAGTTGCTGGTCGAGCAGAAGAGAGCCGTGCCGTTGCTCGCCAAGTGCTCAGCGGGGACCCCGACGGCCCCACGCTGTTTCGTCTCGGGCTGTACGCTGCGGCGGGTGGAGACCATGCTCTGGCTACAGAGGCTTATGAGGCTGCTGTTCACCAGGGCTACGTGGATCCAGTGTTGTTTGAGAACCTCGGACACGAGTTGGTCCGCATGGGCTCTGACGAGGTGGCAGTCGAACTCTGGGATGCTGCGCTCCAGCTGGACCCGAGCCTGCTCCGGTTGCTGGGTGAGCGAGCTCTCGCGCTGTTTCGTCAGGGCAGCCTAGACGAGGCCAAGACAGCCTTCGCCGATGCCTTGGAGTGTGCGCCAGAACACTTTGCAACGCATGCTTGTCGGGGCGCTTGGCTGCAAGCACAAAACGCGCACGCTGAGGCATTGGAAGCGTACTCGATGGCGTTGGGGTTGCGAGCAGACGATCCCCTCGTCTTGAACAGTCGGGGCGTCTCCCACCATGCACTGGGTGACGAAGAGGGCGCTCGAAATGATTTTCAGGCCGCGCTTCGCCATGCCCAGGATGTCGAACTGCTCATGTACATCCGTGAGAACCTGGCACGTCTCGATCGGGGAGCCCTTGGTCTGAACGATGAGGCGGCTCGGCTGCTCGCTGAGGGGGGACAGCTTCTGCGGCACGACCAGGCCCAGGAGGCGGTGCCCAGACTGCGCTCTAGTCTTGAGAGGGACCCCACGTCGTGGACTGCTTGGTTGCTTCTCGCTCTGGCTTATCGCGAGCTGGGAGAGTGGCAAGAGGCGAGCCGCTCGCTCGATGAGGTGCTGACCCTGGTGCCCGGGCATGCGGAGGCGCTCAGTGAGCAGTCTCTGGCTCTCTTGGCGCTGGGACGTCGTGAGGAGGCACTCCAGAAAGGCCACGAAGCAGAGGCGCAGGCTCCCGACGATGCTGGGATCCTCTGCAACCTGGGTGTGGTGTGCATGGAGTGTGGCTGGCTAGAGGAGGCCCGAGAGGTGTTCGAAGAGGCCGCTACCCTTGATCCGGCGGATCCAATCACGGCGCGCTGCATCGATGAACTCGACCAGCGCTGCCGGTCTGAGCGCCCCTGGGGCGCGGGTCAGTGGTCGATACCATGAGCTTCGGCTGGCTGTTTGCGGGCCTCGGGTTCGTCTCTGGCGCTCGCCAGAAATCCGGGCTAGTGTCCCGCACCGTCGGGAGAAGGCATGACTGAGGGCGTTCACAGTTCATCTGAAGCGGCGCTTCCGGAGCGCATGCAGGCGCTTGTCTACGACCGGTCCCTGGATCCCTGGGAGAGCAGCACAGGTCTGCGACGGCTGGAGGTGGCGACTCCCCGCCTTGAGCCCGGAGTAGTCCCCGCAGATCGCAGTGCAGTCATCGTTCGGACCTTGTTCGCGGGCTTCTGCGGGAGCGATCGCGGTATCTGGTTCCGCAAGGCCTTCCGCAACATGATCGGGGGCTCGCTGGACGAGGACGGGAAGGACCAGCGGGTCACCGGGCACGAGATGTTGGGCGAGATCGTGGCTGTCGGCGACAAGAGCGCCGCAAAGTACGGCTACAAGCCCGGCGACATCGTCAGCACCGAGAGCCACATCATCTGCGGGAGCTGCTACCAGTGCCGCGCGGGGGATACGCACGTGTGTGCGGAGGACCGCATCATCGGGATTTCCATGGACGGTTGCTTTGCCGACTACATGAAGCTTCCGGCGGGTGCGCTCTGGCCGACAGACATTGACCGGATCCGGCCAGAGGTCGGCGCGATCCAAGAGCCATTTGGAAATGCCGTCCATGCCTGCACAAAGGTCGACCTTCGTGGTCGAACGGTTGCCATCTTCGGAACTGGAACGATTGGCTTGTTCGCGGTTCTCATCGCTCGCGGGCTCGGCGCTGGTCGCATCATTGGTGTGGAGCCCAACCCGCGCCATGCCGCCATGGCTCGACGCCTTGGTGCAGACGAGGTGATTGAGCCGGACTTGGCCGGGGCGGACCCCATTGAAGCGGACTCTCGGGTGGTGGCCGCGGTCAAGAAAGCCACGGGTGGAGTAGGTGCTGACGTGGCACTGGAAATGAGCGGCTTCAACTCTGCGTTCAACGCTGCCATCGGCTCTACTCGTCGTGGTGGAGACGTGATCCTCTTTGGAATTCACGATGGTCAGCAAGTGATCTCATCGTTTGGCCGCCTCGTGATGGATGGCATCGCGCTGCACTCGGTGGTCGGTCGCCAGGTCTTTGAGACCTGGATGGTGACCAGATCGCTTCTGGAGGACCGCTCCAACCGAATTCAGGATCTGATCTGGGATGTGATCCTCGACCAAGGTCGAGAGACGGTCGTCGACATGGATTCTTGGGAGAAAGAGCGGTTCGAGGGCTGCATCACCAATCACCCCAAGGTCGTGCTCCGATTCGCTGGCGCAGACGTCTTGGGCTGACATCTTTGGGTCCGCTGGAGGCCCTACGGGAGGAACAGTCGTGTACGGAAACCAGGTCCAGTCCATATTGACGGAGCAATTAGCCTCGATTCGCGACGCAGGCCTCTACAAAGAGGAACGCGTGATCGTCACGCCCCAAGCGGCTGCTATCCGGGTCCGCACCGGCCAAGAAGTCATCAACTTCTGCGCCAACAACTACTTGGGCCTCTCCGATGATGTCCGGCTCATCGAGGCAGCGAAGTCCACCCTCGATGATCGAGGTTATGGGATGTCGTCTGTGCGTTTCATCTGCGGGACGCTCGACATTCACACCCAACTGGAGCAGAAGCTCTCCGACTTTCTGGGGACCGACGACACCATCTTGTATTCGTCGTGCTTCGACGCCAACGGTGGGCTCTTCGAGACCCTCCTCGGCCCCGATGACGTCGTCATCTCCGATGCCTTGAACCACGCGTCGATCATCGATGGGATTCGGCTCTGTAAGGCCAGACGCCTTCGGTTCGCCAACAGCGACATGGCAGAACTGGAGGAGCGACTTCGAGACTCCTCCGACGCTCGAATCCGACTGATCGCAACCGATGGTGTGTTCTCCATGGACGGCTACATCGCCAAGCTCTCGGAGATTTGTGACCTAGCCGATCGCTACGACGCGTTGGTGATGGTCGACGACAGCCACGCTGTGGGCTTTATGGGTGCCACTGGCCGAGGGACTCACGAGCACTGCGGGGTGATGGGGCGGGTCGACATCATCACGGGCACATTGGGGAAGGCTCTGGGTGGAGGCAGCGGTGGCTATACCTCTGGCCGGCGGGAGATCATCGAGCTGTTGCGCCAGCGTAGTCGTCCCTATTTGTTCAGCAATACGCTCGCGCCTCCGGTCGTAGGCGCCTCGCTGGCTGCTCTCGACCTGTTGAGTGAGAGTACTGAGCTGCGAGACCGGCTCGAGACCAACACCGTCAACTTCCGGCGGCAGATGACCGAGGCAGGCTTCGACATCCTAGACGGCGAGCACCCCATTGTTCCCATCATGCTCGGGGACGCCCGACTCGCCGGCGAGATGGCAGCTCAAGTCCTCGAGCTAGGCATCTACGTCATCGGCTTCTCGTTCCCTGTTGTGCCGCGTGGCCAGGCAAGAATCCGCGTTCAGCTGAGCGCGGCCCATACTGAAGGTCACATTGACCGGGCAGTGGCGGCCTTCACTCAGGTGGGCAAGGCACTGGGAGTGCTGGGCTGAGTCCTTACCAGTAGCTGGCGCTCAGGACGACACCCTCTCCGAGTAGCTGAGCACGGCAGGCCAGTCGCTCGTCGACCGAGGCGCCCTCGCGCTCGAGCACGGTGCGCTCCTCGTCGGTGGTGGGCGACAGTTGGTCGGCTCCGTCTACAATCCGGACAATGCACTTTCCGCAGACGGCTTCTGCGGTACAGGAGGACGCTACGGGCTGCCCCCCAGCCTTGAGCATGTCAAAGAGGCTCTGGTTGATTTCGCCCCGTACTTCTCGCTCCGGCCGGTCTGGCCAGCGCGAGCGGCAGTGTACAGCGAGGGACTCTCCCACGAGTTCTCCAGGAAATGGTCTGCCCAGGTGGCGTCGAGCAGCCTTTGCGGTAACGTACCAGTACAAAGCAGAAGACTGTCCGCGGATTCTGTCCTCGCTGAAGCTGCTGCCTGAATGTTCTGGTCCCAAGCTGAGAGAGGGCCCCATGGCCGAGACCGTCTTCGCCAAGATTCTCCGCAAGGAAATTGACGCTCGCATCGTTCACGAAGATGACCAATGCGTAGCCTTTCACGACATTAATCCGCAGGCCCCCGTGCATGTGCTGATCATTCCCCGCAAGGAACTGCTCAACGTGAACGAGATGGCCGATGAGGATGAGCAACTTATTGGCCACTTGTTCAAGGTGGCCAGGGACCTAGCGAGCACACTGGACCTGACCGAGCGGGGCTATCGCCTCGTGATCAACAATGGAGACCATGCGGGCCAGACGGTCGCGCATCTGCATGTGCACCTGCTCGGTGGGCGCAGGATGACCTGGCCACCCGGCTAGATCACACCGCTCCTTAGCTAACCACAGAGACGCACAGGCCAGCGGGTGCTGGATCGTCGGCTCGGGTTGCCTATCCGGAGGCGGCTATGCGACGCCCCATTTCTCTTTGTTGGCGGCGACGTCTTCTGGTGCGGGCTGTTCGTGCTCTTCTTCTTCCTGGACCTCGAAGTCGTCTTCGCACTCCAGCATCTTGTAATTGAGAGCGGTGTCTTCCTCTAGCTCGTCGGGCACCTCGTCTTCTGGGAAGATCGCCTCCCAGGGGCAGGCCGGCTCACAAGCGTTGCAGTCGACGCATTCTTCAGGGTGGATGTAGAGCTGGTTGGGGAACGTCTGCTTGTCATCGCCCTCATAGCGGTAGATGCAGGAGACGGGACAGACGGCCACACAAGCCGTATCGACGCAGTCACGACAAAGGCGGGTCACGATGTAGGTCATGGTTCCTCGCAGCTGGTGAAAGGGGGTGCACTTCCAGTATCGGGCACTGGGGTCCCTGCGTGCAACCCACTTGATTAAGTAGGCGCCTGTTGGCTTGTTGTCACCCTGTGCTCCGGCGCCTGTGCTCGACCAGTGTCTGGCTAATTGCCAATGCCGAGTCCCCAGGTCACCCTCGCTGAAAGATCTCCTTGGAGATGATCAGGCGCTGAATCTGGGAGGTGCCCTCGTAGATCTGAAAGACCTTGGCGTCGCGCATGAGCTTCTCGACGGGATATTCACTGCTGTAGCCATAGCCGCCATGGATCTGCACCGCATCCGTCGCAACCTTCATGGCGTTGTCGGCGGCTGTGGCCTTGGCCATGGAGGCGTAGAAGGTGTTGCGCCGGCCCTGGTCGATCTCGTAGCCGGCCTTCCACACCAGCATGCGTGACGACTCCACGGCCATGGCCATATCGGCGACCATGAACGCAATGGCTTGATGGCCCGCAATGGGCCGACCCATGGTCTTGCGCTCCGTCGCGTACTTGATGCTCTCCTCCATGGCCCGACGCGACAGCCCCACTGCGGCGGAAGCGACAACTGGACGAGTCTTGTCGAAGGCCTTCATGGCGATCTTGAACCCGTAGCCCACATCGCCGAGCCGGTTGGCGTCGGGAACCATGACGGACTCGAAGGTAATGCTTCGGGTGTCGGAGGCTCGCTGCCCCATGTTCCACTCCTTCTTGCCTACGGTGATCCCTGGGGAGTCAGCGTCGACGATGAAGCCAGTGAAGGCCGAGCCGGGCCGGGCGTCGGAGTCGGTCTTGGCCAGTACGAAGTACCAGTTCGCCACCCCACCATTGGTGATCCACATCTTCTCGCCGGAGATCTCCCAGGCGTCGCCCTTCTTGGTCGCTGTGGTGCGCGCTGCTGCCACGTCTGAACCCGCGCCGGGCTCGGTGACGCAGTAAGCAGCGAACAACGGCTCCTCGATCATCCGACCGAGGTACTTCTTCTTCTGTTCGTCGTTGCCGGCGACAATGACTGGCATCTCCGCCAGCGAGTTGGCTTCCATAGCTGTGCCGATTCCGGTGCAGCCCCAGGCGATCTCTTCGGAGATGATGCAGCCGTCCAACGTGCCCAGCCCGAGGCCGCCGTAGTTCTCTGGGACGTGGTTGTTCATCAGCCCCACTGCGTGTGCTTTGACCAGGATGTCGCGCGGGAACTTCCCCTCTTGGTCATGCTCGGCTGCAGCCGGCGCGATCTCATTGCGGGCGAAGTCGCGGGCCATTTCTTGGAAGGCCTGCTGAGTCTCGTTCAGTTCGAAGCCAATCATGATGCTGTCTCCCGATGTGCGCACTCGATGGGGCACTGGTTGTACCAGATGACTGGCTGTGGGCAGGGCTCGATTGAATTTTCAGGGAACGGATTGGGTCCCATGGGTGTCCTACTTCATGAACCGCGGCGACTTCCGTAGCTGCGGTACCGGGCAGCAGGGGACCCTCTGGGCTGGCACTTTCCCTGCGAGTGATCCGTGCAAGGCGATGCCTCGGGTGTCGGTTGTGCCGTTCACTGTCCGGTTGAACACGATGCCGTGCCATGAGGAACCGCTGAGGAGACAACACATGACAAGGCAACGAACCGACGCCCTCGCTCTCTACCACAATGCCGTTCGCGACTACCCCTTGCTGACGGCCGAGGAAGAGGTGCAGTTGGCGAGGGCCTGGCGGGAAGAAGGAGACAAGGTCGCCGCTGAGAAATTGGTCCTCTCCAATATGCGCGCTGTCATCAAGATGGCTGGTCAGTTCAGCAACCAACACGCTAGCTTCTCGGACCTCATGCAGGAGGGGACGCTGGGGCTACTGCGCGCTGTGGAGCGGTACGACCCGGACCGCGGGGTACGCTTCCTGTCGTATGCATCGTGGTGGATCCGTGCGTACATACGCGACTACCTGCTCAAGACCCGGTCCCTAGTACGGCTCGGTACGACTCAGCGGCAGCGCACCGTCTACAGCCGCCTCGGAAAGGCCAAAGAGGAGGTGCGTCAAGAAGGTCTCGTGGGGGAGCAGCGCCTGGCTCGCCTTGAGGAAATCATTGGTGTCGATCGCAAGACGATCTCCAGTATGGAAGGGCGTCTGTCGGGCTATGACGTGAGTCTGGATGCTCCGGTCGGGTCCGATGGGGATGGAGTGCCTCGCAGTAATTTCTTTGCAGGAATGGCAGCTAGCCCGGAGGAGGAGGTGGGTGCATCCCAAGAGGCACGAACGCGAAACGCAAGTCTCGCAATGGCCATCGCTCAACTGCCCCCCCGGGAGCAGGAGATTATTCGCAGGCGTCACTTGCTCGAGACGCCCCACACGTTGCAGGAAGTCGGTGATGACATGGGGGTGAGCCGAGAGCGCGTGCGCCAGCTGGAGGTGCGGGCTATGCGACGCCTGCGGGACTTCCTGCGCCGGGATCCAGCAACCAAGCAGGTGGCGTGACCGTCGGGGGCACTCTCTAGACTCCCCGTTCCTGGTGGGGTTCTGTCTCTTGACCTTCAGGCCGTTGCCTGGCTGGATGCAGGACATGTGTAGCGATCACCCTCGGGGTCCTATGGCTCAGCGCCCTCTGGCAGTTCATTGGCTCGGTCGCATTGACTACGATGAGGCATGGGCACTTCAGAAGGCGCTGGTGAAGGCGCGGGTCGACGGAGCCATTGAGGATGTCCTGCTGTTGTTGGAGCACCCTCCTACCATCACCCACTCCTTTACCGGACGAGGGTTGGAGAACCTGCTCGGAGGAGAGGAGCAACTCCAGAAGCGTGGCGTGGTGGTGCGAACCACCGATCGGGGAGGAGACATTACGTTCCACGGCCCCGGTCAGCTCGTGGGCTATCCCATCGTGCAGCTGGATGCGGAGCGTGGCGAGCGAGATCTTCATCTCTACCTCCGCAAGGTCGAGTCCATGCTCATCTCCCTCTCAGCGGGCTTCGGGCTGGAGACGACGAGGGTTGTTGGTCGAACGGGGACCTGGCTGCCCGATGGGTCACTGAAGCTCGCGGCCATTGGGGTGAAGGTCTCGCGCTGGGTTACGCAGCATGGCTTTGCGATCAATCACAGCACCGACCTCAGCTATTTCCAGCTCATCGTTCCTTGTGGGATTGGAGACGCTGGCGTCACCAGTATGGAAGCTCAACTGGGCTCAAATACGCCACCTCTGGATGTGGTCGTGGAGCGCGTTGGTGCGTGTTTTGCGCAGGAGTTCGACCGTCGGCTCTCGCCTCCGAGCCAGTCGCTGCGTATTCTCCTCCCCCGGTGAAGGTTGGGCGCTCAGGCTCTGACCGAACTCGTAGGAGCATCGAGTACAGATGGCCACTGAGATTCGACTCCCTGGTTTGGGAGAGTCCATCGCAGAAGGAACGATTGTCCGCTGGCTTAAGCAAGTGGGCGAGTCGGTGGAGCGTGACGAGGACCTTGTCCTCGTGGCTACCGACAAGATCGAGACGGAGGTTCCCTCATCCGACGGGGGCGTGGTTCTGGCCCTCCTCACCGAGGTGGGCCAGACGGTTGCCGTGGGCTCGGTCATTGCGATCCTCGGCGAGGAGGGTGAGAGCTGGGAGCCCCCCGCTGCCGCTGAGGTCTCCGTCTCTTCACCACCTCCCCCTGCTGTCGCCGCGCCCGCGCGCGGTTCCGCTTCGACGAGCACGCCATCCGTGGCTGTCGCCGCCCCCGTCGACCCCGCCCGACGCAACCAGCAGTTCCGTGCGGGTGGTGACCGCAAGCTCTTTGTCTCTCCCGTAGTTCGTCGCATTGCCCGGGAGCAGGACGTGGATCTTTCGCTCGTGCTGGGCTCGGGTGCTGGCGGGCGAGTCACCCGACGTGACATCGAAGCGTTCGTTGCTCGTGGCGGTGGCGGCTCCGGCTTTGCCTCTCCTCCTGGCGGCTATCAGCCGGGTCAGCGCATCCCTCCCACGGGCTTCGCGCAGCGACTGGCGGTACCGTTCGACCCTGCCGTTGCCACCCGCTTCGCCCCCGAAGTGTTCGAAGGGGACACCATCGAGGCCTTGAGTCCCATCGGTCGAGCGATGGCTCAGCACATGGCCTACACGTGGTGGCGCGCACCCCACGTCAGTACGTTGGTCGAGGTCGACATGAAGCGGGTAGCCGCGTCGCGCGTCGCTCGCGGAGATGTGTCCGGCGGGGGCA
>PBPL01000176.1 GCA_002724675.1 Deltaproteobacteria bacterium | reverse complement strand
CGCCCGAGTCGTCATCACCGAACGAGTCATCATCGTCGCCTGCGTCGTCATCGTCATCGTGCGCTGAATCGTCGTCGTCTGGCGCGCCCGAGTCGTCATCACCGAACGAGTCGTCGTCATCATCGGGCGCTGAATCGTCGTCGTCTGGCGCGCCCGAGTCGTCATCACCGAACGAGTCATCATCGTCGCCTGCGTCGTCATCATCCTGGTGTGCTGAGTCATCGTCGCCTAGGTCATCGTCGTCACCAAACGCGTCGTCATCATCACCAGAGTCATCGTCGTCGCCGCCAGCATCGTCGTCGTCATGATGGGCCGAATCATCATCGTCCGGATCGCCCGAGTCATCATCGCCGGCATCGTCATCATCGCCGGCATCGTCATCATCACCAGCATCGTGATGCGCTGAGTCATCGTCATCACCGAACGAATCGTCGTCCCCGAACGAGTCGTCGTCATCGTGATGCGCCGAGTCGTCATCATCGGCCTGGGCCGAATCGTCATCCCCGAAAGAGTCGTCATCATCGCCAGGTCCGCCGCTGTCATCGTCATCGCCGGCATCGTCATCATCGTGATGCGCGCTGTCATCATCATCAGGCGCCGCCGAGTCGTCATCGCCGACATCGTCATCATCACCAGCATCGTGATGCGCTGAGTCATCGTCATCGCCGAACGAATCGTCATCGCCAGGCCAGCTGCTGTCATCGTCGTCGCCGAACGAATCGTCATCGCCAGGCCAGCTGCTGTCATCGTCGTCGCCGAACCAGTCGTCGTCGTCACCAAACCAGTCGTCGTCGTCGCCGTGCCAGCTACTGTCATCGTCATCGCCGAACGAATCGTCATCGTCTCCGTGGTCATGACAGCCATCGTCGTGACAGTTCCCGCAATCCGGGGCATCGGCACAGTCCGAATCGAGACAATCTATTAAGCCGTCGGCGTCGTCATCGAAGCCGTTGCCGCACAACTCAAAGACACAGTAGGGATCGCCAAGACACTCAGAGTCATCGCAGTCCACATCCCCGTCACCGTCATCATCAACCCAGTTGCCACACTCCTCTGCCACGTCCCCAGCACACAGGACGTCCAACACATAGGGCGACTCAGTCTCGTCGAAGCTCTCCACACCCACTGCGTACTGCGCACCCGGTACCAAAGACACGACTAGAGACTCGGTGTTGCCCTCCCCAACGGAGGCCGCCACACAATGGTTGGGGTCACAGACTCCCGAGTCCAGCTCGAGTACCACCAAGTCCAGATCCGCCGACCCCAGCACAGACAGCT
This sequence comes from Deltaproteobacteria bacterium, assembly GCA_002724675.1. Lineage (GTDB taxonomy): Bacteria > Myxococcota_A > UBA796 > UBA9615 > UBA9615. Next base: position 33,957 of record PBPL01000176.1, on the reverse strand, counting down.
GGAACTCGACGTCCCCACCACCTGCCGGACCCGTGAAGGCATAGAAGAACTCGGGACCGTTCTCCGGCACACCGCAGCCATAGAGACTGATCTGGGATGCCCCTTCGGCCGTATCGCCGGAGACCGAATCTCCGCAGGAGAGCCCCCCCGAGAGCGAACAGGTCACAGGGCAATCGCAGTCGGCATCAGCACAATCCACGAAGCCATCGAAGTCGTCGTCTAGACCGTTGTCACAGTCCTCCACCTGCTGAGAAGGACAAGACGATTCCAACTGGAAGTCAGAGGTCGTCCCAAACCGGCCATCCACTGCCAGCAGATACGTCTCACCAACCACAAGTTCTGCGGACAGGGTCTGGTCACCAAAGGCGATGCAGGCATCGGGGTCGCAACCCAGCCCCGCCTCCAAGAGATAGAGGTCTACGTAGTCATCGGTACTGCTGAGATCGAAGACGTGGATCCCCGACTCCAGCGCTTCGAACTCGTAGACCATCTCGGGACCACTCGCATCCCAGCCCCCGCACGAATACCAGGCGTTGGCGGAAGTAGAACCCGGTCCGTCACTGACCCCAACCGCCACGCTGTCGCAGCCCAGAGTGTCCAGCACGTCGCAGGCAAGACAGTAATCGTTGGTAAGGCAATCGGGATCGACACAGTCGATCAGTCCATCGGCGTCATCGTCTAACCCGTCCTCGCAGTCCTCTGTCCCCGAAACGGTACAAGCAGAGGAACCAAAGCAACCCGTGTCCTCGCAGTCGACGAAGCCATCGCCATCATCATCCACATGGTTCACGCAGTCTTCGGCCAGGCACGCAGGGGCAGACCCACAATCAGAATCGGCGCAGTCCACCAAGCCGTCCGCATCATTGTCCCAGCCATCCGAACAGTCCTCATCTGCACAGTCCGGTGAGGCGAGACATCCGTAATCATCACAGTCAATGGCCTCATTTCCATTGTCGTCGATGCCATTGGAGCAGAGTTCTGGGAGGCAACTCTCGTGGACCGAGCAGTCGGAGTCCGAGCAGTCGATGAAGCCATCCAAGTCGTCATCGAGGCTGTTGGCGCAGTCCTCTACGAGGCAGTCGACAGCGATGATGCAGTCGGGATCGATGCAGTCCACCAGACCGTCCCCGTCATCATCCAGAGCATTCCCACAATCTTCCGCGCCGGAGAGCGCGCAGACGGACGCGCCATCACAGGCCGGGTCATCACAATCCACCAGACCATCTGTGTCGTCATCTACACCGTTGTCGCAGTCCTCGCCCAGGCAAGCGGCAACTGCCGAGCACTCGCTGTCTGCGCAGTCGATGTAGCCGTCCTCATCATCATCAAGCCCATTGCCGCAGACCTCGATGCGACAATCCGGCTCAGAGGAGCACTCCGAGTCGCCGCAATCCAGGGCTCCGTCCCCATCGTCATCGAGCCCATTGCCACAGATCTCCGACAGACAGTGCGCGAGGCCGAAGCACTCGGTGTCCAGACAATCGATGTCGCCGTCTCCGTCATCGTCGGTTCCGTTCTCACAGAGCTCTGGCACACAACCGGAGTGAGACGAACACTCCAGATCCACACAGTCCACGTACCCGTCGCTGTCGTTGTCCAGCCCGTCATCACAGAGCTCAGCGATACAGTCCGTGAACAGACCGCAGTTCGTGTCTTCACAATCCACATCGCCATCGCCGTCCTCATCGAGGCCGTTGTCGCAGATTTCTCCGGTCGTGGAGCAGAAGGGATGAAAGGCACACTCAGAGTCCAGGCAATCCAAGAAGCCGTCGCCATCATCGTCCACACCATTGGAGCAGAGCTCCACCTCGCAATACAGCGTGGTACCGCACTCCGAGTCCACGCAGTCGATGGCACCGTCCCCGTCGTCGTCCTCGGCGTTGTCACAGATCTCTTCGATACAGAGAGGTAGCGCCGCGCAATCGGGATCGACGCAGTCCACCAAGCCATCGGCATCATCATCGACCTCGTTCTCACACTCCTCATCTGTACACAGCGGCTCGCCCAGACAGTCCGAGTCAGCACAGTCGATAAAGTTGTCGCCATCTTCATCAAAGCCTGACTGACAGTCCTCTACTCGACACACGGGAGATGCCACGCAGTCCACGTCGACACAGTCCACAAACCCGTCACCGTCGTCGTCGATGGTGTTGTCGCAGAGCTCACCAGAGGCAAGACAAGCTGCTTGAGGCGCACAAGCAGGGTCATCGCAGTCGACGAGCCCGTCCTGATCGTCGTCGACCCCATTCAGACAGTCCTCAAGCAAGCACACGACTTGCGACTGGCACTGAGGATCGGCGCAGTCGATGAATCCGTCCGCGTTATCGTCCAAGAGGTTGTCGCAGATTTCGGGAGTGCAGAGCGGCTCGCTGGCTACGCAATCAGGGTCGGCGCAGTCGATATAGCCGTCCACGTTGTCATCTAGTCCATTGAAGCAGTCCTCTTGGATGCAGTCCGGATCATCGAGTTGACACTCCAGGTCGACACAGTCGATGTAGCCGTCGAGGTCATCATCGACCCCGTTGTCACAGATCTCGACCGTACACTCCGGTGCGTCCTCGCAGTCGGGATCCACGGGATCGTTGACTGCGTTGTCGGCGCAATCAATCAGCCAGTCACCGTCGTTGTCGTCTCCATCCGAACAGTCCTCGTCCACACAAACCGGAGCACCGAGACACTGGGGGTCGAGGCAGTCCACAAACGTGTCCAGATCGTCATCCACTCCGTTGGTGCAGTCCTCTAGAGAGCACGGCGGAATGTATGCGCAGTCGGAGTCAGCACAGTCCGTACTACCGTCACTGTCGTTGTCGATGACGTCGTCGCAGATCTCGTCGTTACAGGATGGATTGCCCACACACTCCGGGTCCCCGCAGTCCAGCAACCCATCGAGATCATCATCCACGCCGTTGTTGCAGCTGAGCTCCGTCACACAGACAGGCTGCGACACGCACTCGGGGTCGACACAATCGAGCATTCCGTCCAGGTCGTTGTCGACACCATCAGTACACAGCTCACTGACACAAACCGAGTCAGTCGCACACTCCGGATCCACGCAATCGACGTAACCGTCGCCGTCGTCATCCAGGTCGTTCTGACAGTCCTCATCAATGCATGCCGGCAACCCGATGCAGTCATCGTCCGTACAGTCGACGAGGTCGTCGCCGTCGTTATCCACCAGGTCTTCGCAGTCCTCCGCCTGGCAGACGGCAAGCGACCAGCATGCAGGATCGTCACAGTCGAGCAGGTCGTTGCCGTCGTCATCAATGCCGTTGCTACAGTCCTCCGAGCCAGTGCACTCTACGGTCGGCGCACACTCGGGATCCGCGCAGTCCGCTTGCCCGTCACTGTCGTCGTCCACGCCATTGGAACAAATTTCAGCAACGGTGCAGGCCACATCCACGCTGCACTCATCGTCCGTGCAGTCGACGAAGCCATCCGCATCATCGTCCACGCCGTTGGTACACACCTCGACCACACAGTTGGACGCAGTCAGGCACTCCGCATCGAGACAGTCGGTGTCCCCGTCACCATCGTCATCGAGCGCGTTCCAGCAGAGCTCATCAATGCAATCGGACGAGCCATCACACCCCGAGTCCACACAGTCGATCAGCCCGTTGGCATCATCATCCACACCATTGGCGCAGAGCTCTGAGAGGCAGGCGGGGTCGGAAGCGCAGTCCGGATCCTCACAATTCAGTAGCCCATCCCCGTCGTCATCGAAGATGTTGTCGCAGAGCTCCGCGTTGCATGCGATGCCCAGCGCACAATCCGGATCATCACAGTCAATGAGGCCGTCTGAATCGTTATCAACCTGGTCGTAGCAGTCCTCAACCGCCGCACACTCAGGCGCATCGGAGCACTCATCGTCCTCACAATCCAGGTCGCCATCAGCGTCATCATCAATGAGGTTGGTGCAGTTCTCGTTGGTGCAGACGATCACCCCGAAGCAATCGAGATCTTCACAGTCGATATTGCCGTCACCGTCGTCATCGAGCTCGTTGTCGCAGTCCTCATCGAAGACAGGGTCCTCTCCCGGATCCCCCAAACCCCGGAGCTCCAGCCAGACCACATCGTCCTCGTTCGCCGCATTCCAGCCCAACGAGGCCTGGGCCACATAGGTGCCTCCCTCCGTGGGCTCGAATCGAAACGCTAGACTCTCGCTGCTCTCGGGTGGAACCGTAACTGGCGCCAAGAAGCCTGCCGAGAATGGAACCCCTTCCGACACGTCCACGGCATCGATGACCAGAGCAGCTGTTCCGGTGGAGGTAACCGTGACGCTGCGTTCTTCGACTTCACCGACCGCAACAATCCCAAAGTCGAGAACAAGCGGATCCAAGCTTCCAGCAGCCTCGCCTTCGACCGAGTCTTCGGACGAGTCGTCATCGTCTGCTGCCGTGTCGTCGCCAAGCGGAATCGAGGTGGGAACACTGGTGCAGGCCGTGCCCAACAGGAATAGGCACAGATGCCAGAAGAGAACCGGAGTGCTACGACCGTATCGCGTCATCCGCTGCCTCAGATGGGTGACCAAGCCTCGCCGAACTGCCCACGAATCGCACGCACGTACACGCGGCCATTTTCGCGCGTCTATACAGTAGCTTGAATTTTACTGAGTCGACACAGGCGCTTCTGGTCCCCCTCGATTCGACCGCTGGCTCTCTCCCGACCGAGCCACCTCGACATCCACCTCAACCAGGGTGCGGAAGCGCAAGAGGGCCAGGGCTCCGAGCCCCACTGCAAACCAAAGGGTGCAGACCCGCACGATAAACGAGGCAGCCGCTGCCAACTCTCTCTGGTCTGCAAGGTCAGGTGTGAACGTCCGGGCTAGTTCAATCAAGCCCACATCCGTCGGACCGATACCACCCGGAGAGACGACACCCGCAACGGTGGAGAAGGAGTAGGCGAAGACCGCGACCCCAAGGTCCATGTCCACAGGAACGGGGAACGCGTCGAACGCCAACCAATAGCCATAGCACTCAAGGAACCACGCTAGGATCGCCAGAACCAGTCCGACGAGCAGAGGGCGCAACGCGAGCAGAGCCCGGGAGGCATCGAGAACTTCGCGAAGCTTGGGAGCAATCCGGGCGCCGAGAGGGAAGCCCTCCACTAAAGACAACACCTGAGCTGTGAGGCGATTGCTCTGGAGAACCACCAAGGCGAGGGCAACACAGCCGCCGGCAAGCCCCAGCACAAGGCGCGCCTTCGGCCCGCCATAGCTAGCAACCCCAACGGATGCCAGGAGGACCAGAGCGAGGAGATCGGTGACCCGCTCCGCGAACACGACAGGAGCCGAGGTCGCCATTGGCACCCCGTGGGACTCCTTGAGCAGGTAGGACTTTAGAAACTCACCGACCTTCCCTGGCGTAATGGTCATGGCGAGACCGCAGAGGAAGATCGCCATCGAACTCCGAAAGGGGATCTGGATCTCGAGCGTTCGGAGGTACGCCTCCCATCGAACGAATCGAACCAGGTAGTTGCCGAGGCTTAGAAGGAGAAGGACCGGTAACCAACGCCACAAGAAGCTTCGCAGTGCTTCCGCGACATCCTCCCACCCCACCCACAGCGCATAGCCCACATAGAGGAGAACGCCAGCGACGAGGCCAAAGATGAGACCGGAACGGAAGCGGGAGAGGATGGTGTTCTGGCTGGTAGTCAATGCGCTCGATAGCCCCGGGGGTTAGCGCGGGAAGAATACTCTGAAGAAAGCGTCAGAGGCAGACCGGTAGTGACTCGACCAAGCAGACTTCCTCCAGCGTCACCTGGGCCCGGTAGGCTAGGACTGTGACGCCGTTATCCACCGCCCGGCGAAGAGCGTGCCCATAGTCCGGATCAATGTCGTCCGCTGCAGTGACGGAGTGCACATCTGCTCGCTGAACGACAAAGACAAGCACCCCCCTGTCGCCCTGGCGAACACACCACTCAAGTTCTCGCAGGTGCTTCCGGCCACGGACGGTCACCGCATCGGGAAAGCGCGCACGACCCCCCTCCGCCAATGTCACGTTCTTCACCTCGACCCACGCACTGGGAAGCGAGCTGGCAGCCCTCTGCTCATCGTCGAGCAACAGATCGATGCGAGAGCCCTCGGCTCCATAACGAACCTCTCGCCGGATCCGTGTGTAGCCCTGTAGCTCGCTGATGACACCCTGTTCGGTCCCTTCTTGCACCAGCTGGTTCGGCAAGGCTGTGTTGATGCCTACCAGCACACCCGCTGGGCCTACAGCCACCAGTTCCCAGGTCCACTTCAGCTTGCGCTCTGGTCGGTCAGCAGGGCTCAGCCACACAGGGCTGCCTGGCTCCGAGCAGCCCAGCATGGAGCCTGAGTTGTTGGTGTGGGCGACAACCTCGGAGCCATCAGCAAGTCGGACGTGCACGATGAACCGCTTCTCGCGGCGCAAGAGCACACCGGGTACTAGCGAGCTAGAGAACTTCAGAGAACGATCAGTATGGGCGGGTGGCCTGGATGCTTGCCAACTGGAGGTCAGCAACGACAACACTCAGGGCAATTGCCCGGAGACAGAGGGGGCAGCGCTCCGTACACGACTGACTGCCTGCCGAGGTATCGACGAACAGAGTCACGTGCAAGCCGCAGTTGGGACAGCGCAATACCGTTGGAGACACCTCGCCCAGGTTGGGCCAGTCGATGACCTCAGTCGAACCATCACCCCAGATCGTCCAGTCCATGACTTCGCTAGCAGCCATCGCACCTCTCCCTCCGGACGAATGTCCACAAAAACCCTTTGAAGACAGGGGCTTAGGAAGTTTCTGGTTGATCGAGCATAACCCCAGAACCTGTTTTCAACCAAGCAAAAATCAGGCACTTTGCTGCCCGGTTCCGCAGGTGCCTGGATCGACTGAAGATCTTCGTTGAGCTAGTCAGGACGGATCCTGTCCTGGCCGTGGGCATTGTGGAATCCTGTGCACATCATGCCGCCCCAACCTCAACCCCCGGATGAACCAAGATCACCTCGAATCTTTCCGGGCGATGCCGCTTCGCTTCGGGCCGAATTGCTCGTTCTGCTGCGGGAGCGCTTCGGTCATAGAGCATTTCGGCCAGGTCAGGAACCTGTCGTCACGCACGTCGCCGCCGGTGGTGATGCCTTAGTGGTCATGCCCACCGGAGCGGGCAAGTCCATCTGCTACCAGCTGCCAGCTCTACATCGCCCGGGTCTAGCACTTGTCGTCTCGCCCCTCATCGCCCTGATGAAAGACCAAGTGGATAGCCTCGTGGCGCTCGGTATCCGAGCCACGTTCATCAACTCGAGCCTGGAACCCAGCGTCCGCGAGCAGCGCCTGAAGGCAGCGATCGCTGGCGATCTAGACCTGCTCTATGTGGCACCCGAGCGTTTCCGAAGTGATGCGTTTACTCGGCGTCTCGGTCAGACATTGCTGGGCCTCTTCGTCATCGACGAAGCCCACTGTCTCTCCCAGTGGGGCCATGACTTCCGACCTGACTATCTGCGCCTAGGCCAGGTGCGCGACATGCTCGGTAATCCACCAACGATTGCCACCACCGCGACAGCAACCCAGCAAGTACGGGACGACATCCTCCACTCTCTCCGCTTGAGTTCTCCGGGCATCTTCGTCACCGGGTTCGACCGGTCCAACCTGGAGCTCTCCGTTCTCTCGGCTCGTAGCCGAAAGCACAAAGAAGAGTTGGTTTCGGCTCAACTGGACGGAGTCGAGCGCCCTGCCATCGTGTATTGCGCAACACGGCGAGCCGTCGAGTCGGTGACCTCCATCCTTCGGCAGCGGGGTGAGCGCGTCGGGAGTTATCACGCCGGGCTCGACCCCATCGAACGCACACAGGTCCAGAACGACTTCATGGCAGGCGCTCTATCGGTCGTAGTGGCGACAAATGCCTTTGGAATGGGGATCGACAAAGACAACATTCGCGCTGTCCTCCATTTCGACATTCCTCGAACCCTTGAGGCCTACTACCAAGAAATTGGCCGTGCAGGACGTGACGGACTTCCGGCCAGCATTACGCTCCTTCATCGGCCGGGAGATCGGACTGTTCAAGAGTTCTTCATCGACAACTCTCATCCTCCCGAGGAGGTTGTCAGTGGAACCTGGTTGGCCCTCGACGAGGCCCCCAGCAATCCCGTCTTCCGCTCGCACCAAGCATTGGCAGAGCGCATTGGCGGGATCGCCACGGATCGCATGGTCGGCGCAGGACTCGTCGTCTTGGAACGAGAGGGATGGCTCCGACGGCTCCCCATACGCGAAGGGCTCACTGAAGTGTCGTTCCCCCAGGGCTGTACTCAACGCGCGCCCACGCGTGCGGGCCTGCCGCAGCGCCTCTGGCAACAGCTCCAAACTCTGCGCGGCCGGGGCGGTCACCCCATCGAAGCCTCAAGGTTCGGCCCTCCACCCGTGTGCACAGATGACCTCTTTCCAGGCGGCGCACCGCCAGCTCCAGAAGGCTATGAGCACGAGTTGCTCTCCCACGAGGAGACCAACCGAGAACGGCCATCCAACTTGCCCAGCTCCATCCCAATTCATCTGCCTACACTCGCCGACGAGTTGGGTACTGACCGGCCACGGCTAGGCAGCGCGCTACGACGCCTCGAGGAACTCGGCTGCCTACATTGGGTGCCCGCAGACCGGTGTAGTGGCGCACGATTGCTGCGACCGGGTCAAGACTTGACCATCGACTTCGCGAGGCTCCGAGAACGCCGAAACCACGAGTACAAGAAGCTCGACAACATGGTCGCCTACACGGACCAGGGCCACTGCCGAAGACGAGCGCTACTGCAATACTTCGGTGAGCAACCAGACTGGGACAACTGTGGCAACTGCGACCACTGCCAAGCAGGGGGCGGCCAGAGTGCGCCGCCCCGGGCCCTGTCTCCCGCCAGTGAGACGATCGTTCGCAAGGCGCTCTCGTGTGTGGCGCGGATGGGCAACGGGCACACGCCATCACTCGTTGCCAAGGTTCTCGCAGGATCGAGCTCCAAGGCCGTCATGCAACGTGGGTTTCAGACGCTCTCCACCTATGGTCTGCTCAGGACACTGTCGCAAGACGAAATCCTGGATGTCTTGCGGGCCCTTGTGCGTGCTGGCTGCCTCGTGGAGACCGAGGTCCAGCGATCCATTCGCGGATACGACCGACGGTACCGAGTGCTCAACCTGGCCAGCCTGGGCAACCAGGTGATGCGTCAAGAGGCCCCTGATTTTGAGATGGTCTTCCCGCCAGTCGGGGTGGTCGGGAGAGCCGCACCCACCGGGACCAGCAAGAGCGTTTCCCTCGATCCGGAACAGCAAGCACTGTTCGATAAGCTCCGCGAGGTGCGTGCAGCCATGGCCAACAGTAAGAACACCCCTCCATACACTCTAGGGTCCAACCGACTGCTCCGGGGAATCGCTGCAACGAGGCCCAAGAACAAGACGTCTATGCTCGAACTCCCAGGCATGGGAGACCGCTTGTTCGAACGTGTCGGCAATCAGTTCCTAGCGGTTGTCGAGGCCTTTGACTCGTGAACCAAGTGGCAACTAGGGACCAGCAACTGGATGCGGGGCTCACATTCCTGAAGGAACGAGGCTTCAACCTGCTCGCTCTGCTTTCCACCCAGGCACTCTCAGAGCAGCTTCCCCAATTTTCTGTAGACCACGAACGCTTTGGCTCGCTGCTCCTCTTGGGCTCGGCGGGACCAGATCTCTGGAAACAAATAGACGGTGAGGACCTGCGTCATCGGACTCACCCTGTAGACACCTACACCCAAGGCACCGTCAGGGCCTTCTGCTCTCAATACCTGGGCGCCAACTCTCCTGAAGACGACATCGACCACCTCGTCGCCTGGCCCAATGAGTCGGCACGCGAGATCCCCTTGATGGCTCTGGGAACCTACGCCGGGTGGCAGCACACATCCCCGCTGGGTCTAGGACTTCACCCCGTCCATGGTCTCTGGTTTGCGTATCGGGCAGTCGTATTGCTGGGCCCGCAGTGGCCCGAACGGAAGCTAGCAGCGTCGGAGAACCCCTGTGACTCCTGCACAGGGCAACCCTGTGTTCAGGCCTGCCCCGTTGGCGCTGTCGGGGGAGCCAATGGACTCGACCTTGAGGTCTGCTTTCAAGAGCGCCAGCGCGACGGCGCGGTCTGCGGACGCCTCTGCCTCGCCCGCACAGCCTGTCCCGTCGGAGCCAACAGCCGATACTCCATCAATCAGGTCGCCCACCATCATCGCTTTGCACTGCTCGCTTGGAAGAAGTACCAGAGCGATCGATAAGGCCAGGTGCCACGAAACGTCTCATCGTGGAGTCAGACCGTCACAGGGGCCAACTCACTCAAAACGCGGCTTGCGAACCCTCTGCAGAGCATCCCTAGGCTCCAGAGGACGTGCAAAGTAGTACCCCTGACCGTACAGACAACCCAGCTCGCTCAAGATGTCCCACTGCGCTTGGTCCTCGATGCCTTCCGCAACCACATCCATCCCCATGTTGTCGGCCAGTGCGATGATGGTTCGAACAATGCCCATCTGGTCATCGGGCTGACCCAGACGGGACACAAACGACTGATCGATCTTCAGGGTGTCGAACGGGAAACGATGCAAGTAGCTGAGGGAAGAGTAGCCAGTACCAAAGTCATCGAGCGCCAGCCTGACGCCTAAGCCCCTCAGTCCCTGCAGGCTCTCAAGCGCCGCTTCTGGCGACTCCATGATGGCGCTCTCCGTGATCTCTAGTTTGAGTTGGCCAGCTTCAATGCCCGAGTTCTGAAGGACTTGTTCTACGTAGCCCACCAAGTCCTTCCGGGAGAACTGCGTACTGGAAATGTTGACGGAAAACCACAGCGGTTTCGGACCCTGCCACTCCCCCAGCCAGCCGGCCCCCGCCTCGCAGGATTGGTTCAGAACCCACCGATCGATGGGAGCAATTAGCCCCGTCTCCTCCGCAACTGGAATGAACTCGGCCGGAGAGACAAGCCCCTCCTCCGGATGAATCCAACGGACCAGAGACTCAAAGCCGGCCAGCTCGCCGCTGCTCAGGAAGACTATGGGTTGGTAGAGCACCGAGAACTCTTCTCGGTCGATGGCTCGACGAAGATCCGTGTCCAGCTGCACTTGCTTCAGCGCTTCAATGTGCATCACCGTGCTGAATGTCTCGTGGCGATGGCCCGCACTCTTGGCGCGGTTCATGGCTGTCTCAGCATCTCGAAGCATATGCGCCGCCTCGTCATAGCCTTTCACATTGGTCGAAATGCCGATGCTGGCTGTCGTGTAGATCTCACTCTCGGCGATCCGAAATGGTTCGGATAGCGCCTGATGAATGTCATCTGCCAGCTTGCGGCTATCGTCGGGATCACTGAGATCCTCGAACAACATCGAGAACTCGTCGCCTCCCGGGTGTGCCAGCGTATCCCGTGGCCCCATGCAACTCTCGAGACGACGAGCCACAGCATGAAGCAAGAGGTCTCCAGCATCGTGCCCCAGGCCCTCGTTCACAACCTTGAAGCGATCCAGATCCAACGACAGCACCGCGAGGAGGTAGTTGGGGTCATTGCTAGCCCTGCGCAGGGCCGCGTCCAGGCGATCCAGGAACACAACTCGGTTGGGGAGACCCGTCACAGCATCGAACATCTTGCGTTCGCGCTGCACACGCTCGGTGATGTCGCGGCTCGTCAGAACCATCCCGGCGACGGACTCGTTGCCCAGCAGGTTCCGCGCGACCACATCCACAAAGATGGACCGACCGCTCTGTGTAGTCAGTCGGTACTCTGCCCGCACGGGTTCGTTCGGGTCATCTGCACAACGCTGAAGTAGCTCTTCGAGAACCGCTCGATCCTCGGGGAGAACGCGACTCAACACCGAGGATCCAATCAACTCTTCTGGGTCATATCCCAGCAGGTGCTGCACTGAAGGGCTGACCCAGCTGCGGAGATGATCCGACCCCACCACTTCAATCAGATCGGCGCTGTGAACAGCCAATAGGTCCAACAAAGGACTGTCCTCCTTTGGCAAGCAATCAGTCTATCAGTCAGCACGGAGGGCTCTGTACAGGGTCCACACCCAAAGGCTCTGAGCTGGAGGTCACCCACCCAGGAGGGTGTTTCAGGACGCTACCAGGTTTGATCGAGGTCAATTCGAATCGGTCGATTGGGTCCAAACGGCGCCCCCTCGGCAATGCCGAACCAGTCTCCATACTGGGGCACATGCTCCCCACAGTAAGGATCGCTCGAGAGCACGACGCGTTCGGACAGCATATTGCGAGGAAGCCTCAGAACGCCCCGCGTCTCTCCACCCCACTTCATGTCAAAGGCACCTCCCGGGGAGAGGGTCTCAATGCGCGAGCCATCCACCCCGGATAAGAAGACCCAAAGCCCACACCCGCCCTCCTGGGCGTTGTTCACCACAAACGGAACGTCGACAACATCAATGACGTCCTCACCGTAGTTGGTGAGGATGTGCAGTCGCTCTCCATACTCAAGCTCTCCCCCATAGGTGAGAATCCGAAGCTCCTCCATACGCTGGCCGTCGAGCTGGACCTGCATGGTCCGAATCGGGGGATCCCATGGATTGAGCCAAAACGTAAAGTCCCGATACTCCTCTGACTCGCCGACTCGGACTAGCTCCACATCGTAGCGAGTGCGATGGCGCTCCACGTGCACCTGGAGTCTCTCGGCCTTGAGCCGCAGCGTCACGGTATGAAGCCACACTGCCGTTCGCACGGGGTCGGCAGCCGTTCGCAGGGGACCTGCTGCCACCTCAAAGTCATAGCTCCGTACCGTTCCCTTGTAGTACGCCGAGAGCATGACTGCTCGACCGCTCGGATAGATCGGAAGACCAGACTGCTCGCTGACCGGCACCGCCGCCGAACGAGCTACCGCCCCAAGACTCATCCAATCTCTCGCCAAGCCATCGAGACGCCAGTGCGGCTGTTGGGGCAGCGGGGCAAAGCCCGTCAAGCGCTCGCCAACAGAGCGCGTGCCCGGGTCCATCTCTGACGACGCACCAGCGGCCAGAGGCCCCCGAGTCCTCGGATCCGTCGGCAACTCAACCCCCCGAAGGAGAATGGAAACCAGAGCGATGACTGCAGCGAGGACTAGACCAACGAGAACCCGACGCCGTGCAACAAGACTCTCCAGCCCAAACGCAACCAGGACGACAAAGGGAACAAGCCCAGGGGTGACGTAAGAGACCTGCTCCCAGTCCATCCCCTCGAGCAGCGACAGCGCAAGCCAATGGGGCAGCGCGAACAAAGCCAGCAAGGCAACAAGGCGTCGGTTGCCCACAGCCCGTCCAACACCGAGGACCCCTATGGCTGTCGTCACCTGACCAAAAGCGCGAGTCACCAACAACGGCAACCACAAGAAGGTGGGAAAAGGGTTCCAGACAGTACGCACAATCCGGTCGGTGAACGGCCAATTGAGGGGCTTGAACAAGAACTGAAAGCCGAAGAACACATTCTCGACCACCCGCCCATCGGAGTCTGGCTGAATCTTCGGGTGCGTGACCGGGCTCCCCAGCATGACCGTGTTGATGTAGAGCCACGGTGCCACTGCCAGCGAGGCACAGGCTAGAGCCAGCGCTAGTCGGCGTACGCGTAAGCCCCAGGAGCCAGAAGCCCAGAGGATGGCCAGGAGAAGCCCTGGCAAGAAGAGCACAGACGTATGACGCACTCCCACCAAATGGCCGGCCACCAGACCGCAGAGCACCAACCATCCGACCGACCAGCTCTCTCTCAAAGCGGCCCAGATGAGGAAGGAGACCATCGCCAGCGCGAAGTAGTTCTCATTCAGGAAGTAGGCACAGAGGACGTGTCCGGCCCAGACCAGGAGGCCCGCCGCCACGCTAGCCGACCAAGGCGCAGCCCCTGCCGCACGAATCGCCAGATAGCTACAGACCGCCGTCACAACCGTTGCGTGCACCGTCGCAATCAACCAGCCACTCATTCCGTACAGAGCCACAGGAGGCGACAACAGCGGCACATTTCCGATTCTCTGCTCGAACAACAACTGACTCAGCCCCGACAGGTGGGCCGAGTCGTGATGAATCAAGAAGTGCATGAAGTCATCGGTCATCTGGTCGTACAGAGCGAGTGACTCACTGGGATGGCTCTGGATCCCATGGAGCGCGATGACATAGAGACAATGCTGAATCGTAGTCAGCACATCTCCTGCGTCGATCCCCCGAATCCCCAGGAGGATGAACAGGGCGCTAGAAAACCCCACCGCGACGACCTGAAGGCAATCGCGACGCCCCAGGTCAGAGAAGGGGCGTCCCCCCTCTCGGAACACCAGCCCGAGCCCCGCCAGATTGATGACCGAAGCTGAGACCCAGAGGAAGGTCGAGCTGAGGGCCTGGGCCACCAACGCTCCAAGCAGAAACAGCCCCAGGGGAACAACCGAGAAGCCCACAAGGAGAGCCAGACCGTGACGAGCCAGGCCCCGAGCATCGGGCACGAGCAATCGACTGATGACATAGCCAGGCAGGTACTGCACCCATAGCCAGGTACAGGCCGCTGCGACCAAACCTGCAAGCCCCAGCATCACCAGTGTCGGTCCAACCGAAACTCCAGCAACTGCCCATCCACGAAGGGGCCCTCGATCACAGAGTAGCGATCTCCATATTGAGGCACGTGGTCACTGCAGTACGGCTCAGCAAATAGCACGAGCTTGTCTGCCAGTATGTTTTGCGGAAGCGTAATGGTGCCAGTCAGGCTCCCATCCCAGCTCTGATCATGGCCACCTGAGAGCACCAGGGTCTCAATGCGATCTGGCTCGACCCCGTAGCTGAAGAGAAACAGCCCACAGTACACGGGCTCATCCCCAGGCTCGACCCGATACGGCAGAGTCACCACATCCAGCCGGTCTTCTGGATAGTTGGTCACCATGTACCGTCTCTCTCCTTCGTCACGAGAGCCGCCATACTCCAAGACTCGCAGGCTCGGAATCGCCTCGCCCCCCTGCTTCACGCGAATAATTCGAGTAGGCGGGTACCAGGGGTGCAGCCAGAACGAGAAGTCCTTCAAGCCAACCGACTCCCCGACCGGCACGATGTTGATGTCGTAAGACCCCTGGCGCCACAAGATGGACACTTCGACTGATTCAGCCGGCAACTGGAGCGACACCAGGTGCAGACCGAGACTGGTACGAATTGGTTCGTCGGGTTTCCGCAGATCACCCCCCTCCATTGCGAATCGATACCGAGAAGCCTCCTCGGCAGCGTAGCCAGCAAGAAGAGCTACCTGACCGCTGGGATATGCCGGTAGATCACCCACCAGCGGGAGCGCTGGCTGGAGACCTGCATGGGCAAAAGAACCCAAAGCAGAACGGGCAAAAGTGGTCCGAAAAATCGGCCTGGGCGGGAAGACCGAAAGGGACATGAGGCGGTCGCCAACGGACTTGGTGCCCGCATCCATAGGCGGGGGGTCTTGCCAGTGCTCAGGCTCCAGAAGCCGCGTGTCCACCGGAAACTCCAGACTCCGGCCGGCTCGACTGAGCCCACCAATGCCGAGGAGAAGCACCAGACAGAGCATGGCCTGCTTCCGCCCCCGGCTCGGGTCCAGGACACCCTCGAGCCCCACGGCCCAGAGGACTGCCAGTGGCACAAGACCGGGAACAGCATAGGTCACCTGCTCCCAATCCAACCACTCGAGCAGGCCCATGGCGAAGCAATGGGGAACGGCAAACAGCAACAAGAGGAACAGCGCACGACGTTGTCGCAAGACATCGCGCGCACCCAACAGGCTCAGAGCAAGCGCAAGCTGACCGAAACACACACCCACCCAAAGCGGGATCCACAGGAACGACGGCAGGGGGTTCCATGCTGTGCGAACGATGGCATCAGTGAACGGCCAGTTCAGCGGCCGGAACGAGAAGCTCACCCCGAGGAAGGTGTTCATGGCCACTCGACCCGTCGACTCCTCGTGAATCTTCGGATGATCGATGGGGTGACCCAACATGATGTAGTTCACATAGAGCCACGGCGCGACGGCTGCGAGCGCCAGCGCAAACGCCACCCCGAAGCGCAAGAACCGGTCTCGGGTGTGTCCCTGCTGCCAAAAGACTGAAGCGGCAATCGCCGGCCAAAACAGGGACGAGGTGTAGCGGACCCCCACGAGATGCCCGGCAGTGATCCCGACCAACACGACCACACCCCACTCCATTCGGGAGCGCAGAGCGAGCCACAAGAGGAAAGCAACCAAAGCCACTGCGTACAGGTTTTCGTTGACGAAGTACGCCAGGAAGACATGGGTGCCGTAGACGAACAGAGCAGCTGAAAACGTTGCGGCCGCTGGACGAGCGCCCAACTCCCGAGCCGCCAACCACGTGCACAGCCCCACAATCAGAGAGGCCGAGACTGTCGTCAGGTACCAGCCAGCAGTGCCAAAGAGGGCTACAGCGGGTGCTAGGATCGGAGCATTGCCCAATCTCTGCTCATAAAAGAGTGAAGCCAGACCATTGAAGTTCACCGTCGGATGCTGGACCAGATAATGGATAGGCTGGTCCGAAATCCCGTCGTAGAGAGGGAGCGAATGAGTCGCGTCGTTGCCGATGGTGTGCATCACGATGACGTACAAGCAGTGGTGCACGGTCGAGAAGACGTCGCCACCATCCAACGAGCGCAAGCCAAAGAGGATGTAGAGAGCAATCACGAGCCACGCAACAGCGAGTGTCGCCACCTCGGTCCACTGAATGTCGGGGAACAAGCCACGGGAGGATCGAAGGCCACCGGCACCACGGACGACAGTCGCAAACCCCACGGCATTGATTACCGTCGCCGCACCGAGAATCACCGGGGCATCCATGGGGATTTCCAGCCAGACAGTGGCCAGGAAGATGACCAGCGGAACCGTGGAGAAGCCGCACACAAGCGCCAGCCCATGGCGCGCGTAGCCCTGCAACCCAGGAACCAGCGCCCGGCTCAAGAAGTACCCGGGCAGATACTGGGTCCAGATCCAACCGAGAACGATGCTCAGTATTCCAAGGACGACCACCTCAAGAGCAGTCTGCACGGGGGATCTTGGCCGCGCAAACCCAACGCCAGCCCAACGAGCCTAAGCAAACCGATGAAAGACCAGGCCAGCCCCCCGTCAAAACAAGCTGGGCAGCGGCAGCGGAGGCGGCTCTAGGCTCGCGTCTTCTCGAACAAGACGCACCACTCGCCGAGCTTCTAGGCCCTCGACCACACTCACCGCGCCATCAGGCCAGGTCACGGTGATTCGGTCGACTCGCTCCGCAGTAGCCAGGCCAAAGTGAGCCTCCGGAGGCATAGAGCTTCCGTGACCGGTACTACCGGCGACCACCCAGCGATGTTGGCTCCGGCCATCAGCCTCGACAGTGACACGAGCCCCCACAGCGAAGTGATTGGGCGACGGCCCCCAGAGTACGACTCGAATCCAAGAGGCATCTCCGCACCGACTCAGCCAGATCCGATCGGACTTCACCGCATCGAGCCAACCGTCACCGTTGAGATCAACCGGCACGATGCTGTAGCCATCCCGATCATCATCGAGGTTCCACGAAGAGGCGCTATCGAAGAAGCCCCCATCCTCCCGCTGAATGAACAGGGCATCGGGCTGGCCAGGGGTGTTCACGAGCCCCAGGCCCTCTTCAATCTGCTGGCTCTCTTCGGCGCCGTGATCGGGCAGGTTCCCGAATGCCACCAGAGCATCCAGATCCGTATCGTTGTCCATGTCCACCAGGTGTGCGCCCCAGGAGGCATGCTGATCGGGTCCTAGCACCACACCGCGTGCCAGCTCCGACCGATACCAAGTGCCGTCTACACTGCTCTCCAACAGCGCGATGTCTTCCCAGCTGGTCGCCAAGAAGTCGGGAACCCCATCACCATTGAGGTCGCCCATACCCAGGCCCATCCCGTAGATCTCCACATCCAGTGCCAGAGACTGGCTGACATCCGTGAAACCATCCTCCGTATTCCTCAGCAATCGGTTGCCTTGCACCTGAGGCCCAAAGTCATTGACGAGATAGAGATCGAGCCGCCCGTCAGCATCCACGTCATGCCAGCCGCCAGCGCAGGTGTAGCCCTGATTCGCCGCGGGAGGCAGGAGGTCCACTCGATGGACAAAGGTCCCATCCCCCTGATTCTCGTAGAGACGGCTCTCCAGTCCAGCGGGCATCGTGCCCTCGATGATCGCCTCCAGGCTCTCGCCTTCGGGATCCAGCGACTCCAAGACCATCACCGCCAGATCCAGGTCACCATCGAGATCGTAGTCCGCCCAGGCACTGGTACCAGTGTTCAAAGGCGCTGCATCTAACCCCGCAGACGCAGTGACGTTGGTAAACACGCCGCTGCCATCATTCTCCAACAGCCGAAAGCCATTGAATCCCGTCGCCAGCACGTCGTGGTCGCCGTCACCGTCGTAGTCCGCTGCGCTCAACCCCTCGATGTCGTAACCGAAGTCAGCCAGGTGACTCGACGTGACGTTGGAGAGGGTCCCGTCCTCCTGGGTCAGAAACAGCCCTGTAGGCCAAAACACATCGGCCCGCCCGTCGCCATCGAAGTCAGCTACAGCGAGCCCGGAGGGCAGATCCTCAGCTGTGGGCGTCCATCCCTGCTGCTGCTCGAAGTCGGGACCTGCCTGAGCCGAATACATGGGCCCCAGTGCTCGAGCGCCCGGGTCCGAACACACCACAACGTCCGAGGACTCCACACCAACCTCACGCTGCTCGGGGACTACGCCTGAGTCCTCACAGCAAGAAGCGCTGTCGTCGTCGTCCGCCGGCGCCCCGCAAGCGCAGAGGACCACGACGGACCAGACCAGAGGCAGCCAGGCAGACAACGGGGGGGATGGGGCTTGCATGACCTGATTCGACCATACACCCCACCTCCCGCTCCCGCATGCGGGCCGAAACAGGCCCGGAGGCGCTGGTATCCTTTCCCAACGAGCACAGTTTTTCGCTGCGACTCCTCCTGGCGGACCCGTGACACCTTTGGCCCACACCACTGAACAGACACACTCGCACGGCCCAGCAGCAACGAGCTTTGTGATGATCGCTGCTCTCTGTCTACTGACTATCAGCAGCGGCTGCGCGAGCGACCGGGAAGTACGAGACACCTCGAAGGCTGAAGAGCCCACGCGCTTCCTGCATCCCGACGAATATCCCTTTGATCCTGCCAACAAACCCGACCAAGCCAACCGTGCTCAGGGTCCTGGAGACCCTCGTGGCCCAGGCCCCGATGGACGGGGGCCTGGGCAGCCAGGGCTCCAACCCGACGAGAACTGGCAAGGAGGTCCAGGCCAGGGTCCCGACGAGAACTGGCCCGACGGCGGGCCTGGAGACGGGCCCGATCGCCCCGTGAATGCAGGCCCCAATGCCTCGGAATCCTGCATCCTGCCAATCGAGGGGGGAACCGAAGACTTCCAAGTGACCGGTGTCCTCAGCCTCCCAGCCGGTGCCGCTAGAGAAGGGGGGGGCGCCTACATCGTCATGGCCATGGACCAGCGAGTGGACACTCTGGAGCCGGATCGGGTGCTCCGCGTCTATGGGACAACGAGGACCCAGGGCCCCAACTACAAGATGTCGTTCAAGGCACCGGTTGAGCAGCTTTGGATCTGTGCTGTGGTCCCCACTGACCTAGCCGGCATCGAGTACTTCGGCCACTTCGGCTGCCACCCCGCGCAGGTGAAGGCAGGCAAGCTAGCCGTCGCTACCGACATCGTGCTGAAGCCTGGAGGACAAAAGCTGGGGCTGATCGGCCTCGATCGTTTCGACGACCGGCCCACCCAAGGCAAGAGAGTTCGGCGGAACATCTCCGGCCGGGTGAAGATGGCCGAGAAGGGCCCCGGAGGCTTCTTCGTTGCCGCGGCACCCATTGACGTACTGAGCGGCCAAGACGTCGCAGAAGACCCCCGTGTAGTCACCGCGATCCGGGCCGATGAAGAGTTCTCTCTCAGCTATCTCGCTGCCCCTGGCGAGCCCCTTTGGATCTGCGCCATCGCCTTGCCCCCAGCCGGAAAGACAACCCAAGACGTGGACACCCTGTCCGGGGCAGGCTGCACGCTCTTCCCATTCCCGAGAGAGGGGACGGCTCCAGCCCTGCGAGACATTGAGATCCAGCTCGACGCTGGCAACTCCGTGCCACTCACCGCCCACGAGAAGGCGCACTTTGCCATGCTGCAAGCCTGCTTCATGGACTCCTGACGAGGGCGGTGCGGATTCGGGCTAGAGTGATGGGAAGAGCCCAGCGATCCCATGAAATCCAACCCCACAGCCTGGCCCGCCTTCGCAGGAATTCTCCTGCTCCTTGTCCTGGGAACCCCCTTTCTCCTTGTTCTCATCTCTGGTTGCGGAGACCGGCCCCCAACCGACGACGACGACCTAGGCGATGACGATACGGCGGACGACGACGACCTAGGCGATGACGACACCAGCCAAGACTCCGATGGTGACGGCTGGACAGCACTCGATGATTGCGATGACTCCGACGCGGATGTCCACCCCGAGGGAACCGAGCTCTGTGACGGAATCGACAACGACTGCGACGGCACCGTCGCCACGTTTGAGCTCGACACGGACGGCGATGGCCACAAGGACTGCGATGCGCTTCTGTGGGCTGTGAGCGTCATCTCCTACTCCTTCTACGCCGATCTCGTCGACAACCTTCAGACCGTCGTGCGTGAACAGAGCACCGCCACGTGCCCGCTCGAAGAGAACACCTCGCAATCTCGAACCGTAACCTCGCGTGACGAGGTCACGGTCACCACGGATGAAGCAGTAGCCACATTCTCGGGCCCCTGTAGCCACGACGCAGGAAACGCAGAGGGTTCGGCAGCCTTTTCCGAATACAGCACGGCCTATCAGCCAACAGACCCCGCCTGGTCTGGCTCTCTTAGCGGACAAGATCTCGTCGCTGACGACTTCGCTCTCCATTGGGATGAAGCAGGCGCGGAGCCGGGGTGGATGACCCTGAATGGCAGCGTCGCCATGACCTCCGATGCCATCGACACCGACGATGAGGTTCAGGCGGGCGATGAGTGGGGCGCCGTGGAGATCAGCCTGTTGGTCAGTAGCAACAACGCCCCCACAGCGCTGCCCAAGCACCTGCGGGACACACACACACAGCTGGACCTGACGGTCACCCACACACTCATCACCTGTCAGGGAGGTGGTGAGGAATCCTGTGATCGCGAGGAAGAGACCTTCACGGCCACGGGATCGGCGACAGCCAATCCATCAAGCCAACCCTGGCATGCAGTCGCCGATTTGCTGTCCTGGTCCTACGCCTTTGGCGTCGACGAGGACACCGGCGAGTTCGCAAAGACTGGCTGCTACCTGGAACCAGCAAGCGGCTCCATCACAGTGGAAGCAAGAGAGAGTACCGACGGGCCCGTCACCTGGCTTGGCTCGATCGCCTATGACGGGGAGACCAACTGCGACAGCTGTGGCCTCGTCAGCATCAACGGTGAATCAGTCGGCCTATGGTGTGGCCTCGCTCCGCTGGAAGAGCCCACCGACGAGGTCCCCTGAGGACTTAGAAGTGCGGCAGACCACCGCGACTCGACGCCCGCCCGCTCAGGGCGACGGCGGTGTGAGCTCTCCGTCGATGTACCAGCTGTCGATGGTTCCGACCTCTGAGCCAGCATTGACGACGGTCAGCGTCCAGGTGGCGTTGAGGTCAAAGCCGCCCAGGCCGCCAAACCCGTCTTGGGGCAAGAACGTGCCCGTGTAAGGGGGGGCCGCCGCGCTGGTCTGAGCGATGGTGTCACAGTCATCACAGTCCTGAACAAAGACAGTACTCGTGTAGTTGTCACCGTCGCCCCCACTTTGATCGCTGAGAACTATGTCTCCAGCACCAGGATGGTTGAGCGTCAGCGTGAGATCTCCCACGTTGGGGTGCGTAATGTTCACCGTGACTGAGACACTCTGGAGCGGAGTGGGGTCTCCATCCGCCCCACCATCGGGCAACACGTCTTCGACGACCAGCGTCGACGAGGCCGAGCCAGAGGCCGGGATGTTCACGGGAACATCGTCCGGGGGGCCCTGCTGTGCGAAGGTCGAGTCGCCATCGTCGTCATCACCAGTGTCGTCATCACCAGTGTCGTCATCACCAGTGTCGTCATCGTCCCCAGTGTCCCCCGTATCGTCGTCGTCCCCAGCGTCGCCCGTATCGTCGTCGTCCCCAGCGTCGCCCGTATCGTCGTCGCCGGTGTCGTCATCGCCGGTGTCGTCATCATCGGGTCCATCATCGCCCGAGTCGTCGTCATCGTGCGCCGAGTCGTCGTCATCGTGCGCCGAGTCGTCATCGTCATGGGGCATGTCGTCATCATCGTGCTGATGGCCCGAGTCATCGTCATCACCCGGGTCGTCATCGCCCGTGTCGTCGTCACCCGTGTCGTCGTCGCCCGTGTCGTCGTCATCACCGGCAGAAGCGCAATCCGGAGATCCAGAGCAACTGTCATCGGCACAGTCAAAGAGGCCGTCTTCGTCGTTGTCCGCACCATCGGTGCAATCCGCAGTGAACTGCCCCTCTACCCGCTCCTCCTCGCAAGCAGCGAAGACCACAACCATCAGAGGAACCAAAATCAACACCAGAAACGAGCGCATGCATCTTCTCCGATTGGCGAAAAACCGACGGTCAGTTTAACCGACCACAACTCAACCCGCGTAGGGCAGCCCCGAGCCCCGTTTCGTTCACCTATCTCTCAATGGAAATAATCGCTTACGAACTGGCAAGACACTTCTGCAGCAGCGCAAAGTGCTGCTTGTCTTGGGCATCCACCTTTTCCTTCTCAGCCTCAAGCTTCACGACGACATCAGCAATCTCAACGGTACCTTCCACCGTGGCGACATTTGGCACATCCACCTGCGAGCAGCCAAGACCCACGATGCTCTCCACCTTGCCCTTGCCCGAATAGGCCATGGCGCATACATGGAGCGGCTCCTTGGGGGACGAAAAATAGTCCAGAGCGAAGGAGCCTGAACCATCAGCGACCCGAATCGCAGAAGGCTCCAACACCGACTCCTCCTCCGCGAGCAGCGGCGCCGGGGCGGCCGCCACAATGAAGCCAGAGGCCTGAATGCCCGGTGCGCTGATCTTGCCTTGAATCTGACGTCGGGTTCGATCGCCGTCGAACCCCTTGGGGCCGAAGCGCGTGCCTCCCAGGACCACAACCTGCTGCTTCTGCTTGATCAACTCAATATCCACGCCCCGGGAAGCCGACGAAACCGGCTTGGCGGCGCAGCCCGCCACGAGGAAGGACTGAAAGTCATCGAAGGTCGGGTTCGCCACCGCACAGACATGGACCGGACCAGCGGCGCCAGACACGGACACCTCAAAGGCCCCCAATGGCGAGGCCTTGGCTCCGTACACCTTGAGCATGGCGCCGTTGGTCCAACCCTTCAGAGCCTTATCGGCCACGACCACGGCCACTCGTGCGGGGGTCGGGAGGCCACCTGCCAACGAAACGGTCCCCGAGACTGTGTAGGCGCCTGAGCCCGGCGTCGCCGAGTTGGTCCAGCACACCTCGGGAGGATCGCCGGTCGCACTCTTGGGGACGACTTGGAGGTCCTTGCCGGGCTCGCCCCGGGCGAAGCCACCGCCAACAGGCAGGTCCGGGTCCAGCTCAGGCGCCTCGCCCTCAGCGCCCCCAAAACCGTCCTCGCCATCTTTGATCGCTCCCTCAGGGATCCCTTCGGAGATCTCCTCTGCCTGAACCTTTGCGGGAGCCGGCTCGACAGTCCCAGCGGTTGGTTCTGGGGCCTGATCCGTCGCCACGGCACCGGCCGCAGGGCTTGGCGTCACGTCTACTGCAGCGACCGTGTCGTCACCGCCCTGTTGCCACTTCATGTAGCTGACGACAACCACGCCAACGATCAGTACAACCGCAATAACCCTGAGGGATTTCTCGCTTCCCATGAGCTCCTCCAACGGACCTTGATGGCGACGTCCGAACCGGGGGCGACACTAGCATGGCCCGCCGGTGCAAGGGAGGCGCTATCCTCAACGGTATGCCCTCGGTTCGCCTCATCCACAGTCGTCGCTCGGGGGCTACTCTGGGGGCCCTAGGCCTCGTCACGATCCTGTGGATTAGCACCGGCTGCACTTCGCAAGAGAGCCCCGAGACCGCCGATGCTGCCGGCGACAACATCCTGCTCGGCGAGGAGATCTCCTGTGCGAACCCAGTGGAGGGCATGGCCCGCTTCACGGAAGAAGGCCTGAACAGAGGCCTAGACATCCAATTGACAGTCGACGAGGACCCCACCTCTTGCTTCGTTGTTCCAGGGGGGGTCGTGGCACAAGATCTAGACGGGGACGGCGATGATGACCTCCTCGTGTATCGCGCCTCCGGCTTCCCCCACCTGTTCAGCAATGACGGGACAGGTCACTTCACCGAAGTCGCCCAAGCTCAGGACACTATCGAGACATTCGGGGTGCGCATGTCTGCGCACGCCGCCGTGGATCTGACCGGCGACTCCCTTCCTGAAGTGATCATGACCGGACCTGGCCTTGTCCTTCTGGCGCACAACCTGGGCGAGTTGAGCTTCGGGCCCCTTGAGGTGCTGTTCGCACAAGAGGTCTACCCCAAGACCTGCTTCAACACCCTCTCGTTTGGCGATGCGGACGGCGATGGGGACCTAGATCTCATTCTGCCCGGCCTCGACCCGTTGCCTGAAGGGGGCTTCAATCAACACCAAGGGCAACCACAAGAGGGAACCTTTGACCTCTTGCTACTGAACGAA
Organism: Deltaproteobacteria bacterium; assembly: GCA_002724675.1. GTDB lineage: Bacteria > Myxococcota_A > UBA796 > UBA9615 > UBA9615. The sequence continues at coordinate 9,320 of PBPL01000176.1, read as the reverse complement.
GGGGGAGCCTTTCGCCTCAGTCATGAGCTGTCACCGGCTGGCGTCCCGGGGCTCTCGTTCCTTGGGGCATTCACCGACCGAGACAACGATGGCGACTTTGACGTGCTCATCACCTCAGACCGCCCGCAAGCCCCGATGCCCCCCACAGCTTTTTACAGGAACGACGGCCTGGACTCTCTGGGGCAGCCTGTCTTCGAGAATGACGCGCCGGAGGTCAGCGCTGACCTCCGTTTTTCCGCCATGGGGCTGGGCGCGGCCGACATGAACGCAGATGGCTTGGTCGACTACTGCATGAGCGACGACTACATCTACTGTCTTCTCAGTGATGAGGGCGCGGGCTACATCGAGTCAGGCTTGGCCTTGGGGCTCGTCCCGGACCTAGAAGCACACCCCGACTGGAGTGAGGAAGCGCTGCATCCCGACATGGGCGGAGGCGCACAGCCTGGTGGAGGAGACCCCGGCGGAGACAGCCCTGGCGACAATGAAAGCAACGAGGCAGGACTGGACTGTCAGCCCGACGGATGCCCCAACTGCGAGGATGGCATCGACAACGACAACGACAGCCTCGTGGACTGTGATGATCCAGACTGCGATCAGTGGTGCATGAATCAGGGGGGAGGGGCAGACCTTTTTTGCCAATGGTTCGGCTGGTCCGTCGAGCTACTCGACTTCGACCATGATGGTGACTTAGACCTTGCTGCCGTGGCGGGCCCCACCCCACCCCGCGACCCTGACAGCACATGGTACTGCCCCTGCACCTTCCAGCCCGACGCACTGTGGGAGGGCAACGCGGATGGCTCGTTCACGGAGCGAACCCAGGAGCTAGGCTTTGGCGATCTGACCGCCCACTACGGAATGGCAGCAGCCGACTTCGACGGCAACGGAGCCCGAGACTTGATCATTGTGCCTGACGCTGGTCGGCCCAAGCTGTGGATGAACCCCTGTGCTGCTGGCGCATGGAGCGAAATCGAGCTGGTGGGCCCAGCCGAGAATGCTGAGGCATACGGCGCTCGTGTCGAGGTGACTGCTAACAATCAGACCCAGGTTCGTGAGCTCTACAACCTGCGGTCTGTGGGTCAAAGCCCCTCCCGGCTTCACTTTGGTCTCGGCGATGCGGAAACGATCGACCAACTTAGGGTGCGGTGGCCAGATGGCACCGCCACGGAGGCGACCAACCTCCCAGTTCGCCGGCAAATCACGCTGCTGCATCCGCGCTACAGCTCCCCCTGAGCACGCTTCGTCACCAATCGAACGGCAGTGTTGCCCCCCCCTCTGGAGGGTCCGCTCCGCCGCTCTCGTACGGCAATGAGTCCCGGCGGCTGCACCGGACCCGGTAAGCACCCTATACTGCGGGCCCATGCACACACGTCCCGACCCACGATCTCTCGGCCTGAGTCTGTTGCTGGTCATCATTGCATTCGGATGCAGCGAAGCCGGCACTGAAGCCCTACCTACTCCCCCGACTCAAGCGAATGAATCGCCGGGAACGCCCGCTACAAGCCAAGAGCCGGCTCCAGCCGAGCCACAAGACCAAGCAGCGACTCCCGAGACACCCCAGAAAGACGTCGCTGCTGAGCAGGGAGACGATGACTCCGGCTCTACCACGGCCAATGAGCCGGCTGGGGCAGCGGAGACGGCAGACGCCGGCGACTCCAAAGCGACTCCTGAGGGACAGGGCAGCGCAGAGAGCACGGGTCCCAAAGCTGTGGGGTCCGCGACTGTAGAGCTCGCCTGTAGCGACCAGCTAGACAATGACGGTGACCGCGCTACCGACTGCGACGACACAGACTGCTGGTCCTCATCGGAGTGCGAAGACGCGGAAGGCCCAGCAGAAGGCGATTCCGAAGGCGACTCCAACGACGCCCCTCCTGAGTTCGCGGAGGGAGAGGGGCCCTTCGGACCAGGACCTCCCGGAGGTCCAGGACCACCGCCCGGAGGCTGGACGGAGCCAGCACCCGAGGGTCAGCGGGGACCCGGTGGCAAGCCGGAAGGCAAGGGAGTGGCCTGTCAGGACTACATGGACTGCGTCTGCGCCGTGGCCATGAGGGCCAAGGGAGAACAAGTGGCCGGCTACGACCATGCCGACACATGCCGCATCGCCCGCAGTTACACGGGCAACAGCATGGAAGAGCAGTGCGGGAACGATCTCGACAACTTCAAGAACGCCCTTCACGACGCACAAGAAATCTACAAGGCCAAAGGCATCAAGATCCCCGCCGCGTGCCAGTAGCTGTCACCGGGCCACGCTTCGACGAGCGACTCCAGCCGACAGCCCTACCAAGAGGAGGGTCAACCAACCCACTCCCCTCGGCTGCCGCCCGCCGGAATCACTTGAGACCGTGCCGGCACAGCCACAGCCCGATGGGGCGCCGTCCTCATCCACATCAAGGCCACTCCACGGGGCCACCTCGCTGGGATAGTCCCCGAGCCCCAACTGAGCCGCGACATAAGGCCAAAGGGGATCACAGATCTCCGCAGAACGGGTTCCAGGCGCACAGGCCCATGGACCAACAGTTGCGTCCACGCCAAGGAGCGGCGCAAAGAGCTCACCATCCGCACTGAGCGCCAGCGCAAAGTCATGTGCTTCGATGTCGACCGCGACGAGCAAACCCCGATCGTCCGCCGCGATCCCATACGTACGCGGGGCATCAGCAACGGGCTCGAAGTTCACTCCGTCATGGGAGCGCAGCAGACCCGAGGCCTCCGTGGAGACCCAAAGCGTGTCTCCGGGCGCCAAGGCGACATCGTGAATCAGCCCTTCGACGGCAAGCACCTCCTCAAAGGTCTCGCCACCGTCTGTGCTCGCCAAGAGGTAGTCAGACGTGGCAGTCGCAACCCGAAGCCAGACCCTCAGACCATCAGAAGAGGCTGCAGCCACCTCAACAGTCGTCTGCACACGGCCCCCCACCGCAAAGTCCAGAGTATGAACTTCCCAGGTCACCCCGCCATCAAGACTGCGGTAGACCCAACTCTGCAATGGGTCGAACCAGACAGCGATTGCCCAAGCGACGGATCCTGAGCGATCCGAAAAACGAACATCTCGAAACAGGCGGGACCCACCATCGACACCGGTGTCTGCCCAGGTGAGCCCCGAATCACTGGAACGCCAGATGCCATTGTCAGCCTCTAGGCCCGTGGCGCCCAGAACCGCCAGAGCGACCTCTCCGTCTTCGGGATGGAAAGCTGCCGAAGAGACAAGCCTTCCGCCCATCCCTTCCACGCCCGACCAACTACAGCCATCAGTAGACCTATAGAGGGACTGCTCCGGGTCCAGCAGACCCTCAGAGAGCAGGCCAGTCACCGCAAGAATGACACCGTCTTGATTGCGCAAATACTCCGGAGTGACGAACACCAGGTCGGCCGTGATCGCTTCGTGGCAGAGCCACTGGAACTCTTGTCCATCTGGAGACAGCAACAGGCCAAAGGTCGTCTCGAGCCCCTCTGCGACCTCGTGACCCGGAAGAGGGAAGACATCGATCGTCTGGGGCAAAGCCCCGGCGTGGGCCCAAGCTCGGTCAACAGCGGACAGCTGCAGCACCAGAGCAATGGCCAGGAGAGGTAGAGGATGTCTCACACTAGGCAACATAACGTCAGCGGCGAGAAAGTACCGTCCAGTGGGGATGGCGGCTAGGCTGAACATCCTGATCGTTCCTGGCGGAGAAGGCGCCGGAGGCAACAGCCAACGGTGACGGGAGAGAACACCATGACCCGGCTTGTTCGTCCGATCACCATGACCGCGAGCCTGGTCCTAGGCCTCAGTCTAGTGGGCTGCGAGACCACTGAAGATCCACATCCTCTTCAATCCCCAAGTGACGCCGTGCAGCCGCCTCTGGACACTGTCACCATCCCCACATCCAGCTACACAGGGCCCACTGAGGACGAAGCCATGTCCGCGGCCACTGCACTGCTGGCTCCGGAGAGTACCGGAGACATGGATGTTGCCCGCTTTCGCGGCGCCACGGCTCGCCTTGAGAGGCTGCTAGTCGACGACCCCAACAACTCCGACACCGTGTACCTCGCCCTCGCCTTGCTGCACGCCCGCTACGCACCACCGGAGGCCTTTTCCAGCCCAGCTGACGGAGGAACACCAGCCACCCTCGACGATGGAAACCTGCGCGAGCCCGTAGAACGTGCCGTCGCGCTTCTGGAGAAATCGATCGCCGCCAACCCCACCAATCTCGCCTCCCTACGCCTCTTCGCGTTTCTCATGGAGAATCTGGACGATGAGCGGGCGGTCCAAAGCTGGCAACGCCTCGTCGAGCTCCAGCCGGACCACATCGAGGGGCTGAATCGACTGGGCGAAGGTCTGCTCCTCCTAAAGCGCTACGGTCAGGCTGAGCGGGTGGGTGCTCAGGCGCTAGCGGTGGCCACAGACCGCTCGAACGAGGAAGAGGCGGGGCGGGCTCGCAACGTGCTGGGCCGCGCCTATCTCCAAACCGGCCGCTACGATCTAGCCGAGAAAATGTTCAAGGACGCGGCTGTGCGCACGGACGGGTCCCACTGGGGATGCGCATACCAGAGCCTAGGCCAGCTCTATGCGACCCTGGGAGACCTCGAGAGCTCCGAGCAGGAAGTCCACACCAGCGACCGGAGCCACCTCGATGCTCTCGTGCTCTACGAGTCAGGCAAGCTCGATGAGGCGCTCTCGAGCATCGAAACTGCACTCCAGTCGACCGACAGAGTGGAGTACTGGACACTCCGAGGGCTCTTTTTGCTGGATCTCAGCCGTCCAGAGGATGCGAAACAAAGCTTCGAGACAGCGGCCAGTTCAACCCCAGCGGCAGCAGGCCCTCGCCTGGGCCTGGCGGAGCTGGCCATCCGGGAATCCAGGCACGCCGAGGCGGAAGAGCAGGTGCACCAAGCCCTCAAGGCCTGGAAAGAGCGAAGCCTAAGCAAGTCGGGCCTCCCTCGATACCACCAACTGATCCACCGTCTAGCCTGTGATCTTCACGGACGTCTCCACATCACACGACAAGATGCAGGGCTAGCCGAGCCGGCCCCAGAGAGAGTCGCACTGGCCCGCGCCATCTGCGGCATGAACCTGCAGAACCGCTAGGGGGACGAGCCTCTCAGCTCCTTGAGCAACGCCCGTGCCTCGGCGTCATGAGGGAAGTTGGCGATCGACTTCTCTAGCAACCGCTCAGCCTCCGCGACGTTGCCCTCTTCGAGATAGATGCGCGCCAATCCGTTGTACTTCTTGTACTCGATGTCTGGGTTGATGCGGATCGCTCTCTCCAGATGATCTCTCGCTTGGTCCTTGCGGCCCTGACGCAAGTACAAGAGCCCAAGGCCTTCGTGCGGACAGGTGTAGCGCGCGTCATCCTTCTCGAGAGCCTTCTGGAAATGCGTCTCAGCAGCCTCCTCATCTCCCAACTTCAAGTGGACCATGCCTAGCTCTGCCAGTGCGTAGGGGTTGGTCGGGTGAACCGCCAACACCCGCCTCAGGGTCTCCTGGGCCTCTTGCAGCAAGTTGAGAGCAATCAGAGAGTTCCCGCGCCCCAGAAGGCCCAGAAGATCATCCGCCTGCCGATCAAGAATTCGATCGAACCACCGAATCGCTCGCACATGTTCGTTTTGATTGGCTTCCGACCAGGCCATCGCCAAACAGGCGAGTTCGTGGATAAACACGCCATAGCCGGGCGGCGCACCAACTCCAGATGCAACGGGGCCAGAGGCCACTTCGCCTGCCAGCTCGCGAGCGCTCTCATAGTCCTGAGTGTTAATGCGTAGGTGTGCCCGAACCACACGCACACCGGCCCGAGCCCGCGGGTCATCGGCGATCGTGTCGACGATGGATTTGGCTTCATCGAAGCGCCGTGCAAAGAGCAGTAGAGAGGCGTGGGAGACTCGTAGCCGGGTATCGGAGTCCAGCCCGGGTGCCTCACCGATCGCCTGAAGAGCAGCCCCGTAATCTCCGGCCTCGTAGGCCGCTAAGGCGCTTCCCCACGGATCACCAGCCACTGAGGATCGACTCGAAGCCTCGCCCATAGGCGGAGAGAGAACAGGAGCTTGGTCTACATCGTCACTCGGTTCTCCCGGGCCACGACAGGCCCCCAGGCTCAGGGCCAACACAAACAGGGGGACGAAAAGCAGAGGGCGGATTCGGAGCATCGGGGTTCCGGACTTCGGAACACCATCCTAACCTCGCTGAGAAGAGGAGCCCTATCGTGAGTTCAGTTGGAGCACGTCGCTTGTTCATTGCCGGCGCCACCGGAGCCGTGGGACGCCACGTGGTGAGACGAGCCGTGGACCTGGGACAGGACATTGTTCCCCACGTGCGACCCCAGTCTGCCCACAAGCAAACCCCGGAGAGCCAGGCCGCCGTCCTCGACCTGGAGGACAGCCAAGCGCTCGACGCTGCGCTGGAGGGTTGTTCCACCATCGTCCAGCTCATCGGCACCATGCGAAAACGATTCTCGAGCGGAGACACCTATGAGACCAGCGACATCGGCACCACCCGAACACTGGTCGCCGGAGCGAAGCGTCAAGGCATCGAGCACATCGTGCTGTTGAGCTCCACCGGGGCCGGGCGACCCATGGGGGCCTACCTAAAGGCAAAGGCGGAAGCCGAGGACTTGGTCCGCCAAAGCGGAGCCCACTGGACGATCTTTCGCCCCTCGTCCTTTGATGGGGAGGGCCACCGCCCTCCGCCGGGCTTGGGACTCTTCACCCGAGCCTTCGGGCTCGCACATCTGCAGCCCATTTCGGTGCCTGTCCTCGCCGAAGCCATTCTCCGGACAGCACGAACGGGTCAACCCAGAGACACGGTGCTCGAAGGAAAGTCTCTCTGGAATTGGGTCGAGCAAAGAAGCCCTACCGAATAGCAACAGGGGTCAGTCCTCCCGCTGAGGGTGGCTGGCCACAATGACCCGTCGAGTATCCACATTGGCGCGCTCGGTCACGGTGCCATCGGGCCAACGGACACGGAGCAGGTCCACGGTGTCCACATCCCCCAGCCCAAAGTGCACCCGCGATGGTGTCTGGCTCTGAGTCCTCAGGTTGTAGACCTCCCGGATCCGTGTGGTCGCACCCACGACCACCTCGACCCACGCTCCCATGGCCTCGGTGTTCCCAGCGAGCCCTTCCAGTTCAACGAGTAACCAAGCCTCCGCCCCACACTGGTTCATGTACAAGCTAGGCCGATGCTGGGGACCTGTGACGAGCAGGTCCAGGTAGCCATCACCATTGAAGTCGGCCGTCACCATCCCGTAGTTGACCGCGAGGTCGTCAAAGCCCACTAAGGCCGAGACATCCACAAAGGTCCCATCGGGCTGGCCGTGCCACAGCAAGTCCGGGTATTCCAGCTGGCCCTCTAGCACGGCGCCCTGGTCTGGTCCGCTGGCCTGCACTAGCTCCAGAAAACCATCGTTGTCCAGATCGGCAAGGTTCAAACCCCAACCAATGGTGCCGTCGAACCCAACCTCCACCTCAGGCAGAATCCCCAGTGCGAGCCCAGCCTCGAACCAGAGTCCCGAAGAGTCCGAGAGCAGACACTTTGGGCGGCCCACATCAGTGATGCAGTAGTCGAGGACACCGTCCTGGTTGAGGTCAGCAGAGTCGATCCCCATGGCCGCCATCACCAAGTCCGCTCCAATCGCTGCAGCATCCTCAATGAAGATGGGAACTCCGGCCGGATCGTTGCCATCGTTCCTGTAGAAGCCCGAGGGCGGCCCCAGGTCGGCGGGAATAAAGAGGTCCGGATCACCATCAGCATCACGGTCGGTGAACAACGCCACCTGCGTCCGTGACCCCTCCTCGGCAACAATGAGCTCCAGGGCGAGGGACCAATTGCCGTCCTCCCCCAGCAACAGCCGGTCTGGACCGCCAAGCTCCAGGCCCTCTCCAGGTCCCAGTCCCACAGGGCCTGTTCCCGGCAGCACAACATCCAGGTCCCCGTCCCTGTCCGCATCTCCCCAGACCTGCGTCATGTAGACCTGCGCGCCATCATCTTCGATGTACGCCAGCACAGGGGGCCCAAAGGTCATGGCGCCCTCATTGGGCAAGTAGGCCATGTAGCCACCAGCAGACAACACGATCTCAGGTAGGCGGTCTCCGGTGATGTCCAGAGCCGACAACACCGAGACTTGCTGAATCGCCTGCTCCTCCGGGGCCAGCGAGACCGCGTGCTCCACGAACTGGCCGTTTCCATCATTCTCCAGCAACCACGGAGCGCCATCGATCCGCCCGATGACAATGTCCATGTCGCCGTCCCGGTCCATGTCCTGCGCCACCACAGAGCCACCGGTACCTTCGGAGGCAGCACCCCACAGTGCCTCTGGGTCCTGGAGGATCATGGTCAGGCCACGGTCCGCGCCCTCCTCTCGGAACCGATCGATCCCCAAAACCGGCGCTTCACACACCACCGTGGGCCCCAGCTCGAAATCGACAAACGTCGGGACAGCCGAGTCATCGTCGTCCCCATCGTCGTCTTCAGGAGCGGAGTCATCGTCATCGCCCGCACAGTCGGGCGAACCCGCACAGTCAGGATCATCACAGTCGAAGAGACCGTCAGAGTCCGTATCGGCGCGGTCGCTGCAGTCCCCAGGCTCCGTTCCCTCGTTGGGCCTGTCCCTACAGGACAACAGCACGCAAAGGGTCATGGCAACGGCGAAGAGCGGGACCGCACTGCGAGCAGGACCACGGATCACGGAAGCATCTCACCGATTCTGGCCAGAATCACGTCCGGCTGGTGCAGGCGGCTTGCGTAGGCAAGGGTACCGTCGGGAGCCAGCAGAATCTGGAAAGGGAACGGACTGTCGAGAGCGGACAGGGCCACCCGATCGTTGAAGTAGCGATACAAGGAACTCTCACCTTCGGGAATCTCCCAACAGTTCGCATCCACGCCGTTGAGGTCCAGCGCTACCGGCTCGACAATCCCCGTGTCACCCACATACTCCAGCGCGCGCTGGACGCCCTCCTCCCAGGCCACAGCGAGGATCACCACCTCATCCCGACCAAAGACGCTTCGCACCGACGCTGCAAGATCTGGAACCTCCAGACCACAGATGGGTCACCAAGATGTGTAGAACGCGATCAGAATGGGCATCTGACCCCACTGAGGATCATAGTGCCGAAAACACTCGGGCTCCGTCGTACACGTGCCCTCTGCGCACCGGTTGATGATGGGCAAGCGGAAGTCGGGCACCGAATCCCCTTCGGCGAGCCCGCCAGAGAGTAGGACCAGCGTAGCTCGTCGCTCCTGACGCATCGGATCGTTCGTGTCGAGCCAAATAGCGCCAGGGGGATCTTCGGATGCCAGCCCACTCACCACGACCTCCACCGCTTCGGTGACCCCCGGGCCAAGGAGCAGTTGCTGGCTG
>PBPL01000175.1 GCA_002724675.1 Deltaproteobacteria bacterium | reverse complement strand
TGCGACTCCTGTGACTCCGGGGACCTACACGGGCCTGGTGTCGTGCCCTTCGGACGAGGACTACTTCTCCATCGCGCTCAATGGGGGTCAGTTCGTCTCTGCAACGTTGACGTTCTTGGATGACGAGGGCGACATCGACTTGAGGATCAAGGACTCCACGGACACGGCCCTGGAGTACAGCTCATCGAGCAGCGACAACGAGGCGGCGGCCCACGGAACCGACGTCAACGGCACCTTCTATATCAATGCGCGCTTGTTCGCTGATGCGGGCTCCGTGACAGGAAACACCTATGACATGGAAATCGAGGTGGGCACCATACCGACCAGCGAGGCCGACTGCACCGATGACATCGACAATGACTTCGACGGCGATGAGGACTGCGCCGACGATGACTGCGCTTCTCTGCCGGCGTGCGAAGAAGACTGCAGCGACGGGATCGACAACGACGGGGACTTCGACACGGACTGCGCCGACGACGAGTGCGCTTCGTTGCCGCAGTGCATCGAAGACTGCGGTGACGGTGTCGATAACGACGGTGATTTTCGGACGGACTGTGCTGACTCCGAGTGTGCGCTGGACTCTCAGTGTGTCGAGGACTGCGTGGATGGCATCGACAACGACTCCGACGGGGACACCGACTGTGAGGACGCGTACTGCGCGTCGGATGCGGCCTGCGAGTGTGCGACGGATCCTTTCGAGCCCAACAATGGCGCGGATGTGGCAGCGACGCTCGGTCTAGGCACCACGAACAGCAACCTCTCCGTGTGCAGCAATGATGAGGACTGGTACAGCTTCTCGGCCTCGGGCGTGATCACTGCAGCGCTGACGTTTAGCGATGTGGAAGGTGATGTGGACGCTCGGCTCTATGACGCCGCGGCTTTTGCTTCGGGCTTCGACCCAGACAACCTACCCTCGTCCAGCCTAGGCTACGGCACCAGCGTCAGCGATGACGAGACCATCACCTACGATTCGACCGGTGCGACGACTCCACCCAGTGGTGACTACGTGCTTCGGGTGTACTTGTATTCCGATGATGACAGCACCAATTGCGTGACTTGTGCGTGGGGGAACACCTACGGGTTGAACGTCACCGCAACCCCCTGAGGGAGGACGAGCCACTCCGGCCGCGGTCCCATGCAGGCCCCCCCCCGGTCTGAAGGAGAACAGGACTACGCCATTCGGCACTGGCGGCCGCAGGACGCTTGGTACAAGCCGGCTGTCTGCGCGTTCGTCGTCGAGCTCTCGCGCTTCACGATGAACCGGCTGAATCGCCTGAGCTTTGAGGGGCGAGAACGTTGGGAGGAGGCGTTCTCGCAGCCCGATGTCGGCGTGCTCTCGTTCAGCAACCACGTGTCCTTGTTCGATGATCCTCTGTTGATCTCCAACCTGGGGCAGACTCGGTACCGGGACGTGCGATGGATCCCAGCAGACCACCAGAACTTCTTTGGGTCCTGGTTGAAAGGGGCCTTCTTTAGCTGTGGCAAGTGTGTGCCGATCATTCGTGGCGGAGGGCTGGCTCAGCCGGGCTTTGAGTTCCTGCTGAGCCGGCTGCGAGACGGTGACTGGGTTCACATATTTCCCGAGGGTGGGCGCACGCGAGAGCCCGATGCGCGGCTGCGGACACCCTTCAAGACTGGAGTTGGCCGGCTGCTCGTGGAGGCAATGCCTGTCGCTATGCCCTTCTATCATCGGGGAATGGGCGAGCTACTGCCGATAGGAAGCCGACTGCCCAGGTGGGGCAATCAGGTCAAGGTCAGGTTTGGACACCCCACACGGATTGATCAGCGTTGGGTCGAGGGTCTCGAGGGCGCCGCTGAGGGCGCATCGTCTCGGTGGCAGGCTGCGACGGCGTGGGCGCAAGCACAACTTTGCGAGCTAGAGACTACTGCCTTGTCGTGACCCCAGAGCACGTCAGACGTACAGGTGGTACTTGGCCAGGGTGTAGACGAAGCCAGCAAAGAACAGGCTCATGACGACCTGATGCAGTCGCTCGTTCTTACTGAACAGCAAGGGTGTCAGCACAACCAGCAGCAGGAGTCGACTCACACAGCGGGTCGACCCAATGGCTTCGTTGAAGAAGACGACTAGATTGAGGAGCGAAAACAACTGCAGCACGAGGGCAAGGCCCATCAGAACCTGATGGTTGTCGTAATAGTACTTCTTGAGGTCTGTTTGCTGCTCGTCGCTGACCTTTGGCATCAACATGTCGCTCATCAGGAAGTAGGTCACTGGAGAGCACAGGAAGAGTAGATAGAGAAACAGGTTCCACTTCTCGTCGGCCATGAACGTGGTGTCGTTGAGGGGGTAGGCATTCCACCAAAACACCACCATGCCCACGAAGACCATGACCACCAGCATCCCGTGAACCCAGTAGAAGCGGATTGGCTCTCTTCCCGATGTGCGAGCTGTGATGTTGTTGGACATGGCCGAACCGAGCGAGGTCATCAACCGGACAAGCCCCAGACCGAGGATCAAAAAGACGACCATCGACAGGTGTTCGAATCGTTCCATGGAGACATTCTGGACGCGGCTCTTGGGCCAGGAATAGGACGGCTGGAAGCGAACATGATAGCGCCCTCAGGACTCTAGGTGGAGGGCTGTTGGGTACGTTGATCGCCTGAACAAGCGCTCTTGTGAGCCCCCATGGTCTTGATCGCGCTTCTGCGAGGTCGGCACGCCCCCGCAAGCGATTGGTGAGGTCGGTCGAGCACCCAGTAACAGGACCGCTCGGGGCAAGACCAAAACGGTGGTGACGAGCGACAAGAAGTCCAGCCAAGTACTGACGCCCTGAAACGCGGCCGTCGACAGGTGGATGTTGGGCAACTGCCTCGGGGCTGAGGGCTCCCTTGTGGCCGATCAATCACTGGATTGGGAAGGCCGACCCATTTGAACCCGCCGCTGAGTTCGCTAGTCTCTCCATCCGCTCGGGCCAGTCCTGGGTGGATGCCATGGAATCACAGGCCCTTTTGCTCTAGGAGTCATCTGCATGTCGATCACGCTGTCCCAGGCCGCTCGCTCTCGTTACGCAACCGACGATGTCCCCGAAGAGGCCCTGGAAGCGTACGGGTACATCCTGTTGGCTGTGTCCGCTGCTGATGGTGCGGTCTCTCCGAAGGAGCGTCGCTGGTTCGATGACTGGGCCCACGGCATCGGAGCCTCCGATGCGTTGCTCGCGAAGTGGGAGGCGTTTGACCCTCAGTCTGTTGATCTGCAGAGCTTTATCGCTGGCACTAGGGCTCGGCGTAAGGGCGAGTGGTCGAGCCTCATCAAGGCCGAGTCCAGCATCAACTACGCCCGCACTCTGGTTTATGACTCGATCCGAATGGCTCGTGCCGACGAGGAGTACCACTCCCACGAGCGCAGTGCCGTTCACAAGGCGGCCGCCATGCTCCACGTGGACAAGGCCACTTTGCTGTCCATCGAGGCTGTCGTCGATCTCGAGGAGGGGCTTCGGGGCATGCGTCACTCCCTGTTCGCTCGCGTCGAGTAGGCCCCTCGGGGAGCAGCTAGACACTATCTGAGGGGCGCTCCGGCAACGGCGGACTGCTGGTCCTCCTGCTGGCGCTCGGCTACGGTCACTGCCGTGAGCATCAACCCCATTGGCGTTGCGGTCCCATTCTTCTTCTTGCTGTTGGGTGTGGAGATCCTCGTGGCGCGTCGCAGAGGCCGCGTTCTTCATCGCCTCAACGACTCCATTGCCGACCTCACCTGTGGGATGGGTGACCAGCTGATTGGCGTGTTCACCAAGGCGATCCCCCTCGCCATCTACGCAATGGTCGAGATGCACTTCGGGGTGCTGACTCTCTCGCCGGAGTCACCTTGGGTGTGGGTGGTTGGGATGGTCCTCGTCGACCATCAGTACTACTGGTACCACCGCTTCAGCCATCGCGTGAACCTGGGCTGGGCGACGCACGTCGTGCACCATCAGAGTGAGGAGTACAACCTGGCCGTTGCGCTCCGGCAGCCCTGGTTTTCGCAGGCCTACAGCTGGTTGTTCTATCTACCCTTGGCCGTCGTGGGCTTTCCCGTCTTCGTCTGGGCCACCGCCTTTGCGCTCAATCTGCTCTACCAGTTCTGGATCCACACCCGGCTGATCGGTCGCCTGGGACCCTTCGAGTGGTTGTTCAACACGCCCTCCCATCACCGGGTACACCATGGCATCAATGACCAGTACCTGGACCGCAACTATGCAGGGATCCTGATCGTGTGGGATCGACTCTACGGGACCTTCGAGCCCGAGGAGCAGGAGGTCCTGTACGGGACGCGCCGTCCTCTGCGCAGCTGGAATCCATTCTGGGCCAACGTCGAGCCGTGGGTCTACCTGGCGAAGCTGTCGGGAGGTTCGGAGAGCCTTGCAGACAGAGTCTACGCGTGGATAGCGCCCCCCGAGTGGCTGCCGGGCAGGGGAGTGGCACAGTCGGAAAAGGGTGCGTTCATGGAGCGGCGCGGGTACGACCGGGCCCTTGGCTCGGCCCTGCACGGCTACGTGTTTCTGCACCTAGTGCCCGTGGGTCTCTTGATGACCTGGATGCTCACCTACGACACAAGCTTGTCGGTCTCCGTATTGGCCACCGGCTCTCTGATCATTGTGTGGACGGCTGTCGGTTGGGCCGGGATGTTCGAAGGGCGCCCTTGGGCGCTGCCGGTGGAGATTGTGCGCCACATTGGACTCGCTGCTGTCCTAAGGATGCTGTCCCCAGAGGTTGGCCCGTTCGTCTTCGGGGCCAGTCTCGTTTTTCTGGCTGGGAGCCTCTTGTGGCTCTTGGGCCGGCGACAGGCTGTCGGGGTGAACTGAGCTGCTTGAGTGGCTCGGGATCAGTTGCGGTTGAGCTGTCTCCGCTGAAAAGAAACCCGGTTTCGGTTGCTGGCCGGCCGCCCCCAGTGGCCGCCCCCAGTGGCAGTCCAAGGGCGGATCGCAATTCTTTTTGATTACGATATTGATAATCAATATCACGATGGCTAGATTGATCGCCTAGGGAGGACTTCTTTCGTACGATGCGTGTCTGTCATTGCCATGCAGTTACCGATCGAGAACTTCGCAGCGCAGTGCGGTCTGCTGCTGAAGGGGGCGAGAAGTCGTCGTGTGCTCTTCTTGCGGGAAGCAGCTGTGGCGGTTGCCTTCCGCTAGTTGAAGAGATCACGGAGCAGGTACTAACAGAGTGTGCCGGCAGCGACCGACCCTCGGTTGCCAGTTCCCGACGCCCTTCGGTGAGTCTAGGGATTGCCGCCGACCCGATCTACGACGCAGCCCTTTCGTAGATTTCAACGACAGGTCCTTTGATGCCACCGACTTCGTGGAGTCGGTTCGGTCGCGTCTGCGATCTGTTGACTCTTCGTTGAGTTTGTGGGACACCCGCCAGCCAAATAGGTGGTGTTGTCCTTAGAGTCCAATAGACTCAAGGTAGTCGCACCCTTACCCATTGACCCATTAGTTCACCAACGTAGGTGTGTTTTGGAGGAGTCCCCAGATGAAGGCCGACCCTGAAGTCATCGAGCTTCTCAACGAGGTGCTTACCGCTGAGCTGACGGCGATTAACCAGTACTTCATCCACGCCAAGATGACTCAAAATTGGGGTTACTCGAAGCTGGCGGAGCACATCCATCATGAGTCCATCGACGAGATGAAGGATGCTGACAAGGTGATCGAGCGCATCCTGTACCTGGATGGAGTGCCCAACATGCAGCGCTACAACCCGGTTCGGGTGGGCGAGACTGTCGAGGAAATGCACCGACTCGACTTGGCAGTAGAGGCTGATGCTATCGATCGACTCAATCGTGCCATTGCCCGATGCCGCGAGGTGGGAGACAACGGCTCGCGGGTCATGCTGGAAGAGATCCTGACCGGAGAAGAAGAGCACTACGACGAGCTGGCCGGCCGGCTCGAGCGCATTGAGCAAATGGGGATCGAAAACTACCTGGCTACCCAGGTCTGAGACCCGACTCCGTACGGCTCTTCGCTGCGGCTTGCCCGCTGTGGGCGGTCATCTGCCACCCGCTGAAGGTCGACTCTTCAGCTTCGGGTAGGTCATGCTCTGCTAGGTTGCCTACTCTGGAGTGCCCATGAACTGTCCCAAGTGTCCCCAGAGCCCGCTGCGTAATGAGCACTGGGAGGGCGTTGACCTGGACCGATGCCTGGTCTGTGGGGGGCTGTTCCTCGACCCAGGTGAGCTGGAAGGCATGTTGACTTCGTTTTCGGGGGGGTGGGCTGATGACTCGCGCTATAGCGCGATCTCCAATCAGCAGGACATGCAACTGGGAAGCTGCCCGCGATGTACGACGATCATGACGCCGTATCTGAGCCCGCGGAACATCCGCCTCGACCGCTGCGGGAGCTGCGGGGGCCTGTTCCTCGATCAGGGTGAGCTGGCGGCCATGCGTCGCGAAGTGACCTAGGCCTCTAGGCTCGCCCCAGGGTGATTTCCTGCAGTGTTGTCCGGCCCCACGCAGGTGATCCAGTCGTACCGATCCAGACCCCGCCGTTGCGCCCGTGGACGATCTGCCCTGTCCTGTTATTGGGCGACGTTGGCTGTCTTTTCGGCCTCATGGGCTTCGTCTCTGCGACAGAGTAGACATAATGGTCATCTCACTGAGTTGTCCCGACTCGTTGGGACGGTCGCTGTCTCCACGATCGTGGGGCCGGGTTCGGTCGTTAGAGTTGCTTGGAAAGGCACCATGTACGCACGCCACTTGATATCGCTTTCTGCGGCGCTGGTCGTCGGTGGCTTCTTGCTGAGCGGTTGTTCTGTGAAGCACTTGGCCCTGACCACGGTTGCGGACGAACTCAGCTCGGGGACCGGGGGTACCTTTACTCAGGACGAAGACCTCGAGTTTATGGGGGAGAGCCTTCCCTTTGCGCTCAAGCTGATGGAGACCATCGGAGCGGCTGTCCCGGAGCATCTGGGCATGAAGCTGACGCTCGCCTCGGGCTTTACCCAGTACGGTGTCGTGTTCGTCGAGTGGCCGGCGGAACAGAAAAAGTACGACGATTACGGCGCCTACCGTGGCGGTCTGGCTCGGGCTCAGAGCTTCTATCTGCGTGCCAACCGATACGCCATGGAGGGGCTTGAGTTGAAGCACCCCGGGTTTCGGGCTGGAATCTTGACAGACACGGCGGCCACGCTCGCCAACACAGAGTCGGAGGACACGCCTCTTCTCTACTGGCTGGCTGCGTCCTGGTTCGCCGCAGTAGTCACTGATCTGGAAGACCCGGAAATGTTCGGCTTGATGCCCATCGCAGCCGCGACCATGAAGCGGGCGCTGGAGCTGGAGCCGGACTGGGACAATGGTGCCATCCACGAGATCCTCATCAGCGTCGAGCCAGCGCTTCCCATGCCGGGGGGCGCCGAGCGAGCGGAGGAACACTACAAGCGTTGCCTAGAGTTGCAGAGAGGCGCGAAGGCGGGCCCCCACGTCAGCCTTGCCACAGCAGTGGCCCAGAAAGCGCAGGATAGAGAGCGATTTGTTGCGCTCTTGGACAAGGCTCTAGCCATCGACTTGGATGCTTTCCCGGAGAACCGGCTTGCCAACGACTATGCTCAGCGTAAGGCTCGTTTCCTGTTAGAGCACATCGATGACCTGTTCTTGGACTAGTTCGCGTATGAGATTTCGCCCCACCCTCGGCCTGTTGGCTCTTGTCACGTTGCTGGCAACGGCACTGCTGCCTGTGGCTCCCGCCCAAGCGGAGATGACGGTCAAGCTCGCGACGCTCGCCCCGGAAGGGACGGTCTGGTACCGGGCAGTGCGAACCATCGCGGACCGCTGGAGCGAGATCTCCGGCGGCCAGGTCAAGGTCAAGATCTATCCTGGTGGGGTCGTGGGCAACGAGACCGCGATCATTCGCAAGATGCGCATCGGTCAGCTGCACGCCGGTGCGGTGACGAGCGTGGGGCTCGGCGACATCGAGTCATCCGCGATGGTCACCCAGAGTCCGATGCTCATCCATAGCTATGACGAGCTCGACTACGTCATGGAGAAGATGAGCCCCAAGTTCGAGGCGGCCTTGCTGGACAAGGGCTTCGTCGTGCTCAGCTGGAGCGATGCTGGCTGGATGCATCTGTTCACCAAGGGGCCACTGCTGCTCCCGGAAGACGCCGCCAAGTTCAAGATGTTTGCGTTCGAGGGCGATCCTGCAGCCATTGAAGCCTACAAGGCCTCGGGCATGCGCCCTGTGGTCTTGGCGGCTACAGATGTCCTGCCCGGCCTCCAGAGTGGTTTGCTGAGTGGCTTTCCCACCACCCCGTTGGCGGCGCTCAGTCAGCAGTGGTTCGCGCTCGCTCCCCACATGCTGGATGTTCCCTGGGCGCCCCTTCTGGCCGCCACCATCATCCGCCGCGAGACCTGGGAGAGTGTGCCGGAGCAGTTCCGAGCCGACTTCTTGAAGGCGGCTCGAGCCGCTGGCCTTGAGGCACGCCGAGAAGTTCGACGCCAGGACCGCAAGGCTATCGAGGTCATGCAGAAGTACGGTCTTACGGTGCACAGAGCCCCCGAGGGCGGTCAGGCGCGCTGGCAGGAGGCTGCGTCCCGAGCGTGGCCTGTGATCCGCAAGGAGATGGTGGGGGATGCCATCTTCACTGAGGCCCAGGGCCACCTCGAGGAGTATCGGTCGAGCAAGTGACAGATTCCTCGGTGACTGGCTCAGTCTCAAGCCGCCCGCCCCCCCTGCCGATTTTCGCCCGGCTGGAGGGCTCCGTGTTGGTGGCGGTTCTCGCCCTCATGGTGGCCCTGCCGGTGGGCTCGGTCGTCCTGCGTCTCTTGTTTGGTTTTAGTTCGGCGGCTCCCAATCTCTGGGTGCAGCATCTGAACCTCGTGTTGGCTTTTGTGGGCGCGGTTGTGGCTGCTCGTAGTGGTCGACACCTTAGCTTGAGCACGGGCGAACTTCTGCAGCTGGACCGGGGCCGCCAGCGTCGGATCGCTGGCTTCACCAGCGCAGTGGCAACGGCCGTGACGGTCATGCTCGCTTACGCCGCGGCCGAGTTCGTGCGAGCCGAGCTGCCGGCAGCAAAGGTCCTGCCTGGTGGTGTGCCCGTGTGGGCGCTGCAGCTAGTCATGCCCCTGGGCTTTGCGGCCATGGCGTTGTACCTGGCCTGGGTGGGGAACGAGAGCTGGAAGGGCCGACTGTCCGCTCTGGTGGCGTCCGTAGCCGCTGCCGCCATCGTCCTGGTGCCTGTGGGGAGTCGGAGTCCTGTGGTCTGGGTCGGCGGCGTCCTACTGCTGGCGGCGGTTGCTTTGGGGGCTCCCATCTACACGGTGATGGGTGGCATGGCCATGTTGCTGTTCTACGGCCAGCCGATGCCGACTCCCATCTCCGCGGTGCCATTGGAGACATTTCAGCTGGTTGCCTCTCCGACGCTGCCGGCGATCCCGCTGTTCACGCTCGCCGGCTATCTGTTGGCTGAAGGGGGCTCGTCGAAGCGGTTGGTGGAGCTGTTTCGGTACTGGTTTGGTTGGTTGCCCGGCGGCATCGGCGCGGCTGCGGTGTTGGTGTGTGCATTCTTCACCACCTTCACGGGCGCCTCGGGCGTCACGATCCTGGCGTTGGGCGGCCTCTTGCTTCCGAGCCTGGTCAAGGCGGGCTACAGCGAGCGGTTCTCCATTGGCTTGTTGATTGCGTCGGGCAGCATTGGATTGCTCTTCCCCCCGAGCTTGCCGGTCATTCTGTATGGCGTGGTGGGGCAGGTGCCCATCGACAAGCTGTTCGTGTCGGGGGCCGTTCCTGGGATCCTGCTGGTCCTCTTGCTGGCTGGGGCGAGCGTCGTCCACGCAGTGCGCAACAATGTGCAGCCTTCGACTCTGGACCTCCGCGCGGCGGGCGCGAGTCTGTGGGAGGCCAAGTGGGAGTCGGCGCTCCCGGTGCTCGTGCTCGTGGGCATCTTCGGCGGCTTCGTGACCATCTTCGAGGCGGCGGCTGCCACGGCGGCCTATGCCTTTCTCATCGAAGTGGTCATCCACCGCGACCTGAAGTTGAAGACGGACATTCCCCGCATCTTCATCGAGTGCGGAACGCTGATGGGCGGGGTGCTGATCATCCTGGGAGTCGCGCTGGGCTTGACCAACTACCTGGTGGATGCCGAGGTGCCGATGCTGGCGACCAAGTGGGCTCAGGCACACATCGGCTCCAAGATCGCGTTCATCCTGGCGCTGAACCTGTTCCTGTTGGTGGTCGGCTGTCTGATGGACATCTTCAGCGCCATCGTGGTGGTGGTGCCGCTGATTGTGCCCATCGCCACGGTGTTTGGCATGGACCCGATCCATCTCGGTGTGTTGTTCCTGGCCAACCTGGAGCTCGGGTACCTGACGCCCCCGGTGGGCATGAACCTGTTTCTCGGCGCCTATCGCTTCGACAAGGCGGTCACCGAGATGTACCGGGTGTCTCTGCCGTTCCTAGGCATTCTCGCCGTTGGGGTCTTGTTGATCGCGTACGTGCCGAGCCTCACGACCTGGTCGCACGAGGAAGCCGACACCAGCAGCAAGATCTCATTTGACGACGAGCTACTCGACATGACGCCGGTGGGTTCTGGTGTGGGGACTGAGCAAGGAGGCAGCGCGCTGCCGTTGGGCAACCTCGATCTGGGCGCTCTCTTGGCAGAGGATAAGCCGGTGGGCGACGATGACTCGGCAGGGGACGATGACTCGGCAGGGGACGACGCCTCGGCACCGAAGCCCTAAGTGGAGCTCCGGGTGAGAGTGCTCGGGGAGCGCTGGGCCGGATTGGAGTTGTCTCCGTTGCCCGCAACGCCCAAGCGCTGGGCTACTCTGGTCGCTAGGAGGCTGTCATGACTGTGACGAAGCGCTACATCTGGGTCGTTTTTCTTGTCCTACTGGTTGCGGCGGGCTGCGGTAGGCGCACCGACGACGACACCGGCGACGACGACACCGGCGACGGCGACACCGGCGACGACGACACCGGCGACGACGACACTGG
>PBPL01000174.1 GCA_002724675.1 Deltaproteobacteria bacterium | reverse complement strand
GACGACGACGACGACGACGACGACGACGACGACGACGACGACGACGATGGCGGCGGCGGTGGCGACCCGGCACCCACCATCTTGTCCACGTGCAACGAGACTGGCGCCGGAGCCGAAGCCCTGACAAACAATGTGGGCTGCGACCCCAATGAAGAGATGCTCGTCTGGGACATCTACTCGGTCCCCGTCAACGCGGGGGACTGCCTCTGGGTCAAGGGCGACAACGGAGTGGCCGGCGAAGACATCGTGGCTGTCGTCATTGATGCAGGCGGTGCCATCTATGGTCTCGCCCAGGACTACAGCCAGCTGGATGACGAGTGGGCCTGCACCAACCCCGCCGGCGACTTCGGCTGCCCCGAGGCTTCTGTCGTCATCGCGAACGCAGGCGATGCCACCATCGGCATCAGCCACTTCCCTCCGGGGGAGGGAGCTTGCGTGGGTGCTGACTACACGCTCTCGGTCGCCGTGAACGGCGTCGACACAGCCCCCACCCTCGTGGGTGAGGACCAGATGCTTCAGTAGACACAACTCGAAGTGACGAGGGGGAGGAGGCTCAAGAGGGCCTCCTCCCCCTTGTGCTTGGAGCCCAGAGCCAAGAACGCAGGCTCGGATCGCATGGCAAGCGCACCCATCAGGCCCGCGCTCCAGCAGACCCCGGAAGAGATGCCCCCGCTGCAGCGCTCAGGCGCTACAAGAGCCCTGTGGATACTGACTCTTCGGCAGACTCCCGCAGAGGTGCCCCCGCTGCAGCGCACAGGCGCGACAAGAGCCCTTTGGATAGCGTCTGTTCGACAGCTACTGCGGAACGGAGGGGGGAACGACGAACCAGATGTTGACGACGTCCAGCACGGCTCCATTGCCGCGTATGGATAGCTCCGCGACGAAGGTCTGTATCTCCTCAGTCTCCAGAGCCCAGTCATTGTCGGCGGGATACACGTCCCAGCAGACCCCGATGCCAGGCAAGACGTCGAGGTGGCCATCGTCATAGCCATCACCGTCTTGGTCCACAGTCGTTAGGCTCGGATCACAGTCGGGCAGACCATCGCCATCCAGGTCAGTAGCAGTGAGATGCACCGACACCCGATCAACAAAGGGGATGGCGTCGCCGTCATCATCGGGCAGCTCGGCCAACTCCACCGACGTGTCCATGGTGACGCCATCAATCAACTCCAGCACCGCTGCGCTCACCTCGGCGACAACCGCCGCATCGGCACCCTGACGGACAAAGGGCTCCCCGGCCCCATCCACCGAGCCCGAGGCGAGGGCGATGGCCTCTAGATCTTCTTGAGTCTGCGGGCTCGAGTCATCGCCCAGCGCATTGATCCCCACATAGGAGATGTTGGCGGCGGTCAGGGCCGCGCCCGCCGACGCCGCCGTGTTGTTACAGACGCTACACTGGTCTGGCTCGTCCGTGATCTGGATCAGGACCCGAGCGGAACCCTCGCGGAAACCCGGGCAGCCCACGCCAGTGCTGCTGCAGCCCTCGATGTCCGCGCTGCTGCACAGGGATGGATCGGCCATACACTCCACGGACTGGAAGACGCGCTCGTCACCTCCAGCAAAAAACGGGGTGGAGCCCGGAATGGAGTCTGCGGTGAGGTTCGGGTCCGGGTTGATGTCCTGGTTGTTCACCGTGGGATCGGGGCCGATGAAGAGCGTGATGTCGGTACCACCGAACTCTCCAGAGCCACTCCAGAGCGACGGGACACAGGAATAGACCACCGGATCCTGGATGCACTGCAAGTCCAGGCTGCACACCTCATCGGATGCGCAGTCGGCATCCTCTACACACGCACTACCCGAGCCGCCGCAGGTCAAGCCGTTGAGAATGTCCACGGCCGCATTCTTCATGGACGAGATCTCCTCACTCATCGACCCCGTGTGATCCATGAGCACATAGAGGTCCACCAGCTGGTAGTTGCTGGTGGCGCCCACCGTATCCACCGTCGGGTAGTGTTCACTCCGCACCGGCACCACGAACACGATGTCGCCATTGTTGGCTGGGTTGTCCAAGGGGTCGAGGGGGTCGGTGCCTAAGGCCTGCTCGATCAGGTCGTTGGTGTCGTCCCCATCGCTGTCAGGGGACAGGGGGTTGGTCCCCGCCAGGTACTCGAACTCATCACTGATCAAGTCGCCGTCGGAGTCGTTGTCCAGGTAGTCGGGCACACTGTCGCCGTCACTGTCCCCCGTGCCTTCAGCATCATCGGACATGCCGTCGCCATCGCTGTCGGTGTCCTGAAAGTCAGGCGTCCCATCGCCATCGGAGTCCATGGGCGGCGTGTCGGGGTCCGCATCGCCCGCCTCGTCCGCATCGGGGATGCCATCGCCGTCACTGTCGGCATCCTGAGCGTCGGGGGTTCCGTCGCCATCGGTATCGCCTTCGCCCTCATCCTCGTCGTTGATGCCGTCGCCATCGGTATCGGGCGGAGGCGTGGCATCGTCGTCGTCATCGGCGGCGTCGTCATCATCGGCGGCGTCGTCGTCATCGGCAGCGTCGTCATCATCGCCGCCATCCCCATCGCTACCATCCTCACCATCACCAGGGTTCGTTCCCGAACCATTGCCCACGACGCGTAGGTCGTAGCAACCGGAAAAGACCAGCCCGAGAACGAGCAAGAACAAGTGAACAAACGTGGGTCTCATGGGCACTCCGATCGACACGTCCCAATACGCGGCGCGCCCGAGGGTAGCAGCAAATACCCCTGCGACGGACGAAGTGTTGGGTCACGAGTACAGCAGCGGTCTCGTCAAACCCCACGGAACCCTGCCGTTCCTACGGGACGCCCCGTGGATGGGCGTGGGAGACAAGCTGAGTCCGACCAAGCGAAGCGGCGAACAGAGCCGCCCCTAATAGCCCCGGCTCTTGAGCTTCTCTGCCACCCCGGCAAAGCGACTTCGGGGGTCCTCCAGCAGCGCGGACAGCTCGTGCAGAGTCTGCACTTCCCCCTTATCGAACCACATGCCGCCACAGCCCGAGCACTGGTCGACGATCAGAGCATAAGGCGGCGAATAGCGCATCTGCGTGAGCTCGCTGTCCGAGCAGCGCGGACAGCTCAGGCCACTGGGGCGTTCTTCTCGGTTCTCTTCACCCAGCTCGGGCAGATCGCGCGACAGCTCGAAGTACTGACCCACCTCGCCAGAGTCGAACCAGATGCCCTTACAGGCACGGCAAAAGTCCAGAGACACTCCCTCGTTGTCGATTTCGCTCAGGGAGCCTGAGCAGTGCGGGCACTTCATGGTGACTTCTCCCAGGGTTGGGCGACCGCAGGGCTGTGGTGGGGTACCAACCGGCATCCTCACCAACCCTGCATCGGATGAATGCTCAGCCTACCCTGGCTGGGGCCTGCGTGCGCACAGGCGCCGGCTGGCTGAACCAGCGGTGGGCTGTAATGGATCAGCGCGCAGCCGAGGGGCTTCCGTTGGGCTAGTCTTCTGCCGCCTGAGCCCATTGCATAGAGGTCCCGGTCCTCAGGCGACACCATCGCAGCCTCGCCCGAGAGAGGACCCCGACCCATGGCTCGAAGACTCCACCGGATCGTGGTCGCCCTGAGCGGATTGTCCCTCTTCGTGGGCTGCTCCTTCAGCGACATCACCCACGGCACGACCTACAACTCCATCACCACCGTCAAGGACCTCTTCTCCTCGGCGTTCATGCTCGAGACTGACGAAGGCGTCGTGTTGTTCGACACGGGCTACCGGACGGGCCGGATGATCTCTGTCTTGGAAGACCGAGGCCTCAGCGAGGATGATGTCACTGATGTGTTCATCACCCACGGTCACAGAGACCACATAGGTGGGCTGGCACAGTTCACCGGGGCGAGGCTCCGGGCGCTCGCTTCAGAGGCGGACCTCGTCGCCGAAGAGTCGGGAGTCCAGGTGACCGACCCCCTGAGCCCCGGTGACGTGGTGACCGTCGGTCAGTTCTCGGTGGAAGTATTCCCGGTGCCCGGGCACACCGCGGGCAACGCCGTCTACCTCGTGGACGGCGTGCTGCTGCTGGGGGACTCCGCGTTCGCCGACAAGGGCGGTGGGTTGATCCCCACGCCAGACCGCTACAGCGACGATCCAGAACAGCTAAAGGACAGCGTGCGCGCGCTCGCCGAAGCGCTGGACGAGCGCGGTGACGAGGTGGAGTGGGTGGTGCCCTCCCACACCGGGGGCATCGCCGGGCTGAACGCTCTGTTGGCGTTTTGAGGGGGCTGGGCCCGTCCCGAGCCGGGCGCTGAGAGAACCATGGACCGAATCACACTGAGCCACGATCGCCTCACATTCAGCGCCATGGGCTGCGGGCTGGCGTCCAACGAGGCGGCGCCCCTGGTGGTGTTGCTGCATGGCTTTCCCGACAGCCCCCACACGTTCCGTGAGCAGCTACCAGCGCTGGCCGAGGCGGGCTTCCGGGCCATCGCCCCGACGATGCGTGGCTACGAGCCCAGCTCCCAGCCCGACGACGGCGACTACCGCATCACGACGATGGCCCGCGATGTGCTCGCCTGGCTGGACTCTCTGGGCGAGCAGCGCGTGCACCTGGTGGGACACGACTGGGGGGCTGCGGTCACCTACGCGGCGGGCGCCATGGCGCCGGAGCGCTTCCACTCGCTGACTACGCTGGCCGTGCCCCACGCTGTGCACTCCAGGCGGGTCTTTTGGCGCTTGCCCAGCCAGCTCCTCAGGTTCTGGTACATGCACTTCTTCCAGCTGAGGGGCTTGGCCGAGTGGGCTGTGGAGCGCGAGGACTGGGCGCTGCTGAGGCGCCTGATCCGAAGCTGGTCGCCCGGCTTTCGCATGGACGACGACCACTGGGCCCACCTGCGCGCTCAGTTCGAGGGCGAGGGGGTCAAGGCCGCCATGCTGGCCTACTACCGGCAGAACGTGTCGCCGGGGCAGTTCCTGGGCCTGCGGCCGTCCGAGGCCATGACGCTGAAGACCGTGCCCGTGCGCACGCTCGCCATCGCCGGGCACCAAGACGGCTGCATGGACTCGCGCCTCTTCGATCACCTGTTCTTCGACGAAGACTTCCCCCAGGGGATCCGCATCGAGTTCATCCCCGACGCCGGCCACTTCCTCCACCTCGAGCGCCCCGACGTGGTCAACCAGCTGCTGCTGGACTGGATTGGGTAACCGACCCAGTCCGCCCCAGAATCAAGCGCTGGTAACCTGGCGCGCATGACGATCACTATCCGCTCCGCGGGGCTCGACGACGCCGAGGCCATTGCCAAGATTCGAGTGTTGTCCTGGCAGGCCGGCTACCCCGGCCTTGTGCCCCAGGCCGTACTCGACGCCATGAGCGTGGCGAACAACACAGAGCGCACGCGCAAGCGCATGCTGGACCCCGCCCTGCGGCGGGCGGACGACTGGCTGGCTTGGCGGGGAGACGACGCCCTGGGCTGGCTGGGCGCCGGCCGATGCCGGGACGACGATCTCCAAGACGAAGGCGTGGGCGAGGTCGTGGCGCTGTACGCCTTGCCCTCGGCCTGGGGCCAAGGGGTCGGGCACGCGCTGATCCTGTTCGCTGACGATGTGTTTCGTTCCCAGGGCTACGGCAAGTCCGCAGTGTGGGTCATGCAGGGCAACACCCGCGCCGAACAGTTCTACCAACGCCAGGGCTTCCAATTCGATGGCGCGCGACGACCGCTGGGCATGAAGGACGTCCCCGGACACCTGCGCCGGCTCACCAAAGCGCTGTGAGACTGGGCCCAGGGGGCGCGACGCCGCGCGGGTCCAGATACACTCCGCCTCCTTCTTGGAGGTTCCCGTGACGAACTCTGCGGTCAACTATCAGCTCATCGACGACGTCGCCCTCATCCAGCTGGATGATGGGAAGGCCAATGTGATCACCCAAGACTCTCTGCCGGCCCTGGAAGAGGCGTTCGATCGAGCCGAGCAAGAGAGTCAGTGTGTGGTGTGGACCGGGCGGCCGGGTCGGTTCTGCGCGGGCTTCGACCTCAAGGTGATGCAAGGGGGCGGACAATCCACCCTCGACCTGCTGACCCGGGGAGCTCAGCTGGCGATCCGTCTCTACGGCTTCCCCATCCCCGTGGTCATTGGCTGCAGCGGTCACGCCCTGGGCATGGGCGGCATCTACCTCATGGCGGCCGATGTGCGCCTGGGGGTCGAGGGCCCGTTCAAGATTGGGCTGCCCGAGGTCGCCCTGGGCATGACCATGCCGGCCTTTGGCATCGAGTTGGCCCAACAGCGGCTGTCCAAGACCCACCTCGACCGGGCCGTCTGCTGCGCCGAGATCTTCGACCCCCAAGGGGCACTGGCGGCAGGCTTCGTCGACAGACTGACCGATGCGGATCAGTTCCAGGACCAGCTGATGGCGATGGGGCAGAGCCTCAAGGCGCTGGACCCAGTGGCCCACCGGGAGACCAAGATCGCCGTGCGAAACGACGCACTGGAGCGCCTCACTGCCAGCATCCAGAACATCCAGTTCTAAGCTCTCGGGCCGCGCGCCCTCCCCTGCCCTTCGCGCTCGCTGTGGCCTGTGACGGGCTGCGCGATGACCCCAACCCAACGATCTGGGCCTAATCGGCGTCCGTCACAATGCCCGCGTCGCGCAGCCCGTGTACGAGCTTCAGGGTGCGGAACGCGTCGTTCCACTCCATGAGGCGCCGGTGGAGGGTATCGCCCGAGACCTGCTCGCTGGCTTGCTGGGCTGCGTCGAAGGCACCCAGGCGGGCCAAGGTCTCAGCCAGCGCCTCTCCCAGGGGCGAGGGGGCCGCACGAACCTGTTCCTTGAGCGCTTCGATGTCTTTGCACTCGACGAATTGTCGCAGCGCAACGAGCCACCACCTGAGCCCGTCGAAGACCCGCGGGTCATAGCTTCGAGTGGGTCGACCCGCCTCGAGAGCGCTACGGATCTCCAGAAGCGCGGCACCCGTCCCAAAGGGCACCCTATCGGACAGCCGACCTCGGATCCGCACCATGCCGCCGTCGAGGCTGCACACTCGGCCCACCTTGGCCAGCTTGTTCAGCAAGTAGAAGTCCTCGCCGGCCTGGCGCCGCGGGATGCCACGCACTGCTGCATAGGCCTGGGCCTGGACCGAGATCAGGCTGCCGATGGTGTGGAAGGCGTAGGGCGAGCCTGCAGAAGCCAGACCATCCACGTAGCTCTGCAGATAGGCGTCGTAGATGCGCATGGCCTGCTGTTGCACCTCGTCCCCTTCGGGCACGTGGGTAAAGGGGCTAATGGCAGCCGAGGCCCCCGAGATTGGAGCCGCCAAGCTCTCGAAGTAGTCGGCCGCCACCTGCACGTCCGCGTCGGTGCACCGGATCCAGTCGCTCTGCACACAGCCCGTGTGGATCAGGCGTAGAGCAATGTCGCCGGCAATCTTCCGGGCCAGGCCCACGCCCTGATCTGGGGGCAGCCAATGCCCCTCGCCAGTCCGG
>PBPL01000173.1 GCA_002724675.1 Deltaproteobacteria bacterium | reverse complement strand
CCTTCTTGGCGGGAGCCTTCTTGGCGGGAGCCTTCTTGGCGGGAGCCTTCTTGGCGGGAGCCTTCTTGGCGGGAGCCTTCTTAGCTAGTGCCTTCTTGGCCGGTGCCTTCCTGGCAGGAGCCTTCTTGGCGGGAGCCTTCTTGGCGGGAGCCTTCTTGGCGGAAGCCTTCTTCCCGGTCGTCTTCTGCGCGGCAGTCTTCTTCTTGGCGGGCATCTGGATAGCGGTCCTCTAGTCAGCGTATACCGAGCTCAAAACAAGTGCCCCTGGCGGTCGGCCTCAACGATGTTCCGGACGGTGCCCCATCGGGTACGTACGAAGGATGGAAACTGGCGATCCCTCGCCCAGGTCCTCCGCAGGAAGTCGACCGTCTTGGCGTCGCCAGGATAGCCCGATCCCAGAGCCTCTCCAGCTTCTTGCTCAAGCTGCGCCAGCGTCGTGTCGCGGGTGGTCTTGGCGAAGATCGATGCGGCGGAGCAGCAGGGGTGGGTGTCGTCGGCCCCGTTCTCGGCGATGATCTCGATCTCGGAGGCCCCGCCTTCGTCCAGACGCTGCCGTAGCTGGGACACATAGGCTGGAATGCCGGCTGGGGCCACGGGCGCATCGATGACGAGCACGTCGGGACGGAACTCTAGGCACAAGCTGATGGCCGCCCTCTTCCCGAGCTCGTTGAGAGATGTGGTCTCCATGTCCGAGGGGCGAAATGCAACGGTTCTCCAGGCGAGGACTTCGTTCTCTAGGACACTCCGGAGCTTCGTCCGTCGTATGGGCGAGAGCTTCTTGCTATCTCGTGCCCCGAGTGCCCTTAACTCCATCTCGCGGTCTTCCTCTATGAGGCACGCCCCAAAAATCATGGGTCCGAGCACGCAGCCGCGTCCCGCTTCGTCAATGCCAAGGCGTCGTCGAGTCACAGCCGGAGGGTAGCAGGGCGACTTGTCCACGGCTCTCTTGGCGTGTTTCTGATGCGATCGGAGTCGCCCTTTCGGGCGTGAAGCAGCCCGACGGAGTGCATCGGTCTGTACCTAGAATGTTCGCCCGTGCCCTCTTACGTCACTCAAGCTATCGTTGACCCTGTGTTTTTCGGACTTCTATACTCTGCCGTCCCGTGAACTAAGGTTGGCCCATGGGGCCCGTGAATGGGAGCGATGAGTCTCCCGGTTTCGAGCCCGACCTGAGCCCGAGGTTGCCTATGCGATGTTCTCTTGCAGCACTCGTCAGTTCGTTGCTCTTGCTGCTGGTGTCAGTCGGTTGCCAGACAGAGCCCAACGACGTCACCGTTGCCACCGCGGAGCCAATTGTTCGCATGAGTCCGGGAGTGGCTGGACTGGGCATGTCGCTGACCATGGAACTGAGGGGGGTGAATACGCAGTGGAGCCCCGGGAACCTGAGCCTGAATATGGGTGAGGAAATCGTTGTCCTGGGGGTCACGGTCAATGGCCCCAACCATGCGTCGGCTGACATCCAGATCCTCGAGACCGCAACCCTCGGCTTCCGCGACGTGACCATGGAGTTTCTGGCTGCAGATGATAGCCCCATCAGCTTTACGCTGGCTGGTGACGAGGGCTTCCTGGTGGAGCCGGGCGGTATCTCCATCACGCCCAATCGAGCGCGGCTGGGCGAGACCTTGCAGGTCCAGGTCACCGGCTACAACACCATCTTGCAGGACGGCAGCACCTGGGCTGACTTTGGCGAAGGGATCTTCGTGAATTGGGTCATTGTGGAGGACGCCACGAACGCTACGGTTAGCGTGAGTGTCGACCAGCGAGCGGACCCCGGGCACCACGATGTTGTCGTGTTCAATGGCCCCACTGGCTACACCCTGATGGATGGTTTCTTCGTTGACCGGTCGGCGGTGTGTGTGGAGATCGATCCGGGCTTTGGCAACCAGGGAGAGGTGTTGCCCTTTGTGGTCCGCGGTTGTGACACTCACTTCGACTCCAGCGGCGATCACGACACGCTGGTGGACCTGGGAACGAGCATCTGCATCAACGAGTATTGGCCCGACTGTCAGGACACTGTAGAGCCTGGCGGCGTGGTGTCGGTGGACGGCCCGACGCTGGCGCAGGGCACGATGCAGATCAGCAACGGTGCAGCCCCGGGTTTCTATGATGTTCGCGCCTACACGGTCTTGAGGGAGGACTTCGACGAGAATGGATCCATGGACCCTGGTGAGTTCACGATTCTCGAAGAGGTGATCCTGCACGACGGTTTCGAGGTGCGAGAGGTTCCCATCGACTGCAATGACAATCCGGGCGTCAGCTTTGGGTTCTCCGTGTCCCGCAACATCGACAACGACAGCTGCAACATTCAGGAGTCGGTGTCTGCGAGCGCCGTGTTCTTCACACCTCTGGATCCGCCCTGTGGCAGCCCGCCCATGGATCCGGTCTTCCCGTTTGATATCGACTACGTGCGCAATCCCCCCGCGGGGAATCCGGACTGTCCGTCGCCCCGTACCTGTGACGCTGGCCCGTACGTTTATCTGGTGAGCGATCAGAACACGATCACGCTGGAGCGGCAGATCAACTCGTTCACGGGCGAGGTCGCCTATCGACCGTCCACAGCGCTGACACTGGATGACTATAAGTTCGGCTTTGTCGCTTATGACCTCATTGCCGACGGTTCGGACGATCCCAATCAGATCCCTGCGTTCACCCAGGAAGATGCTCTGTTCACCCTGCCCTCAGACTTTGAGCTCCTAGAGCCACAGTTCTGCGAGAACTTCACTCATGACCCCCATGAGGATCTCTATCTTCGGTGGACTCCTGCCCAGACCTATGACGTGGCGGGACTCTCTGCGTCGTGGTCTACGACCGACGAAGAAGAGGTCGCCTGGATGGTGATCACCTTGCCCTGGGACGATGGCGAGCACTTCTGGCCCTCGGCTTCCTTGAGCTCAGTTCCAGAAGGAGGTGGCTACTTCAGCTTCGGCGCCGGTGTGGGTGAGCCCAAGTGGTTCTTCGATTTTGGCGACGGTCCGGTGGGCGTTGAGAATCAGGGCAGCTCGGGGCTCAGCTATCGCGGCTTCATGCTGCTCCAGTCGGCTGAAGAAGAGCCTGAGACACCGGAGTAACCTTGCGCCAGTTGCTCCCTCTACTCTTGGTGTTCGCCGTTGGTGCGACGGGTGTGGCTTGCGAGCCGGACTCGGGGCTTCGCCGTCTCAACTTTGGACGGACGGCCCTGGTGACCGGGGACTTTGATACCGTCGAGCAGTTGATCCAGGAGGTCGCGAACACCACGACCGTGGACGCAGAGATTCAACTCTACGACGGGTACACCGATGGGGCGCACTTCGATACGGAAGTGCCGAGTGCCGAGACGCCCCCGACGATGCAGGTGGAAGAGTTGCTTCGCGCTGCGACTGCAGCCGGGCTCGGTCAGTTCAGGACGGCCTTCTTCTCGTGCGGCATGCGGGGGGTGGCCCAGCGCGTCTACAACGGCGTCGAAGAGGACAATCACCTGGTCACCGATGCAACGGTGCTCGCCTCGATCGGGGAGTCTGTGGAGAGAGGACTTCGTCTCTACTTCTCCGATTGGACCTATGACCTGCTCGAGACCATCTGGCCGGATCGCATCGACTGGATTGGCGACGACACGGAGCTAGACGCAGCACAGCGTGGCCGCGCGGGGCCAGTGAACGCCCGGGTTGTGGACGGCGAGTTGGCCGAATTCATGGACCTGAACGTCGGTGATGAGATCGAAATTATCTTCAATCAGGGCGGCTGGGCGGTGATTCAGGATGTCGTTTCGAGTGTCGATGTGCTGGTAGAGGCCGACATCCAGTACGATGATCCCGACACTGGGGAAACCATGACGCGAACGAGTCCGCTTGTGGTCGCATTCAACGCTGGTGGAGGTCGGGTTGTGTTCACTTCGTTCCACAACGAGGCCCAGATCACCAACGATGCGCGAGATGTCCTTCGTTTCCAGCTCAGTCAACTCAGTCAGCAGTAACCCGTAGAAGCCCTTTTCCGAGCTCAGATCATTCGACGCCTCCTGAGACTTCCCCATTTTTCTGGCCGGCTGTGGGTCGCATGCACGGTTGCGCTTCTGGTCGTTTCGGTGTCGTGTCAGCAGGCGCCAGATCTGAGGCGTCGCACTCAGACTGATGTCTTCGTTCAGGAGATTCGCAAGAACGTGGACATCTTGCTTGTCGTGGACAACTCCTGCTCCATGATCGACGAGCAGCTGAAGCTGGCGGCCAACTTCGACAACTTCATCGAGCAGTTCTTGAGCGCCGATGTGGACTACCAGATTGGCGTGACCACGACCGACACCACGGACAGCGGCGCCAATGGGGCCCTGGTGGGAGAGACGCGTCTGATCACGTCCAGCATGCCGGTGGACGAGGCTCGGCAGACCTTCTCGGACAATGTGAAGGTCTGTGCCACTGGGTCCGGGTTCGAGCGAGGCCTCCGGGCGGCTGAGCGGGCGCTGTCCGAGGACATGCTCGATGGAGAGAACGCCGGCTTCCTCCGAGAGGGGGCAGCGCTGAGCATTGTCTTTGTTTCCGACGAGGACGACCTCTCACCCAAGCCGGTCAACGAGTACTTGGAGTTCTTCAAGGGTCTCAAGGGGGACGCCGGCTATCGCGATGACACGCTGATCAACCTGTCTGCAGTGGTTGGGGATCCGCCCGATGGCTGCCTCCAACCATCGCCCGTTCGCCCCAACTGTTCCGATCGGCTGGACGACGATGGAGACGGCCTGATTGACTGCGCTGACCCCGACTGCGCCTCCTCTTGGTGGTGCACTGTCGTGAACTCCCGGGAGACCAAGTGTTCCGACGGAACGGATGATGACGGTGATGGGGCGATTGATTGTGCCGACGCGGACTGCGCGATGCGCAACTCCTGTGCCGAGTCGGAGTGCACCAATGGGCTGGATGATGATGGGGATGGGACCATCGATTGCCTGGATCTGGACTGTTTGGTGGAGCAAGCCGAGCTCTGTGGAGAGATCAGCTGTGCTGATGGTGACCTGGCCCACGTGGGCTCGACCTTCCCCAACTTCTTGTTGGACTGCGCCGACCCGTCGTGCTTCGCCAATCCCGATCCCGACGTGGCAGAGAGCTGTCAGGCAGAGCGTGCCCCCATCGACCTGAAGGAGCGGTGTGATGTGGCGGTCGTCATGGACCCCGAGACGGGCGTCCTCGTCCACACGGACGGTCCCGATGTGGACGACCCGGACTCGCTAGAGAACGAGCTGGCCGGGTGCGACGACCCGGACTGCGCGACGTTCCACCTGTGCTCCCCCAGCTTGGCTGCGGAGCCCTTCGAACTCTGTGGTGACTGCATCGACAACGACGGTGACGGGTTCGAGGACTGTGAGGACCGGGATTGCCTGGACTCGCAGTATTGCGACAATCCCTATCCCATCGAGTCGGGAAGTCGCTATGTGGACCTCGCGGTTCGTAGCGGTGGCATCGTGACCTCGATCTGTTCGGAGGAGTTCTCGGGACTTGTCCGGGAGTTGGGCCTGAATATTTCGGGCCTCCGCACCATCTTCTATCTCTCGGCCTGGCCTGAAGTGGACTCCATCGAGGTCTATTTTAATGAGCAGGAAGAGGCCAATCTGGTCACCGAGGGCTGGACCTATGAGTCATCGGACAATCGCCTCTTGTTTGCCGAGGGCTCGGTCCCGCCCGAGGACACGACGGTCATCGTCGCCTACACCCGCTCCAACAC
Source organism: Deltaproteobacteria bacterium (assembly GCA_002724675.1). Lineage (GTDB taxonomy): Bacteria > Myxococcota_A > UBA796 > UBA9615 > UBA9615. The sequence goes on along the minus strand of PBPL01000173.1, from coordinate 7,129 downwards.
ACCTCCTGCGGAGCAAAGCACCGAGAACGACGAAGAGGCTGAGGAACAGCCCGGAGAGGGCGATCAGTGATTCGCAGGACTCTTCGGGTGTTCGGCGGTCTCTTGTGGCTGCTCTGTGTCTTCGCGGTTTCCGGTTGTGATGCCAAGGACTGCGAGACTTCGGACAACTGTCCCGACGGCATGATCTGCAGTGAGACAGGCTTCTGTTCGCAGGTGTCGTGTACATCTTCGGTCCAGTGTCCCATCGAGACCTGGTGCAACAGTGATGTGGGTCAGTGTGAGTCTGGTTGCCTCAATGATCGGGATTGCCTGCCCACTCATGTCTGTGATGCGGAGGCGCGTACGTGTGTGGTCCCTGGGTGTCGGTCTACCCAACTGGATTGCAATGTGGGGGAGTTCTGCAACACCCTCTCAGGCCAGTGCTTTTCGACGGGCGGCGCGCCCTACTGTCGTTCCTGTGAGACCAAGTTCGACTGCAACAGTGGTTCAGACGGACCCAACTGGTGCCTGCGCATGGGGGGAAGCTCCCAGACCTACTGTGGTGTGGACTGCTCCGCGGGGCAGGAGTGCCCAAGGGGCTACAGCTGCGGTCGGGTGCGCACGGTCGGGGATGTGACCGTTGCCTACCAGTGTGTAGCGCCATGCTGGGAGGATGCCTATCAGTCCACGGGGTCAGGGCGGTGAGAATGAGGCATCTGTATGGCTTCCTGGTTCTGGGGGTCTGTCTTGGCGCATGTGGTCCCAGTGGCGACTCGGACGATGACGGCACGCCGGGGCCGGGCGAGGACTGCGACAACGACAGCGCTCCCGAGGTCGTGGTCCAGGAGGTAGCTTCAGGGCAGCCCGTTGGCTTTGCGGTGGATGTCGTCGCCCAGGTGTCTGATCCGCAGGGCATCAACACAGTGAGTCTCTACTACCGGACGGAAGGGGCCCCCACCTTTGCCTTTACGTTCATGAGCAATGACGCCACGGGCAGTGACGACCTCTACATGGCGACCATCCCGGCGAGTGTGGTGCAGGCACCTGGGGTTGATTATTACGTTCGGGCTACGGATCAAGTGTCTCCCTGTACTGAGGAGACGTTTTCGCCCGCGGCTGCACCGGATGAGTGGGATCACTTCGAGACGGAGCTCGATCTATCGAACCTTCCCTACTATGCCGACTTCGATGGAGAGGACGCCTGTGCCGAGTCGTCGTTGGCCTCATTCGATTGGCTCGCGGCGCACCAGAGCTTTCCTCAGTCGATTCATAACTGGCGTCTAGATGACCGCAACCCCCTATCAGGGGATTGCTCTGCGTCCCACTCGGAGGGGATCCCTGGGGGGTTCTGGGAGTGCCCGCCGCCTGATGGTGAGGGGACGATCGTCCGCAAGAACTGGTTGATCTCGCCGCCGATGGATTTTCGGGGCAAGGACAGCATCTCGGTACGTTGGTTCGAGAGGCGAGTGGCATCGGGGCTCTGTGGTGAGGCCCACCAACTGTACGTCTCGACGGGTGCGCCAGACCCCGACGCGGGTGACTATCAGCTCATTGCGGACTTGGCACTGCCGGGGTCGGCCTGGACCAGCTCGGAGTGGCACGACATCTCAGCGTATTCCGGCTCCGAGACCGTCTATGTGGCGCTCTACTATGAGGGAGGGTCCGCCGGTCGGTGGCAGGTGGACGACTTCTATGTGGGAGAGCCGCTCGCGGATCTCCGGCTAGTCACCGTGGATGAACTGTCGTCCTCCACGGGGCCGGGTTCCTCTGCGGTTGCGTTGAACGTCACAGTGGAGAATGTCTCCGAGACCTATGCGTCTACGGCGCTGACAGCGACGCTGACATCGTCGGATCCCGCCATCACAATCTCCGGAAGTACATCGACGCTTCCTGCCCTAGAGCCCCTGGCACAGGCGGAGCTCGATGGAGGGTCGTTTAGCTTCGACATAGGCAGCACCCACCCGGACAACAGCTATCTGGACTTCGCGATGTTGTTGGACGATGGGCTCGGCCATCAGTGGACGATCCCCATCCGGCTCTTGCTGGGTGAGGAGAGCTCGGTGACGGTGGGCGCCTCAGCCCAAGAGGACTTCACGCTGGAGCTGGGGCATGGCTCCCCCGAGGCTCCTGATTATTCTGTCGAGGTCGAAGCGTCGGAGCTGGTGGACGCTGATTGGGTGCTGAACGTGACCAGTGAGGCTGCGCATCTCCCGCCGGGACCGGGCAGCCGACGTTGGTTCGTCAAGGCTAGTAACTCGGGGTCCGTCGCGGCGACGCTGGACTCGGCAGTGTTCACCGTGGGTGGAGTGGAGACCGCAGCAGAGCATGTCCCTCTTATTGTGGAGCCAGGGCAGAGCGCTGTTGTCTTTGTCCCACAGCCTCCAGACCTTCATGTGCAGGAGTTCCAGACCAGCCCGGAGTCGGCATCCCCTGGAGTGGAAAATCGACTGCAAGGGCTTCAGTTGCGTAACGACGGAGCCCCGACTGCTGGGCCGGTGTCGTGTGTCCTGGGAAGTCCCGATGCTGACGCGACGGGTTTTGACACCGCACCGGTGACCTTTGGCGAAACCTTGATTGGCTCTGGCGAGGTCCGCACCGCAGATGGCGACTTCGTGGTCACCGTTGGCGCTGGCCACACGGACAACAGTCCGGTCGCTCTCACACTGCTGTGCACGGATGGGTCGGACACGGACACGATTTCGTTTGAGTTGCCCATTCCCTACGCACATCCGGTCATCGAACTTGTACGGGTCGACGACAGTGATGGTGACGACGACGGCCTGGCTGATGCCGGGGAGTTGGTGGATGTGTATGTGACCATCCGTAATGACGGGGCCTTTGCGACGGACGAGGCAGTCGAAGCCGTTGTCTCTGCGGGCGACGGGAGTACCGCCGTCTACACGTTGTCGGCGAATGATGCTCTTGACTATGGGTCGGCGCCTCTCGAAGTCGACGCTGCCCTGGAGTCGTCCAATTCGTTCCAGCTCAATGTGGACTCGAGCGCCCTCCTGGGAGATTCCATCGTCCTGGACGTGGTGCTGACGGCTGGTTCCGATTCCTGGACCGAGCAGATGACCGTGGAGGTCACGGGCCTCCCCTGGTTGCCTTGTCCTGAGCCCGACGACCCGATGGGAGATGTTGTGAGTGCGGCGGGCGGCTTCGACATCAAGGGGTGTTCGTACAGGAGCGACGGCGAGATGCTTCAGGTCAAGCTGGACTCCTGGACCGAATACGACCCCAGCATCTTGTTTCTCGATTTCTTCTTTTATGAAGTGCCCAATCAGTACTCAGTGGAGAGTGTGGGCGGCAATGTCTCGTTTGAGGATGGTTGTGTCTTCGGCGACGATTTGCCGACAACTGTGCCCATCGTATTGGACCTCAGTTCGCCAACGGCTGCCATCGCTCGAGTCTCCCTCGACGACATGAACATTCTGGGAAACAACACCCAGGTTGCATTTGGTAGTGGCTCTTGTCCCAACGTGTACTTCTGTGACACGTACCCTGCGGGAGCGCTGACCTTTACCATTGAGCAGGGCACCTACAACTGCGACGGTGACGATTACATTTCCATCAACTGGTGATGTTCATCTCCTGGTGAGATGCCGCCCACTCGGGCTAGACTGCTATTGCGACGAAACTCGTCCCCTGCGCCAGGGACTCTTTTCTGCTGTGGCGCGACTGCTGAGAAGTTGAGGTCTAAGGCCGCCCCAGCCAGCTAGGTGTAGGCGGTTTGACGACGTCAACAGGACTCGGAGGGCTTTCCCATGGAATCGCGTGCAGCACCGCTTCTTCCCGAGGGCTATCACCTGGCACTGTCCATCTCCCAGAAGCTCTGGGTGGACCTCTTGTCGGAAGCTCTTCCCATTCAAGTGGGCGAGGGCGACTTTGACCTCATTGAGGGAGGCCGGAAGCTTCTGCACGCTGCGGAAGATCAGGTGAAGGGTCTTCTAACCGGTGTGGAGGATCGCATGGACGAAGGGCGTGTCCTCGGCAATCCAGTCTTTCGGACGGTTGGTGGTGGCGTGCGTGCGCTAGCGCGAGGTGGACGGAGGCGAGCCAGTCGCCGGATCCGTGACTTGGTGAAGATTCAGGGTCGGTGGCGAGCGCGGGTGTCTCGGGATGGAAGTCGGTTTTCCTACCATGACGATGGCGTCACTCTCGATGCTCGAGCTGTCGTGGAGCTCGAGGGTCGAGCGATCCTCCTGGGCGATCAATTCGAGATCCCATTTACGATGAGTCGCAACGTGGATGGCACAGCGTCGCTCAATCGGGTTGGCTTTCATCGTGGGCGAAAGCAGCTCGAGGGGCGCCTTGAAGCCGTTTCGTTGTCTCTTGGAGATAGCGCGCCCATGCGGATTGTGAAGTTGGTCGGGGACCGACTGCTAGAGCGACAAGTGGGCCGCTTGAACCCCGTACCACTCGTTCCGGCCGATAAGTTCGAGCGGATGATCATGCCCTCGGATGGCCCTCTGCGCCTGGCCGCAGGGATCGAGGACGTACAGATAGGGATCAATCAAACCGATCTCACGTTGGCGGTTCGGTTTGCCTTCAAGGGCAGTGGCGTCGCTGCTTGATTCGGGCTCGTTGCTGTAGCGCTTGCCGCGCCCCCTGCCGCACGGGTTTGAGGGTCGGCTCTCTGTTGGATGGGTGTTGTGTGTCCTGCTTCTGAGGTGCCTGGCCACGTCCTGACCCCCCTTCCTGGGGGCGATACCCACTTTGAGCGGGACTCTTTGGTCTGCTGGGACGAAGAGGGCTGCCTGATTGCGCCCGAGCGGAATCGGTCCAAGGTCGAGCCGGTCCGGGATCTGGATGCAGGGTGTCTTCTCGTCCCAGGGCTGGTGGATGTTCACGTTCACCTGCCTCAGGTCCGTGTTCGGGGACGGTTTCAGGAGGCGTTGCTTCCTTGGCTTCAGGAACACATTTGGCCCGAAGAGGAGCGTTTTTCAGCCCCCGGCTATCGCGAGCAAGTGGTCGACGAGTTTCGCACCGGTCTGCTTCGGGCGGGTACCACGACAGCGATGGTCTACGGTGCGCCGCAGGCCAACTCGGCGGAGGCAGTGCTGGAAGGGCTCTCTCCCCTGCGAGCCAAGGGTGGGGACGTGCTGATGGATCAGAATGGACCAGAAGATCTGTTGCGAGGGGCAGAGAATGCGCTCGAAGAAGCTGCTACCCACGTGCAAGTCTACGGGGAGCGATATGCGTTGACGCCGCGTTTTGCGCCGAGCTGCAGCCTAGGCTTGCTGGAAGGGTGTGGCCGACTCCTCTCGGGCACCACGGCACGGCTCCAGACACACCTGGCTGAGAACAAAGACGAGGTGGCCTGGGTGCATGACCTGTTCCCTCAAGCTCGGTCGTATACAGCGCTCTATGCAGACTGCGGTTTGCTGGGCCCGCGGAGCGTGTTTGGTCATTGCATTCATGTGGATGACGAGGACCTCGGTCTGTTGTCTCGGTCCGGCAGTTGGGTAGCGCACTGCCCCACGTCCAATGTCGCTCTTGGCAGTGGGCGTATGCCCATCGAGCGGCTGCTTGGTGCAGGTGTCTCGGTGGCGTTGGCGACCGATGTGGGCGCAGGCCCTGACCTCTCGATGCTCGACGTGATGCGCAGCTACCTCGAGGTGCATCGGGGCTTTTTGTCCCCCGATCCCGGTCAGGCACTAGCTCTCGCCTCACTCGCTGGAGCGCAGTCGCTGGGAGAAGGTAACCGCCTCGGTGCCTTGGTGCCGGGTCGTCAGGCGGATCTGGTTGCGCTGCGCATTCCCGGGGGCCTGAGACGAGGCGAGTCGGGTAAAGATGCCTTGTGGCGTCTGCTCAGCGAGTTTCGAGGACGATACGAGGACGCCGTGGCAGGGGTGTGGATCGCAGGAGTTCGAGTCTCAGTCTGAACTGGGTTCCGGGGAGCGGAAAGCAAAAGAGGCCGGACCCCGTGTGGGCTCCGGCCTCTTGAGAAGAATGGTGGGCAGAGAGGGAATTGAACCCCCGACACGGAAATTTTCAATCTCCTGCTCTACCGACTGAGCTATCTGCCCGAGACCGACCATCCTACTGGAACCCCAGTGTGAAGCCGACCTGAGCCGGGAACCCTAAAGCTGGCCCTGGTGGCTGTCAAGACAGCGATGAGTTGCGCGGCATCGGGCTGGGTTTACTGTGCTCGGTTTGGCCTACTGGCAGGTGTCCTGGCTGGGTCTGCTGGTCCATGGCCGGGCATTGCCCTATAGTCCCGCGCATGCAGCCTCTAAGTGCATGGAGCCGAGCCATCTTGAGTGCCGCGGCAGTCATAGGCCTGGCGTGTGCCGGAGTTGGCTGCAGCAACACCTGTGACAGGATGTGCACTGCTCAGGCAGATCTCATCGAGCGTTGTTCATCCACTTGGGGCTCGACCTGGGAAGACTTGTCCTATGAAGGGCGGGCCGACTACCTGGAGCGGTGCAATCAAGTCTGGGGGGAAGCCCTCGAGGAGCTTGACGAAGACAGCGAGGAGTGGGACAGCCTGTCGAATCAATGTGATCGGGAGTTGGAGACAGCCTTGTCCGATACCGATTGCGAGTCGCTGTTGTCGATTGATCCCTGAATGGGCATGCCCTATTATTGCCGACTCGAACGGCGGGACATTTTTAAGTAACTGGAATTGTTAGGTAATTTAGGATGAGACTGCTCCAAAACATCCTGTTGGCCGCCTTTGTGACCAGCACTTCGATCCTCTCGGCCGGTTGCGGCGATGACTGCACCGTCTATTGCAGGAACCAGGCGAACTTGATTGAGCAGTGTCTGCCCCAGTTCGAACAGGGTTGGTCTGATGTGGGCGAAGGGGACTGGGACAACCGTGGACAGTTTGTCGCCGGCTGTGTTGAGCAGATCGACGAGTACATAGACCAGGACGTCGAAGAGACCTGTGATGCCGACAACGATGAGACCTACCAGGATTGTCAGCGGACGGTGCGCGAAGCGGCAGTGCGGTCTTGCGGTGATCACTTGAATGACTTCCGCAGATCCTGTTCGGACTATTGGCGTGGCGTGCTGGACTTTACGCCGGCTGCCTACGATCCAGAGCCCTTGCCCGACGGTGATGATGACGACTCGGCGGGTGATGACGACGACTCGGCGGGTGATGACGACGACTCGGCGGGTGATGACGACGACTCTGCCGGTG
>PBPL01000172.1 GCA_002724675.1 Deltaproteobacteria bacterium | reverse complement strand
GTCGCCAAAATCGAACTCTTCGGCGAAGCCCTCGTCGTCCTCGGAGTCGACCTGAAAATCGAACTCTTCGTCGTCGCCGTCGTCGTCGTCGATCACCACTTCGTCCACTTGCTCATCCACCTCGTCATCGGCTTCACAGAGCACGCGGAAGCTGTCCGTAGAGTGAGGGCTCATAGCGCGCGTACTTTACTACAACCTGGGGCGTAATGCGGCCTACTAGGCGGCGTCGACTCCAAAGCCAGCAATCGCCCTGAGGTGGCTAGAGGATGTAGCGAGACAGGTCTTGGTCTTCCAAGATGGGAGCGAGACGACGATTGACCTCGTCCTGGTCGATCTCGACGGTCTCTCCTTGCCGCTCGGGCGCGTCAAAGCTGATCTCCTCGAGCAGCGCCTCCATCACCGTGTGAAGCCGACGAGCCCCGATGTTCTCGCTGCGGCCGTTGACCTCGAAGGCCAAAGCAGCGAGGCGATCGAGCGCCTGCTCGGTGAACTCCAGCGTGACCCCTTCGGTGGCCATCGTGGCCCGATACTGACGCACGAGAGCATTGCTGGGCTCCACGAGGATGCGCCGCAGGTCGCCTTCGTCCAGAGCGGCCAGCTCCACCCGAATGGGGAAGCGACCCTGGAGTTCTGGGATCAGGTCCGATGGCTTGGCCACATGGAAGGCTCCAGCGGCGATGAACAAGATGTGGTCGGTCTTCACCTGACCATGCCTCGTCGTCACCTGCGAGCCCTCGACAATGGGCAGGATGTCGCGCTGGACCCCTTCCCTGCTCACATCAGGCCCCCGGCCCGCAGCGTCCGGGGCGGCAATCTTGTCGATCTCGTCGATAAAGACAATGCCATCTTCCTGCACCCGTCGCAGCGCCTCGCTCGTGAGCCGCTCCTGGTCCACCAGACCCGACGCTTCTTCGCCGAGCAGCACCTCGCGCGCCTCCGCAACGGTGAGCTGGCGCCGCGTGGTCTGCTTGGGCATGAAGCCCGACAGCATGTCTTGCAGGTTGATCCCCATCTGATCGATGCCCGCGGAGCCACCCAACACCTGAAAGCCCGGCATGTCCGCCGGCGAACGGCTGATGTCCAGCTCGATCACCCGGTCATCCAGGTGACCGGCGCGCAGCATCTTCTCCAGCTTCTCCCGGGTGCGATCCGATCGGGCCGTATCAGACTCGTCGTCGGAGTCAGAGCTGGGGGTGTACAGGGCGTCGAGGATCTTGCGCTCGGCAGACTCGCGCGCCTGCTCCTTGACCGAAGCCTCCATCTCGATCCGCACCATGTGAACCGCAGACTCCACCAGATCCCGGATCATCGACTCCACGTCCTTGCCCACATAGCCCACCTCGGTGAACTTGGTGGCTTCGACCTTGATGAACGGGGCTCCCGCCAACCGAGCCAGTCGCCGGGCGATCTCCGTCTTGCCGACTCCAGTGGGGCCGATGAGGATGATGTTCTTGGGCGCGATCTCGTCTCGGAGGTCGTCGGCGACCTGCTTGCGCCGCCAGCGGTTGCGAAGCGCCACAGCGACAGCACGCTTTGCCTTGTCCTGACCAATGATGAAGTGATCGAGCTCGGTCACCACCTCTCGGGGGGTGAGCTCGGCACCAGAGACTTGGGGCTGTTCGTCAATCTCCACGTCAATTCTCCAGTCAAGAGTCCGCGAGTTCCAGAACCAGGATCTCGCTGTTCGTGTAGATACAGATGTCGGCAGCGATCGTCATGGCCCGGCGAGCCACCTCACCAGCAGCCAAGTCGGTGACGTCGAGCAGCGCGCGCGAGGCCGCAAGGGCAAAGGGTCCACCCGAACCCACCGCTGCAGCCCCACCATCGGGCTCGATCACGTCGCCGTTGCCTGTCACTACGAGCGTACGTTCACTGTCGGCAATGAGCAGGAGCGCTTCCAGGTGCCGCAAGTACTTGTCCGTGCGCCACTCCTTGGCCATCTCCACAGCCGCTCGGGCGAGGTTCCCGGGAAACTGGTTCAGCTTGGTCTCGAACTTCTCGAACAAGGTCATGGCGTCAGCGGTGGCCCCAGCAAATCCCGCGAGCACCTGACCATCAGCCAAGCTGCGGATCTTCTTGGCCGAGCCCTTCATCACCGTGTTGCCCAGAGTCACCTGGCCATCAGCGGCGAGGGCTACTTGCCCATCGCGTCGAACTGCGAGCACTGTCGTCATCGGTTGGTTCCCTTCATCCTTCGAGCTTCATTCTTCGCGTCGTCTGCTCGTCCTCATCGGGCTCGGAGCCCTCCGAGCGCTTGTGGTCATCCCGCCCACGAGGGTGGAACGTACGGTGCGCCTCCAGCAGACCCTCGACGGTCAGGTGCGTGTACTGCTGGGTGGTCGACAGGCTGGCGTGGCCGAGCATTTCCTGAATCGCCCGAAGGTCGGCCCCGCCGTCGAGCAGATGCGTCGCAAAGGAGTGACGCAGCGCGTGAGGATGAACGTCTTTGTCCAAGCCGGCAAGCACTCCCCGCTTCTTGAGCAACCGTCGCACCGATCGATCCGACAGCCGCCCCCCGCGAGCGTTGAGAAAGACGGCCTGTCCCGAGCCGGACGAGATGGCGGTGTCGCTGGACCCCGAGCCCCTCAACAAGGGACGCAGCTCGAGCCATGCGCGCAGAGCGAGACAAGCGGGTTCGCCCAGCGGCACCACCCGTTCTTTGCGCCCCTTCCCCAGGACACGCACCTCACGGCGCTGAAAATCAAGGCTGCCAATGTCCAGGCCAACGCACTCGCTCACCCGCAGGCCGCTGCCGTAGAGAAGCTCCACAATGGCCAGGTCACGGGTGGCCAGCAGCGCGGCGCGGACCCCCTCTGGCTCCTGTGCGGAGTCCGCCAATCGGTCCGCCTCGGGGATGGTCAACACATTGGGCAGCCGACGACGACGCTTCGGCGAGGACAGGGCACGCGCAGGATTGCGGTCATCGCCACGATGCTCTGCGACCCAATCCAGGAACGTGCGCAAGGCCGAGAGCTTGCGACGCCTCGTTGCGGGGCTGTTCTTGCCGTGGCAGGCAGCGAGAAATGCACGCACATCCACGGGCTCGATGCGGTCCACATCAGGCCCCTCCTCGTCCGGCTCCAAGCACCACCTTTCACGCAGAAAGTCGCGCACCTGCACCAAGTCCCGCTCATAGGCACGCAAGGTGTGCTGTGAGAGGCCGCGCTCCAAGCGGAGGTGCTCGAGAAAGCTGGGAAGTCGTCGTTCCATCGGCATCGCTTGGCTGGAGAGCCATCCCTTGGGCCTCAGGCGAGAGGCCCCAGAGCGCTCAACCCGCCTGGGCACACTCCACGGTGGAAAGGGTCGGCGCAGGCCGGGCGACCCCATGTTCTTCGGCCCACCGCTGCATGGACTCCACACAGACCTCTCCACGGGCCACACGATGCGCCTTCTTGCCCGCCTTCTTGACCCGCACCCCGTCCTCGGGAAGGAGGCCAAAGTTGACGTTCATGGGCTCGAAGCGCTTGCCTCTCGCCTCTCGGATGTAGCCGAGCAGGGCCCCCAGCATTGTGTCCCTTGGCGGCGGTGGGAGTTCCCGCCCATCCCGCTCGGCCACGATACAGAGAGCAGCCCACAACCCCATGGCGCTGCTCTCCGTGTAGCCCTCACAGCCCACGATCTGCCCGGCAAACGAGAGATGGGGGTGAGTCGCCAGCCGAAGCCCAGGGTCGAGGAGCTGTGGCGAGTTGAGGAACGTGTTGCGATGCACCGAGCCCAACCGCAGGAACTCCACCTCAGCCATGCCCGGGAGACTGCGCAGCACCCGAGTCTGCTCGCCATACTTGAGCTTGGTCTGGAAGCCCACCAGGTTCATGGCCCCCCCGTCTCGGGTCTCGCGGCGGAGCTGCAGCACGGCCCACGGCCGGCGCTGGGCCCGCGGGTCGAACAGCCCCACGGGCTTCATGGGACCAAAGCGCAAGCTGTCCCGACCCTTTTGGGCGATGGCCTCGATGGGCTGGCAGCCCTGAAAGAACCGCTCCTCTTCGAAGTCCTTGGGCGGAACCTGTTCGGCCGCCAACAGATCGTCGATGAATCGCTCGTACTGGGCCTTGTCCAGGGGAATGTTCAGGTAGTCGCCGTCCGATTCCTCGTCGTAGCGGTTGGCCCAGAACGCAATCTCCGGGTCCACCGACTGCAGGTCCACAATGGGGGCGATTGCGTCGTAGAAGTAGAGGTCCTCGGTGCCCGTGAGCTCAGCGATGACCTGAAACAGCTGCGGGGATGTGAGCGGCCCCGTCGCCAGCAACCAGCGACTCTCTGCCGTGAGGGGCAGCGTCGTGACCTCTTCGCGAACGATGGTCACGTTGTCCAGAGACTCCAGCGTGTCACTGATCGCCTGCGCGAAGGCGTCTCGGTCCACGGCAAGCGCTCCGCCTGCAGGGACACTGGAGGCACGTGCAGCCGAGACCACCAGGCTTCCCAAGACATCCAGCTCGCGCTTGAAGATTCCGGGCGCCGTATGCGGCAGCTTGTTGCCCAGTGTGTTGCTACACACCAACTCCGCGAGACGGTCTGTGCGGTGGGCCTCGGTCTTCTGCACGGGTCGCATTTCGTGCAGCACGACGGGGATGCCCCGAGAACCCAACTGGTAGGCAGCTTCGGAACCGGCCAGCCCACCCCCCACCACGTGGACAGCAGACGAAGGGGACGAATCAGTGAAAGACAAGCCGCCACTCCTGCTGGAGCATCTGAAGGGTCTCTTGGTCAAACTCGCTGTGTCGCTCGAACAGGACCGCTGCCACCTGATGCCGGATGTCATCCAGGCTCACCGGACCCGGGGGGCCCTGCATGACCAGATCCAAGACCTCGTCCTCCAACACATCGTCCAGATAGCCCACATCGCGAAGCGCATTGAGGAACCGGGTGGCATCCTCGCTCAACTGGGACACCTCGGCCGGCGTGGGGGCTTGATGCTCCACGACCGCTGCCGAGCCCTCGGAGTCAGCACTCTCGATGGCTTCGATGACCTCTTCGAGCGGAAAGCCTGCCTCCACCAGCAGCTCGCAGAGCGTGCCCCGGTCAGCAGGCACGCGCGACGAGACGGCCAGCCGCCCGATCCACGCAAGAATTTCACTCTGACGCTCTGTCATCATGTGCTCCGAGGGCGCCTAATGTAACGACTTCGAGCACAAAGGGAAGGGGCTCCTGGCGCCAGCAGAGAACCTCGCGCTACCGGCTCAACCCAAAACGCGCGCAATACGACCGCCAGACAGGCGACGAAGGACCCCGCGGCTCAGCAACCGACACAGAGCAGCCTGACCACGAACCGGGCCCAAGCCCGAGGCTGAGAGCCACTGGCCGGCGCCCCCAGAACCACCAGGCAAGCCACGCAGGAGAGAGCGCTCATCGACCGAGAGGTCGCCATCGCCCACCAACAGAGAGTCCGGGGCACCTGGAGCAGGGTGAGCCAACGACCCGGGCCCCCTGCACATGGCCAAGATGTCGTCCGCCGAAGTGACCACCTGAGCACCGCGCCGGAGCAGTTCGTTGGCTCCGCGAGAGGCTAGGCTGGTGACCGGTCCTGGAACCGCACCCACATCGATCCCCAGCTGAAGGGCATGGCCCACAGTGGTCCAGGTGCCACTGGAGAGACCAGCCTCTACGACGACGAGGGCAGAGACCAAGGCGGCCACCAGACGATTGCGACGGGGGAAGTCGGCAGGGCGCACACTGGCAGAGGGAGGACGCTCGGAGACGAGCCAGCTTCCCGCGCTCAGAATCTCGTCCGCCAAGATGCCGTTGCAGCGCGGAGTTGGGTCATCCACTGGCGAGGCCAACACAGCGATTGTCTGCCCTCCTGCATCTAGAGCGCCTTCGTGAGCTGCCGCATCGATGCCCATGGCGAGACCCGAGACGACCACCACCCCCGCCCGCGCCAGAGCTGCGGCAAGGTCCCGCGCCACCAGGCGACCGAGCTCCGTACAGCGGCGCGCCCCCACCAGGGCGACACAACGCACGGGGGCCGGTAGAGGCTCGGACGAACCGCGCACGAACAAGACGGGGGGTGGTTGAGCGAGATGCCGAAGGCCGGCCGGGTAACCGGCGGACTCCCACGGCACCGGGCACACCGACTGGGCCCTGAACCGGTCGAAGACACCAGGGCTCGACGGCTCGGCGAAGCCGGGAAGCCGGCGCTGCTGGCCCCCTGCCCTGCGCCGAGCCCACTGGGCAGCGGAGCCCGCCTCGACTAGCTCAGCCCGTAGCCGACATCCACGCTCGATGCGATCAGCACACTGGGATACGGCCACTGCCGCGCTCAAGTCCATCGAAATCCCCCCGCAACCTAGTTGCTGGTCGACGCACTTCGCCGCGACGACCACTCCATGATGGCAGAATCACTGAACGCACGTTCAGTGTCAACGATAAAATGGGGGATCAGTCGAGACGACTGGTAATGCGGTCACCCACCTTCACCTCACGCGCCTGGTCGGTGAGGATGGCGGTGGAGACATGCTCGTCGGCCGCAAAGACCACGAGGCGGCCTATGACACGATCGGGAAGCGAGCGGTCGATCTGACGAGGCTTGGTGGCCAGTCCATCGCCGCGGCGAAGCACCCAGAAGATGGTCCCGCTCTGGACGCCATCATTGCGGCCACGATCGATGTAGATGGTCTGATTGTCTTGAAGCATCAGGTTCTCGTTGTGGCTCTTGTCAATGACGTAGCCATCGAGGTCCTGCGCCAAGGTCATGGCCCGCACCTTGCCCGTGACCGGGACCCGGTCCGTGATCATCTCGCCCCGCTCGAACTCGGAGTATGACTGGACGATCTGAGCGGTCACCCACTTGTCCCCCACGTCAGTCACCAAGACCTCGGCCGAGACCAGGTAGCTGTGGCCGAGCCGTGCTGTGACCACCTCGGGGTGACGGACCTTCTTCACGTGGTGATACAGCGTGTAGATGTCTCCACAGTTGACGTCACTGAGGTTCTTGAAGCGCAAATACACCACGTCCCCAAACGACAGCATCTCGCGCATCTCAGGCGACGACTTGACCGTACCCAGGGGCTCCAGTGGAGACCGGGTCATGAAGCTGGGCGCCGATAGCGTAATGTCGGCCTCCTTGTAGGTCGTGAAGGGAACCGGCAGCGCGCAGTCCTGCGTGGTGGACAGGAAGTGGACGATGGGCTCAAAGTTCTCGTCGAACGACAGGTCATCGATGACCGCAGCCTGCCCGGCCATCACAACGCTGGGTGGTCGTGTATCGCTCCCCGGCTGGAACTGGAGCACCTGGTCCGGATAAATGTAGTGGGGATTAGTGATCTCCTCGTTGTTGATCGACCAGAGCGTCGGCCAATACTCGGGATCGCCAAAGAATCGCTCGCAGATCCCCCAGAGGGTGTCTCCCGAGACCACGGAGTAGAGATCTGCTTCCTGTTCTTCTTCCTCAACTGGGGTCGGAATACCCAGGGCATCGAGCGCCGCATCGAGACCCTCAGCCTGAACCGAACCCACCCAAGGAGTCAGAAACATCCCGAGGGCAGCAACGCATAACGAAGTCACCAACTGCCGCATCGTCATCCCCTCACCGATCGCAACGCTTCCGCGGAGAATCCGCGCCTGCACAGCGGGCCTGGGGTGGCCCAAATGCAATCATCGAAGAATGGGATGATCCTGTCAAGGCATCGACTTTACTCAGCATTTCCCAGATCAGGCTCTGCTGCGCTCAGTCCACCTCGTAGAAGAGGGTGTCCTTGATCCGCGAGTCCACAAACTGCTGGAGCATCTCGCGATCTTCGTCGGTCAAGGTCAGGAATTGAACACCCATCCCAGCTGGCAGTCCACCAGCCGCCTCGGTCGGCCGAACCCAGCGCACGACGACCCGCTGCTTCAGAGGGATGCCGTCGCCCATCATCGACAACTCGACGTCCAGCTCTTCACCCACGTGATACGGCGCTTCGGTCGCAATGAACAAGCCTCCCTCCGAGATGTTCTCGGAGAAGCCTGTAAAGAAGGTGTTCTCACTGCGGAGGTCCACGCGAACCCCCAGAGCGACACGAGCATTACCTCGGCTCTCGGCATCGAGCTTTGCGTCTGTCTCGGCAGCTGTGCTGCTCTCTCGGTCAGTCACGACGACTCCCTTCGGGAGGTGGACCATACACCGTTCAGCGCTGCGGCGTCAGCCAACCCACTGGTCCCCGGGGCGGAACAAGCCACCACGGTCCGAGACCCGCGTCCTTGTCTCAGTGTTTGTGGGCGTCGCGGTGCCCGAGGAACGTGAACTCCACACGACGGTTGGCCTGATGCACCTCTTCGGTGGAGGCGTCGCCCTTCTTCATGCGAGGTTGACGCTTGCCGTAGCCACGAGCGATGAGGCGGTCGGCCGGCACACCACGCTCCACGAGGAAGCGCCACACAGCGCGGGCACGGCTCAGGCTGAGTCGATCGTTGTAGCCATCGCTACCCCGGGAGTCGCAGTGTCCGGCGACTTCCATCACCCCTGCGCCCTCGTGGGCGGTGAACCAGATGGCGACCTTCTCGAGCACGGGGCCGGCTGTCGGCTTGAGCGTGGAGCGGTCGAAGTCGAAGAGAACACTCGAATCGATAGTCAGAGAACGACCCACGAGCCGAAGTCCCCAGGCCGCATAGTCTTCGTCCACGGGGGGCGGTGGGCCGGGATCCACTCGACGAGCCTGGGCCTGGACCACGCTGTCGGGCAGAGCCTCGAAGACGGCACTGGAACTAGGCCTCGGATCGACGCGTCGCAAGGGGTGAAGCCGTGCTCTTACCGCCACGAAGCCCCGCGCCTCCGGCGTACCAACGCCCTGCCCCACACCCATCGTGAAGCCACCCAGGACGTCCACCTGCTCCGCGCGGTCGAGGGTCATCGAGATCCAGGTGGCCAGCTCGCCGTTCCTGCCATTCAGGCCTGTGCCCACAGACGCGACGAGTTCGGTACCCACCCGGAGTCGATCGAGGGGCTCCCAACGGATTCCAGCGCCGATGGTGAATTCCCCCGACGTGTCGAGGTCGAGGATCTGCGTACGCTGCCGAAATCGCCAACCAAACTCCAGCGCAACGGCGAAGCGCAGGATGGGAACGCTCGGCCAGAACATGCGCTTCTCCAGATGCAGCCGAGGCTGAACCGTCGGTCCCGCCTCACCCATGAGGGCCGCCTTATTGCCCGTGGGGAACGACACCGGCGAGGACATCGACAAGCCAAGCCACGATCGGTCAGGGTGAAGCAACAGCACCTTGGGAGTCAGGCGGAGGTCCCCGACACCACCCCGGGGCAGCGTCGCACGCGAGATGGGGTCGACTCCCTCCTGGTAGAGCGTCACGGGCAGATCCACAGCCACACGAACTCGGCTGCCCACAGTGAAGGCCCCGTGCACCGAACCTCCGAGCCGTCCGGTAATGGCCGGTTTGTCCACCACACCATCCAGCGTCAGCATCATGGGACGCCGCGAGACATGCAGCCACAAGGCCGCGTCCAGTTGCCAGGACTCGCCCACTGTGACGCCCTCCAGGAGGGCGCCGCCGCCAGCGCCGGACACGGCGTGAAACCGCTCTGTATTGAGAGCAACGTCTTGAGCTGCGGCCGGGCTGAGCAACAAGCAGCAACCCAGCGCAAGGGTCATCAGTGCCGCGGACACGCGGCCACCCAACGTCACCATGTCCATCGCAGCCTCCTGACTGTCACCAGGCCAAAGAGGACGACCGCGATCAGACCGGGGCCGCCTGTTTGGAGATCCCCGACACCACACTCGCAACCACCACCCGCGATGCCAGGCACTTGGGGCCTCGTGGGCGTTGAGCCACCAGCCTCTCCGTCGCTGTCGTCGCTGGTGTCGTCATCGTCGCTGGACGTCTCGTCATCCCCCGCGGTGTCGTCATCGCCAGCAGTGTCGTCATCGCCAGCGGAGTCGTCGTCGTCATCGCCAGCGGAGTCGTCGTCATCGCCAGCGGAGTCATCGTCGTCGTCG
>PBPL01000171.1 GCA_002724675.1 Deltaproteobacteria bacterium | reverse complement strand
TCTTGTTCGGCTCGAGGTTCGGAGACGGTCATGAGTACCAAGGCGGCGGCTAGTAGCCGCATCACAGGCTTCTACCGACTGGACCGTGACGAGCGTCTCCAGGTCGTCCGTGCGGCGGCGGGCTTGGGCCCTGGTGATCCGGCTCTGGATGGTCTCGACGGAGACGTAGACGTTGCCTTGCTGGACGGCTTCGTCGAGAACGTCATTGGCGCTTTCCCTTTGCCCCTGGGCATTGCGGTGAACTTTCAGGTCGACGGGCGAGATCTGCTGGTCCCCATGGCTGTCGAAGAGAGCTCCGTGGTCGCCGCGGCCTCCAATATGGCGCGCCTGGCTCGAAATACCGGGGGCTTTCAGACCGAAGTCGTAGAAGACCTCGTCATCGGACAGATTCAGGTGCTCGATGTGGCGGACGGGGAGGCTGCTGCTGTGGCTGTGGCGAGTCGCCGTGAGGAAATCATCGAGAAGGCGAACGCGCTGGACCCGACCCTGGTGTCTTTTGGCGGCGGATGTCGTGATGTGGAGTGCCGTATCTTCAGTCCCGAGCAGACCGGGGCAGGGACGGTGCTCGTGGTCCATCTGCTCGTAGACCCGCGTGATGCCATGGGCGCGAACGTGGTCAACACGATGGCGGAGGCGCTGGCTCCAGATGTCGCTCGGTGGGCGGGTGGGCGCCCAGGACTACGGATCCTGTCCAACCTCGCCGACAGGAGGCGGTTTCGGGCCACGTGTCGTATTCGTCCCGCCGATCTCGCTATCGGAGATCTTCCGGGGCCAGAGGTCGCGCAGCGCATTGTGGAGGCCGCACGGTTTGCCTGGTACGACTCCTATCGGGCGGCAACCCACAACAAGGGCATCATGAACGGCATCGATCCCGTGGTTGTGGTCACTGGCAACGATTGGCGGGCTGTGGAAGCGGGGGTTCACGCGTATGCGGCACGGGACGGTCAGTACCGCTCGGTCTCGTCGTGGACGATTGATGACGATGGGATGCTCGTTGGACAGCTTGAGGTGCCGCTCCAGGTGGGCATTGTTGGTGGGGTGACCCGCTTGCATCCCACGGCGCGATTCGCGTTGCGTCTGTTGCGAGTGGAGACGGCTCAGGACCTGGCGCGAGTTCTCGCGGCTGTGGGCCTGGCACAGAATCTGGGTGCGCTGCGAGCGCTGGGAACAGAAGGCATTCAGAAGGGGCACATGCGCTTGCATGCTCGCAATCTGGAGCTCGCCAGCGATCTGAGCGACGAGCCCCCACTGAAGGACGACCCGTGATCGCTACCAGCGCATCGGCTCCCGAGCCTTACGACCCCTCCGCCGAACAGGTCGTGGCGCGGAGCTCCGCGCCGGCGAAGGTCATGCTCTTTGGCGAGTATGCGGTTCTGGAGGGACACCAGGCGCTCGCCATGTGTCTCAACCGCCGGATCACCTGTGAAGTGGTGTCGCTGCCTAGGGCTAGTTCGTTACTGATCGAGGCGACCTCGGTGTTCGGGCAAGTGATCGAGGTTCCCATCGAGAGCCTCTCTCAGGCCACTCCGACCTCGAAAGATCTCGCGTTACTCTGGCCCGTCCTTCGTCGGCACCGCCCGGTACAGGGGGGCTTTCGGCTGCGCTTCCTGGCTGACTTTCCCACGACATGGGGCTTGGGTTCCTCATCGGCTTCGACCCTGGCTGCGGTGTCGGCGCTCCACCGCGCTGGTGGGCATGAGCCATCGCCCCTGGACCTCTTTACCGAGGCCCGAGACGCTCAGCGAGCGCTGCAGGGTCAGGCCTCTGGCTACGACGTTGCGACGCAGTTGCTGGGGGGCTACGTACAGTTTCAGGACGGCGCACCGCCCCACCTGACCCGCATGGAGCCGCCCTCGGTGACTCTGGATTGGATTGTTGCGTGGTCGGGTCAGAAGGCATCCACGGGCGCGATGATCCGCACCATTCGGGATCGGTTTCCTGTGGGACATGGCATCTACGGGGCCATGGGTGATGTCTCCAGAGAGGGGATCCGGGGCCTGGAGCGTGGAGACCTGGTGGCGCTTGGCGAGGCCATGAACTCGGGCCATGCCCTGCTAGATGAGTTGGGCGCAGTGCCCGAAGAACACGGTGCTGTAGTTCGAGCCCTTCAGGCCGACCCAGACGTCTTGGGTGCTCGCCTCACCGGCGCGGGGGGAGGTGACTGTATCCTCATCCTTGCCGCTGACCGGCGCTATGCCACTCAGTGTGCCGAGGCTCATGGTCTCGAGGTGCTCGACGTGATCTTCGAGCGGGATGGACTCGTGGAGGAGTCGTTGTCATGACAGAGATCCTTCGGGCTTCAGCGAGTGCCTGCTCGAACATTGCGTTCATCAAGTATTGGGGAAAGCAGGACTTTGACCTCAACGTGCCTCTGAACGATTCGCTCTCGATGAACCTCTCTGCTGCGGTGACGACGACGACCGTGGAGTGGGACTCGAGCCTGTCTCAGGACGAGATCTATTTGGATGGCGAGCGCATCCTCGATGGGCGTGGTGTTCGAGTCTCTCGCTTTCTCGATCGCATCCGGGAGCAGTGGTATCGCATGTCCGCGCGAGTTGCTTCGGTGAACTCGTTCCCGGCGGGGACTGGTGTGGCTTCGTCTGCATCGGGGTTCGCCGCGCTCGCCACGGCGGCTATCGGCGCTTTTCATGAGGGCCTGCCCGACGAGGTGGAGATGACCCGCTGGGCGCGGCGAGGGAGCGGCTCGGCGTGCCGATCCATTCAGGCTGGGTTTGTGGAGTGGACCGCGGGGAGCGAAGACCAGTCCTCCTTCTCTCGGCAGTTCTGTCCCCAGGATCACTGGGACCTGTGCGACCTCATCGTGCTGGTCTCCCGCAAGAGCAAGGCCATCTCCAGCTCGGACGGACACCGCTTGGCGATTGCCCATCCATTCATGGAAGCCCGTCAGGAAGTCCTCCCTGCGCGGATCCTCGCCCTAAAGGGTGCCCTGGCCAACCGGGACTTCCGTACCTTTGGCGAGTTGGTGGAGCACGAGGCCTTGGAAGTCCAGGCCATCATGATGAGCGGTCGCCCGGCGGCCCTGTACATGCAGCCGGAGACCCTACGTGTCATCCACGGCTTGCGTCGCTGGCGCAACGAGGACGGGCTGCCGGTGTACTTCACCCTGGACGCGGGCCCCAACGTCCACGTCTTGTGCGAAGGTCGCGAAGCCGATCAGGTGCTTGAGCGGCTGCAGCAGTTGGTTCCCGGTGTCGAGATCCTCGTGAATCGCCCGGGACCGGCTGCGACGCTGCACCAGAACCACCTGCTGTGAGTTCGAGGTCGTGAAGTCCCGCTCAGACCGTCCCGACACGCCCCCCGGGCAGCGGCCGGTGGTTGCCACTGCGTGCGGCAAGATCATCTTGTTGGGCGAGCACGCGGTGGTCTACGGGGAGCCTGCCATTGCAGTCCCACTTCCCGATGTGCGCCTGTCGGTGGTCATTGCCACCAATCAGCCGGGTGGGTTGTCCCCGGGTATGGATGGGGAAGCGCCGGACGACGAGAAGCTCGATTCAGGGCTGGCGACCTTGGCTATGCCGAGCGTGGCGGGCCCACCTCCTGCGCCGCTCACCATTAGTGTGGACGAGGATGCGCCGCAGGGAGCGCAGGCGCAGGTGTCCCGAGCGCTGGCGGCTGCGGCTCACGCGTTGGGGGTCGTGCTGCCGCTTCCCATGCGTGTCGCCGTTCGAGCGGGCGGGCTGAAGTCCGGCATGGGTACCTCCGCTGCTCTGGGAACGGCGATGGCCCGAGCATTGCTGCTCTGGTACGGCCACCAGCCAGACCCCGCTCGGGTGCTCGGAGCAGCTTCGGCTGTCGAGCGCCTGTTCCACGCAGACCCCTCTGGCATCGACCACACCGTGTCGACCCTCGAGTTGCCCGTGTGGTTCGTCAAGGGGCAGGAGACCGAGCCGCTGCGAGGGCTTGCTCCGCTCACATTGGTTGTTCGCCCCGGCCGCAGCAAGCAATCCACAGCATCATTGGTGGAGCATGTCCGCCAGAGACTCGTCGCCGAGCCGGCGCTGGTTCGGACTGTGGCTGCCATGGGCCGCTGGAGTCGGGAGGGCCACGCCGCCTGGTTGGCTGGCGACCTCGATGGCTTGGCTGAGGCCATGACCTCTCAGCAGAGCAGCCTGGATGCTCTGGGTGTCGTGAACAAGGACGACCGAGAGGGCGTTGAAGTCGCCCTCGCTCATGGTGCCCTGGCTGCCAAGGTCACCGGAGCAGGTGGTGGCGGCTCGCTGATTGCCTTGGTGCGCCCCGAGCAAGCCGAGGACGTACGACAAGCCTGGGGACCCGGAGCTTTGGCTCTCCAGACGGGCTATTGAGAGTCGCCGGCGCTTGTTCTGCTCAGTGGCTTATTCGTCGTCGTCCGACGTGTCCACGACGCTGATCTTGATGACCTCTTCTTCCTGGGCATCGACCGCCCAGAGGTTGCCGTCGTCGTCGAACTCCAGACCCATGAGCCCACCGTAGTCGGCGCCATCTTCTCGAGGTCGCTCCAGGTCTACCCAGTCGATCAGTTCACCCTCAAGCGAGAAACCGAAGATCACACTGGAGCGATTGTCGGACACGTAGAGCACGTCATCGTGAAGCGCAATTCCCGAGGGCTTCCTGAGGTTCACGTCCTCTCCGTCGACGAGGGTCTCAAGCTCTCCATCATCCATCTCGTAGAGCTCGCACATGTCGTAGTTGGGGCTGACATTGGCGCCCTTGCTGCCCTCGTTCGTATCGAGCACCGCGATGCGCGAGTTGCCGGTGTCCGCGATGTAGAGCAGGCCGGTATCGTGGTCGAGGACCATGTGCGAGGGCACGTCCGAGTCGCGATCCACTTCGCCCTCGACGTAGCGGGCAATCTCGCCATCACTGTGATCGGAGCCGCCGGGCCCGTGGTCATCATGGAAGTCGTAGCGGGTGATGGACGAGTGGGCCCCATCGAACACCCAAAACACGTTGTCTTCCTCCCAGGCGATGCCCATTCCGTTGGGGCTGTTGTGCAGCATGTCCAGGTGACTGCCATGGCCTCCATCGTAGGGAGCGTGTCCGTCAGGGTGTTGGCCTGCGTCACCCAGGTGCGAGGACCAGAGCGTGGGGCCCATGAAGTCTGCCGGCGTACCCATGGGGGGAGGGCCTTGGGTGAAGTCATCTTCTTCGTGAATTGTCGCGAAGTTGCCGTTGTCGCTGAACGCTAGGGCCGAAGGCTTTACGAGAAAGTGATCGGCGCCGAACGATGTGCGCAGGTCGGGTTCCGGATTGTCGGAGTCCACGTCGAGCACCACCAGCACCGTGTTGTCACCCCGATTGGTAATCCACAGTTGGTTATCTGCGGTCGGGTTGAACTCAAGATCGGTGGGCACGTCCAGACCATCTGCGCGCTCCACCATGGTGGTGATGCTCAGGCTGTCTGTGGTGTGGTCTCCACCGCCCAGGATTGCGAGGGTGGGTACGTCGTCATAGCCCGCACCGTTGGGGTTGGGGCAGCCGCCGAGGAGGAGCGCCGCGAGCCCGGTGGTGACGATTTGGATCAGATTGGAGCGGTGGCTGGCAACAGTGGTCATTCCAGTCTCCTGTCGAATGTTGATGAGGCCACCAACGCAACTCAGCCAATGCTTCTTCCTGATGGCCGACAAGACTCTAGCCACATCTGGCGCTGAGGCAAGTCCCCCTTGTGGTGTTGGACCCGACTCGGGGGCCCAAGGAGTTCGATGGGACAAGATCAACGGACGGGCAACTGGTACCCTCTCTAGTCTGTGATCGACAGCATTACCAGTTTCCAGGAAGGCCAGACGCTTGGCCGCTTCGAGCTCCTCCGGCCCCTTGGCACAGGGGCGGTGGGTGAGGTGTGGCTCGCAAACCAGGTGGGCGCGGGCGACTTCCGACGCAAGGTCGCCATCAAGGTGCTGAAGTCCCACGAGTTCGACGAGGATGCTCGGGAGGCCTTGCACCAAGAGGCTCGGCTGTGCGCCCGCCTCGACCATCCCAACATCGTCAAGGTGACCGAGTTCGAAGAGATCGAAGACCGCTTCATCATGGTGATGGAGTATGTGGCGGGGGGCACCCTGTCGTCGCTTGTGCGGCGGGTGAACAAGGCTGGCCTACGGTTTCCCAGATCGGTCATCATTAGCTTTGCCAGGGACATCGCCGGCGCTCTGGCTTATGCCCACGGTGGGGGCACCGACGGTGAGCTGAATGGTCCAGTGATTCATCGGGACCTGAAGCCCGCCAACATTCTGGTGAGTGGTGCCTGCACAGCTCTCGTGGCTGACTTCGGCATTGCCAAGGTCACCGGTGAGGTGACCTCGACGGCCACTGGCGCGTTCAAGGGCACACCCGCTTATACGGCACCGGAGATCTGGGCAGGCCGCCGCGACTTCTTGCCTGCGGCTGATCTGTTCTCTTTGGGCTGCGTGGTCTATGAGCTAGTGACACTGAAGCGCCTGTTTGGTGGAGGCTCCATTGCTTCCATCTTCGGTCAGGTGTCCCAGGGCGACGCCAATACGGACGTAGCGCCGATTCGGGGCCTGTTCCCTGAGTTGGCTCCTTTGCTCGAGTATTTGCTCGAGCGCAAGCCTCAGAATCGATGCACGGATGCTCGGGTCGTTCTCGACTTCCTGGCGGAGCTGCGGTCTGAAATGCCGCCGTCCCCCGAGGCCGCGCTGTTCATGCGCCTGTTGGATCTGCGAGACGCTACGCCCGAAGAGCGTGAGGAGCGTTCCTCGGGCTTCCGGCTGCCTGCGACGATGTCGGGCGAGTGGGAGGCGCTCGCTGTTGCGGCTCGCGAGGGCAAGCCGATGGGCGATAGCCCACCCGCGGCTGCCGCGTCGGGACCGATCTTTCTCGAGGCGGGCAGCTCCAGCGGTGGGGCTGCTGCCGGCTTCCTCGCCAAGACGCGTACCTTAGGTGGCATGCCGATTGTTTCGGCGACTCCGTCGGCGAATGAGACCGTGGAGCGCGCTGCAGATGCACCCCTTGCACCCGACCCTACGGAAGGGACCCAGAGCCTCCAGCTGGCGAGTCGCGATGAACTGAAGGCTGGCGAGAACGCGGAGGTTCGCTCCACTCCTGTGTGGCTGGCCGTGCTCATCGCCTTGCTGGCCGTCGGTGGCATCGTGGTCGGTAGTCTCGCCGTGTTGTTCAACGAGACGGAGACTGCTGACGGCACCGCTAGTGAGGTGACGGCACGTGACGATGTGTTCCTGCCTCCAGAGGGATCGGCCCCTGCGTCGATGGAGCCGGCTGCACAAGGCTCTGCTGACCCAGGCCCTGCACCTGAGGCGCCGGCGGAGGCGGCGGTTGGCGTCACCGAGTCGGACTCGGCGCCGAAGGACACAAGCGTCTCGACAGCGCCCGAGCCCGCACCTGAAGCGGATGCCGTTGCGGATCGTCTGGCCGATGCCCCTGCTGCTCCAGCCTCAGCGCCTTCCCCCCCGGCGCAAGAAGCCCCTGAGAAGGCCCTCTCCGCGCCGAAGACGGTGGCGGCGGAGCCTGTTGACACCACCGCCAAGCCAGAGCCCACGCCAGAGCCTGTTGTGTTCGCCAGCGAGGAGGCGCCGAGTACCGCTGCTACGGGGCAGTCCACGGCGGCCCCCGATGCCGCCGCGGCCAGCCCGGCCCCGGCGGCGGACCCCTGCCTTGTGCTGGTCAGTCAGCCCATTGGCGCGAAGGTCTGGATCAACGGCAAGAAGCATCGCCGCCGCGCCTTGTCCTCATCGGCCAGCGGGTTCCGTCGTGCGGCCGGCACCATTGAGGTGGGGATGGGCAGTGGCGACGCTCCGGAGGCCTCTACAAAGGTGGACCTCTCGCCTGGCGCGTCCATCTTGGTTGAGTGCGACCTGCAGGTGGCAGGCTCCTGCAGTTCTCGCGCTGTGCCGGCAGGTCGCTGCGGCAACTGAGTACCTGGCCAATCCTCTGACCAGGAGAGCTGAGTCAGGCCCGCCCACTAGTTGGTGTCGTCCGGTGTGACCCGAACGTCATGCCGTCGGCGCTGAGCGAACCCTCTTGGCTACGCGCCGCCGTCGTCGGAGCAGGGCTAGGGCGAGCACGGCCAGCGCAGGCGAGAGCCGCGGGTGTGCTACGGAGCCCAGGTGGCATGACGTCAAGCAGGAGGCGTCCCAGCAATCGGGGTCATCCTGTCCTTCTAGGTTGTTGCAGTTGGCGTCATAGTCATCCTCGCAGGCCTCTTCCTGATCCTGATGGATGTCGGCTGCGAGGGGGTCGTCCGGGTTGTCGTTGCAGTCGCCAGCGCAGGGTGCGTGGCCGTCTCCGTCGGCGTCCACTTCGTCGTCGGGCAGGCTCTCATCGCAGTCGTTGTCCAAGCCATCGCAGACTTCCTCGAGCCCCGGAGCTCGTGTCGCCAGTGTGTCATCACAGTCGCCTTCGCAGGGTGCGTGTGTGTCCCCGTCGGCGTCTAGTTCGTCGTCGGGTACGTCTCCGTCGCAGTCGTTGTCCTGACCATCACAGACCTCGGGGAAGCCCGGGTATCTATCGGGGTTGTCGTCGTCACAGTCGTCGCATGCGAGCTTGTGGTCTCCGTCGGCGTCCACTTCGTCGTCGGGCAGGCTCCCATCGCAGTCGTTGTCCTTGCCGTCGCAGATCTCTTCAGCGTCTGGATGGACGTCTGGATCCGCATCGTCACAGTCTTCCCCCCCACAGGTCACGCTGTTTGAGCCGTCTCCATCCGCATCGACATCTTCATCCGTCTCGTCGTCGCAGTCGTTGTCCACCCCGTCGCAGACCTCGACAGCGCCGGTGAAGATGGTGGCGTCCAGGGGAGCACAGTCCGTGGCGTCGGGGTCGCCGTCGGCATCGTCGTCTGTGTCAGTGCAGTCGGGGGTCCCGTCCTCATCGGTGTCGATGGCGCCATCGGAGTCGACGAGGTCGTCATTGCAGTTGGAGTCGACGTTGTCACAGTACTCCTGGGCCCCCGGGTAGATGTCGGGGTTGCTGTCGTCGCAGTCCGCGCATGCGTAGACACCGTCACCGTCTGCGTCGGTGTCGTCCCCGGCGAGCTCGACGGTCCCGTCGCAGTTGTTGTCGAGTCCATCGCATACCTCGGTCGCCGCCGGATTGATCGCTGGGTCGTTGTCGTCGCAGTCGTCATCTGTTGGGGACTCGCCGCTGTCATCGCAGTCGGGATCGGCGGACAGCAGGGTGCTGGATGTGGCGCCGTACCCATCGCCATCTGTGTCGACGTAGCACGCTGCGCTATCGGTGCCATCGCAGTCCTGGTCAATGCCATCGCCGGGTGTGTCCGAGATGCTCGGGCCTACCGCAGAGTCGTTGTCATCACAGTCGCCTGCGCACTCTGTATCGCCATCACCGTCCGCATCGAGCTCGTCTCCTGAGGCATCGTCGAAGGTGATCCCGTCGCAGTTGTTGTCCACACCGTCACAGACCTCGGTAGCACCTGGGTGGATCGCAGGGTTACTGTCATCGCAGTCATCATCGGTTGTGGACTCGCCACTGTCATCGCAGTCCTCATCGGCTGAGATCACACTGCTGGCTGCCGCCCCAGAACCGTCCCCATCGTGATCGATGAAGCAGGCCGTGGCATCGACTCCCGAGCAGTCTTGGTCGATACCGTCATCCACTACCTCGTCGGCATCGGGAGAGATGTCCGCGTCGCTGTCATCGCAGTCGTCGTCCGTTGGGGACTCGCCGTCGTCGTCGCAATCTAGGTCGTCGGAGAGGACGGTGTCCGTGCTGGACCCATAGCCATCTCCATCCCCATCTTCAGCGCAAGTGGTGGCGTCGCTTCCCGAGCAATCTTGGTCGATGCCGTCGTCGGGGGTCTCGTCGTTGCCGGGGAACAAATGCCCGTCGTTGTCATCACAGTCTTCGCAGGCGGGGGAGCTATCGTTGTCTACGTCTGTGTCTTCCCCAACCGCCCTGGTGTCGGCGTTGCAGTCGTTGTCTACTCCATCGCACACTTCCTCGTTGCCGGGGAAGTTGTTGGCATCCCCGTCATCGCAGTCTTCCTGGCCACTGGTGGGAGAGTCGGGGTCGTCGTTGATGCAGGTGTCGACCCCGTCTCCGTCTGCATCGTTGGTATTCAGAGCGGGGTCGTTGTCATCGCAGTCTTCGCAGGACCACGAGCCATCCCCATCGGCATCGACCTCTTCGGCTCCTTCAAAGTCTGGGCCTAGATTGCAGTCGTTGTCTCGCCCATCGCAGACTTCAGGGTTGCCAGGGAAGTTCCCCGGATCGCTGTCGTCGCAGTCTTCGCAGGCTGTGGAGCCGTCGCTGTCGTCATCGAGGCCGACGTCAAAGCCCTCATCCACGGTGCCGTCGCAGTCGTTGTCGATGCCATCACACACCTCCGTCTCATTGGGCGCCGCCCACGGCTCTTCGTCGTCACAGTCGTCGTCCAAAGTGCCCCAGGTTCCGTCCGACCCGCAGGGAGTGAACCCGTCCCCATCGGCGTCGAGGCCCTCGTCGGCGCTCCCGTTGCAGTTGTTGTCTTCCCCGTCGCAGACCTCCGTTTCGTCCGGGTTGATGGAGGGGTCGCTGTCGTCGCAGTCCTCGGGTGGACTGCTGCCATCGCCGTCGAGGTCGACCGCGTAGCCATGGTAGAGCCGAATCCGGCCCACCGAATCATTGCCGCCAGATGGGTAGGTCCCCGCTCCCACCGCCAGATCTGTGATCCCGTCATTGTTCAGGTCTCCGGCGGCGCCGATGCTCTGTGGCACAGCTTCGGACCCCTCGTCGCCCTCGATCATGAAGGCTGGTGTCATACTTGCTGCGAACTCGCTCTGGTCTGCGTCCTGGATCCACTCTCCCCCGAGGTAGACGAAGGCTTTCCCGACGTCCTCCAGAATTCCGTCAGTGGAGTCAGCTCCAGGGGCGCCCACCACGAAGTCAGCGTAGCCATCGGCATTGAGATCGCCTGCTGCGGCGACGACCGCGCCAAACGAGTCCATGTTCACGGTGTCACTGAGCGTCCTGATCTCGGCTGTCGTGTCGGGCAGCCCCCCTGAGGAGCCCAGGTAGAGGTTGACGTAGCTCGACGCAGTCGCGTCGTTGTGGGGAGCGCCTACCAGGAGGTCATCGCAGCCATCGCCATCCACATCACCTGCGGCTGCCATCGAATATGCAAAGCCTTGCACGTCGCCGAGATCCTGCGCATACAGGAGTTGATCTTCCGAACCGTCCCAAAAGGTAGTCCCGGCGGTGAATGAGCTGCTGCCCTCGAAGATTCGAATGGTTCCGGGGTCGACCCCGGTGTTGGCACTGTTACTCTCGCCAGGTGCGCTGATTGCGAGGTCGTCGACGCCGTCGCAGTCGAAGTCGCCCACCACGATCGCATCGGCGAACTGATCGGCGCTAAGGTCTCCGGCCACCACTGAGCCTTCGATGGTGGCATCGGCTGTCTCACTGTGGGTCCGCAGTGGTCCTAGGTACACGTTGACGGCGCCGGACCCAGAGCCTTTGCCGGGTGCGGTGATGGCTAGGTCAACCATGCCATCATCGTTGAAGTCTCCGGCAGCCATCGAGGCGCCAAACTGTTCGGCGGACGTAGTGCCTTGGAAGGACTTGAGGGGCAGCGGGGCTGGGTTGGTGGCGGTGCTGACGGAGGACCCCGCGTAGATGGCTACTGCGCCCACGGCGGGTGGTTGAGCATCCCTACCGAGGGTCCCAATGGAGTCTCCAGTTCCAAGTTGCGGGGCGCGAGGTGCCCCGATGGCGATCTCGGCAAGGCTGTCCCCGTTCAGGTCCCCCAGGCCTAGGACGCTGGATCCAAACTGGTCTCCGAACAGCACACTAGAGAGCTCCCAGTGGGGGGCACTGCTGGAGCCAATGCCGCCGCTGCCGCCGCGATAGACATAGATGGAGCCGTTCGTCGCGGAGTTCGATGACGGGACGGCTGTGCCGATGAGGAGGTCATCGACGGAGTCCCCGTCGAAGTCGCCGACGGGGGAGAACACAGCGCCGAAATGCAGTTCCTGTGCACTGCCGACCCGGCTGGCGGCAGCCCAGGGCAAGACGCCGGTCTCCATGCCGTGATAGGAGCGCACTTCTCCCCTTGAAACGTCGGCCTTGTCCGAGCCGATGAGGATGTCGTCTAGACCGTCCTTGTTGAGATCGCCGTTGAGGGCCAGGCTGTAGCCGTAGCCGTCACCAATCTCTGCGTCACTGGACCAGAAGGGAGTCGTCGACGGGCCATCGGGTGCGCCAAGGTACAGGTGGACTTCCGAGTCACTCGAGTTCATATCGATAGTGATCAAGATGTCGTCGTAGCCATCGCCATTGACGTCTCCACCGCCCGCTAGAGAGGTGCCCAATTGGTCATAGGCTGCGGTTCCATAGGTCGACCAGTCGGACGTCGACCCAGGTGTTGTCACTGCACCAAAGAACAGTAGCGCGGCGCCGGCTTCTGTGATGGAGGGGTCGACGCGAGTTTGTGGGGCCCCCACAAGGATGTCGTCGTAGCCATCGCCATTGACGTCACCAGCTGAGGCGAGGCTCGCTCCGAGATGGTGGCCCGGATCCGGGTCCGTGTAGTCCCAGTCTGCGTCGGTGTAGTCGAGGTCCTCGGTGATCGGGCCCGTGAAGAGGTAAATGGTCCCTGCGTCCAATGCGTCGCCAGGAGCTCCGATGAGGATGTCGCCTATGCCATCGCCGTTGAAGTCGCCGCCAGCGATTGTCTCACTGAAGCGTGGATATAGTGTGGCAAATGCGTTCCCTTCGATGATTATGTCGGGGAACTCTTGAGCATCGATGCTGCCGCCCGTGAGCTCTGTGTCTGAGCCTAGGTAGAGGCTGGCCACTCCCACTTGCTGGCCCATCGTTCCCTCCGGTGCCGACGGTGCTCCGACGAGGATGTCATCGAAGCCGTCCTCGTTGACGTCAGGGACGATGGCCACCGAGAAGCCGAACTCGGAGTCCATGCCCACTCCCATGCCCATGCCCCCACCTCCGAAGTGACCGAGAGTGCTCCAAGAGGGCTCGGAGGACAGTGATGACTCTGAGCCGAAGTACAGGAAGACAGCGCCTCCTAATGCTCCTGAGTCTTGATGGAACAACTGGGGGGCGCCCACAAGGACGTCGTCAATGCCATCTCCGTTGACATCGCCACCGCTGGCAATCGCGATCCCAAATGCGGAATGCGGAGCGTCGCCCGGCCCGGCCATGTCGTCGTCGTCCCAGGGTGAGTCGTCGTCGTCTCCGGTCGCGTCGTCGTCGTCTCCGGTCGCGTCGTCGTCGTCTCCGGTCGCGTCGTCGTCGTCCCCGGCAACCATGAAGGGACTGGTGGCATCCCAGTCGTCCAAACCAGAGAGGCCGTCAACACCACCGAAATAGGCAATGACCCGTTCCTCCATCTCGCTGTCCAGGAGTATGGCGTCGTCGTAGGAGTCTCCGTTGATGTCTCCTAGGGCGAGGCTGCTGCCGAATCGGTCATAGCTCAAGTAGCCCGCCTCGAACCATTCGGGCTCGGCCTCGAGCAGTGGGTCGATCACCACAGGGGGGGTGGCCCCTCGCGTGTCGACTCGAATGCGGAGCCCAGCCAACTCTTCGCCTCCTGCGGTCCAAGTCCGCGGCTCCATCCAGGCGTCCAGGTCTCGATCTGTGGCATCCCAGGCTGCCAATCGGCCATATCTGAGCTGCCCCGAGGCCAGCAGAGCAACGCCATCGGTGACTTCCATGGACGGTTGATGTGGCTCGCTGAGTCTGGGGCCGGCGGTGGGCTCGGAGCGGTGGCCTGAGTTGCTTGCCTCCTCAGAGCTGCTTCCGGTGTCGGGGCCGATGTGGAGGTCGAGCACCACCTCGTCGCCTTTTGGTAGGTCGTGGATAGTCCAGTTCTGGCGGAGGCCCGCGGCGCCTTGAGTCCACCACTCCGTCAGGCCCGGGTGGTGGTAGTCCAGACTGTTCAGGCACTGTCCGTGGACATCTACGCGGTCCG
>PBPL01000170.1 GCA_002724675.1 Deltaproteobacteria bacterium | reverse complement strand
GGGCGTTCGGAGAGTAGAGTTTCGCAGTCATTCTGGACGCTTGCTGGATCGGGGTCGGTTCCGCTTCGTTCCCGGGCAGGTCTACTCGGTGTCGCGCATTCGGGACGGGCTCAACGGCGGGAGGCATCTGTTGTCCGTTGGCTATGCGCACACCTGGCTGCCTGGCGAGGCATACCGAAGCGAGACCATCCCGTCGGCGCCCGGGCTTCGGCTCGGTTATTCGCTGCGCTTCCCGGGCAAGGACCCCTTTGTGCGCCGCCTAGGCCTCGCCGCGGATCTGGTCCTGGGTGGCTTCCCGACCCAGGACACTCTGCTGGAGCCCCCCGCAGAAGCGCCGCCGACGACTCTCTTCGAGCTTGGGGTGGGCCCAATGATCCGCTTGGACATTCCCTGGGTTGTGCTGTCGGTGCAGCCGCGCTTCGCTGCGGTCAACTTGTGGCGGTCCGATCCTGCTCAGCCCTTCTTGAACTGGTTGTTTGGAGCCGTGGGAGTGCAGCTTGCCGTCGGCGTGCGGCCCAAGAACCGGCTCAGCGTTCAGGTTCAGTACGCGGCCATGCTGTTCGATGCTGCCCTGCAGGGGGGCGATGAACCGCAGCCCGAGCTCATGCAGCGACTCGTGGTCGCTGCAGAGCTCGGGCTGTGAGAGGTTCCTTCTCTAGGCTTGCCTCGCTGGGAAGCGCTTAGAGCACCTCGACGTCTGCCGAGGCGATGTTGTTGTCACGAACGCACTCGTCAGCGCCCGGACCTTCGTCCAGTCGCACGAGGAAGCTGTACTCGCCAGGGTTGAGGTTGGACGGGAGCAGGACGTCGGGAAGCAGGACTTCGGCCTGCTCTTCCAGCTCCGGCTCGGCGACGAGCTGGGTGTCTGTGAGCTCCAGGGCTCCGCTCGTGGATTCGCTTCCGGCCTTGGCCAGGAACAGCGATAGCTTCAGATCGCCAAAGTCGCCCTTCGTGATCTTCTTGATGACGACCTGGAAGGCGTCGCCGCTGATCAACTCATCCGGCTTCACCTGGAAGGGAGCGTCCATGATCGAGACAACCAGGTCACCGGCCAGCTGCTCCTCGGTGCAGCCCTCTTCGGCCTCGTCAGAGCTCTCGTCCGAGTCGTCTTCGTTCTGAGGGGGGAGGGCGTCGACGGAGACCGGCACCTGATTGTTGTAAGGCTTCTCGGCTTGGTCGTCGTCCTCTGGATCGGCGGACTGGAACGAGCCGGAGGCCAGATCGAGCTGGTCGTGGATCTGCTGGGCCTCGTCAGGGGAGGTCCCCAGCTCGGCCGCGAGTGGCGTCGCTGACCGGTGCTTCTCTTGGAGGTTTGCCTCGAGCATGGCGATCAACGTGATCGGGCTAAGAGCCTGGCTGTCTTGTTGTTCCTGACCACTGGAATCGGCCTCATTGTTGTCAGTGGCCGAGAGTTGGGCTTGGCCGGCGCAGCCTGTGGCAAGCAGGAGGCTAGTGGCGGCCAGGAGCGCGCGGATTGGTGTGCGTGGAAGCTTGGGCATGGGAGACTCCTTCGGTAGCCCGGCTGTCTCGTAGAGACCCGTGGCATTGCGTCCCGGCGTCGCCACCGGTTTGCCTTTATCGGGGGGACCAATTCCCGCCCTGGTTCCTACAACCTTTGTCCGGTCGATTCAGTGTCAAGTGGATTGTTGAGAACAAATGCGTGTTTGACAGCCTGCTTGGCCCTCCCTACCCTCCGGCCGCAACGCCGAGGACCCCATGACAGCTACCGAATCTCGCCCTTTTCGCAATGTCGCCATCATTGCCCACGTTGACCACGGCAAGACCACACTGGTCGATGCCATGCTCGCGCAGTCCGGTCGTCTCGACGAGCGCCGTGACGCTGTCGAGCGGGTTATGGACAGTGACGACATCGAGCGGGAGCGCGGCATCACCATCTTGGGGAAGGCCACGTCGGTGCTCTGGGGCGGGGTCAAGGTCAACATCGCAGACACCCCGGGTCACGCGGACTTTGGTGGAGAGGTTGAGCGGATGCTCACCATGGTGGACGGCGTGGTCCTGCTGGTGGATGCGGCCGAGGGGCCCATGCCGCAGACCCGCTTTGTGCTGTCCAAGGCGCTGGAGCGCAAGCTGCGGCCCATCGTTGTCGTCAACAAGATTGATCGCAACGACGCACGGCCAGCCGAGGTCGTCGACGAGGTGTACGACCTCTTTATCGACCTTGGTGCCGATGACTCGCAGATTGAGTTCCCCGTGTTCTTTACGAATGCCAGGGACGGCACCGCATCGGACGACGCCGACGTGCCGGGCGAGAACCTGAACCCCTTGCTGGATGCCATCGTGGAGCACATCCCTGCTCCGTCGGGCGATCCGGAGGCACCGCTTCAGGCGCTCGTGACCAACCTGGACTACAACGACTACATCGGACGGCTGGGCTTGGGGCGGGTGGCCCAGGGCACGCTCCGTGAGGGCGAGCAGGTGGCGTTTGTTCAGGAAGAGGGCACCCGCACGGTCAAGCTCGGCCAGCTGTATGTCTTTGAAGGCCTGGAGCGTGTGCGCGCGCCCGAGATCCCAGCAGGGGAGTTGTTCGCCGTCGCTGGGGTGGACGATCTTCAGATTGGGGACACGCTGGCCGACCTGGAGAACCCACAACCTCTGCCAAGGGTTCGAGTGGACGAGCCGACGATCGCCATGTTCTTTTCGGCGAACACCGGGCCGTTCTCTGGGCAGGACGGCAAGTACGTCACGTCTCGAAACCTGAGAGAGCGCCTGGACCGTGAGCTTCGAGGCAATGTGTCGATCCGGGTGGAAGACACCGAGCGCGCTGACGCCTTCAAGGTGGTGGGGCGTGGCGAGCTCGCCTTGGCGGTGCTGATTGAGAACATGCGCCGCGAGGGCTACGAACTCTGTGTCTCCAAGCCTGAGGTGGTGACGCGCGAGGACGAGGCTGGAAAGACCTTGGAGCCAATGGAGCAGTTGGTCATCGACGTACCCGAGAACTTTCTCGGCGCCGTGACGCAGAAGTTGGCTCAGCGCAAAGGCCGGATGCAGGAAATGCACACCATGGGATCGGGCCGAGTGAAGGTGGAATTCAAGGTGCCGTCCCGGGGCCTGATTGGCTTCCGTACCGAGTTCGTCAACGACACGCGAGGCACCGGCATCATGAACACCCTGTTCGCGGGCTGGGCACCATGGCACGGCCCCATCACGTACCGAGTGAACGGTGCTCTGGTCGCGGATCGAACGGGCAAGACCCGGAGCTACGCTCTGTTTCACTTGCAGGCTCGGGGCATCCTCTTTGTGGGGCCGATGACCGAGGTGTACGAGGGCATGATTGTTGGTGAGAATGCCAAGACGAACGATCTCGACGTCAACGCCTGCAAGGAGAAGAAGCTGACGAACATTCGCACGGTGAACAAAGACGAGGCGCTGGTGCTCTCGCCTCCCCGGCAGATCAGCTTGGAGTCGGCTCTGCAGTGGATTGCCGACGACGAACTCGTCGAAGTGACGCCCAACCACATTCGTATCCGCAAGAAGACGCTGGCAGCCAACCAGCGCCCGCGCTCGAAGAAGAAGGCGATGGAGGAGTAGAGCTTGCGTTCGCTCTCCTGGGTGGGCCTGGTCCTGTGGGTCGCGCTCCAGTCCGTCCCTGGTGTCGCGCGGGCGGCAGTCGACGAGGGCTCTGGCGCCTCCACTGCCGATGCGCCCGAGTCCCCTCAGCAGGCCCCCACTGCGGCCACCGATGTTCCGGTCGATGATCAAGGACGCCCCTTCCCCGATCCAGCTCTGGTGCGGATGGGTCGCAGCTGGACAGGTGCGGGGATCGCGCTGACCGCCACCGGCGCTGCTCTAGTCCTCGGGGGCATGGTGGTGGGCTCGTCCATGGCACGAGGAGAGATCGTGACCACACCGGCCTTGCGGGGTGTCCTGGTGGGCACGATGGCGGGTGGAGCCATCCTGGTTGGAGCGGGCCTGCCCACCTTGTCGGCCGGCACGTTTACGACTCGCCAACTGCTTCGGACGATTCGCGGTGCCGAGAAGGTCCCGCGGACCGTGGCGAATGAGCGAAGCTACTGGTTGGCGTACCGATCGAGCCAGTACGGTCAGGGGGTGGCCATTGGGGGTGGCGGCTTGATCCTGCTGGGTGTCGTGGCTGTGGCCGCTGTCGCCGCCACTGTCGATACGGACTACTACGACGAGCGCTATTGGCTCATACCGGTGGGCATGTTTGGTGGCGGCGCAGCCATGACGGTCGGCGGCTTGCTCTGGAAGCGACAGAGTGACCAGCGTCTGGAGTCCATTCGAGACGCCGTGGATCCGTACAGACAGCAGGAGAGCGCCGCCGCATGGAGGTCTGGGCGACGGGCGATGCACCCGGCGGACCTTCTACCCCGCTTGGCGCTGACGCTGGGTCCGCCGGGTGAAGGAACTGTGCTGCGTGGGGTGAGCCTGCGCTGGGGCTTCGCGTTCTGAAGCCAGCTCAGTGACGGGCTTAGTCGCCTGAACCGTGTCGGATCCGGGTGCCTCGCTCGACACTCATCAAGATCTCTGCGGCGGAAAGCTCGCGTGGGAAGAGCACGCCCGAGATGCGAGCCCCATTCAGGCTGACTCCATCGAGGTCGTGTCCGCTGAGGTCGAGGCCCCGTAGGTCTGCTCCCTTGAGCCTCGCTCCCCGCAGGATGACCCGTCCGATGTCGATCTTGCGAAAGTCGACACCTCCCAGGTTGGCGAACGAATAATCCACGGTCTCTAGGTCCTGGGTGAGTTCCTGAAACAGATCGCTGTTGCCCTCGCGAAGCGCTCGGTAGGCAGGGTCGTTGAGCCGAAGTGGGCTCCCCGGGCCCGACTCCTCTTCAGGGTCGGCACTCGCGTCCTGCTCGGTGGGATCCTCCGGTTGGGAGGGCGGGTCGGATTCAGTAGTCATGGGCTTTGCTCTCCCCCGGTCTCGGCCAGGGCGAAGCCTATCTCACCGCACTGTTTCTGTGGTCCCTGTATAACCCTGACGATGGACAACAACCGCACCGTGCCCCGATCACCGGACGTCGTTCTTGTGTCGTTCGAGGCTTCGGAGGATGCAAAACTGGGCACGGCCCTGCCTGCGCTGGAGACAGCGGTCCCCGGACCCGAGGGCGAGGCCTGGGTCGACCTCTTGGCTCGTCATGAATGTCCTGGCATCACAGCTCGCCGAGCGCGCCGTCAGGAGAAGACGGGTCAGGCGCAAGACCCAGTGGTCTGGGAGCGAGCGTTGGGGAGCAACGTATGGGACCCCGATGACAATCGCTTTGTGGACCTGTGCGGTGGCTTTGGTGTGGCATCGGCAGGCCACGCCCATCCCCATGTCGTGTCCGCGGTGAAGGCCCAGCTGGACCAACTGGTTCACGGACTGGGCGACGCTTTTCCGGGGAGGCCTCGCATCGAGCTGGCCGAGCAGCTGGCTCAGGTGACCCCCGGAGATCTGAGTCAGGTGATCTTCGCCAGCTCAGGCTCCGAGGCGGTGGAGGCGGCCCTCAAGACAGCAGTCCTCGCCACGGGCCGGACCCAAGTCTTGGCGTTCGAGGGCGGGTACCACGGCATGTCTCTCGGGATTGTTGGGGCTTCCCACTACAAGCCTGGATTTCGAGAGCCATTTGCGGGGCTCGCTGGCAACTTCGCTCACTGGCTTCCCTTCGGGGCTCCGCTGGAGACCATCGACCAGTGGGTCCAAGCCCAAGCCGAGGTGCCGGCGGCGGTGCTCGTCGAGCCAATTCAGGGGCGCGGGGGCAACCGGTGCGCTCCAGAGGGTTGGCTCGGGGCCTTGGCGCGGCTGTGTGATGCCCACGACATGCTGCTCATCTTCGACGAGCTGTTCACGGGCTTTGGGCGCGCTGGAGCTCTGTTTCAGGCCGGCAGTGACGGGGCAGACGGTGTGGTTCCCGATCTGTTGTGCGTGGGCAAGGGCATGACATCGGGCTTCCCGCTCTCCGCCTGCATCGGCACCGAGTCCGTGATGGCCAGCTGGGGGCTCTCGGGTGGCGAGGCCATTCACACCTCGACCTTTCTCGGGCACCCCCCCGGCTGTGCCGCGGCCCTGGCAGTCCTGGGCTTGTTTCGCGAACACGGCTTGTTGGAGCGGGCGTGTGTGCTGGGGGACTACATGGAGGCCTCGCTGGAGGCGCTCCGGGAGCGCCACGGGGGCATCCTGGGCTCTCTTGAGGGGCGTGGGGCCATGCGGGCCCTCCAGATCAAGCAGCCCGGGGGCGCGCTGGTGCTGATGCGTCGCATGTTGGAGCGGGGCTACATCGTCTTGCCCGCGGGCCTAAATGGCGATGTGTTGTCCTTCACGCCTCCTCTCACCCTCACTCGCTGTCAATGGGATGGGGGCTTGGCTGCGCTGGAGTCTTGCCTCCGAGAGCTTGTGGATGAGCGGGAGACCTCGTGACCAGCGACCAACTGCATCAGCGAGTTCAAGAGGCGCTGGATTCGTCCTCGGCGGCGGGCTTTGCCCCTTGGTCGGACGCGGACTTCGAGAGCCTCGCTCGCTCACTGTTCGCACATCAATACGATGGCTGCGCTCCCTACCGGCACTACTGCGAGGTCCGTGAGGTCAGTCCGCAGAGCCTGGGGACTTGGCTCGACATCCCGGCGGTTCCCACCGAGGTGTTTCGCACGGTGGACCTCTGCACCTTTCCCGCCGCCGAGGCCGAGCTGTGCTTCCTGACGTCGGGCACGACCGCCGGCGAGCGGGGTCGGCACTTCCTGAGGCGGTCCCAGTCCTACGAAGCCAGTCTGGGTCCATGGCTGGATGCCCACTTGTTGCCCAAGGGTGATACCCCCCGGATTCTGGTCCTGGCGCCGTCGGTGGCCGACGACCCGCACTCGAGCCTGTCGTTCATGCTGCAGTGGGCGGTCGAGCGACGGGGTGCTGCGGGCAGTTGTTTCTGCTGGAAGGAGGGGCTCCCGGACCTGCAGGGGGCGACCAGCAAGCTGTCGGATGCGGTCGATGATGGCCAGCCAGTGCTGGTGTTGGGCACGGCGCGGGCTCTGCAGGCTCTCCTGGAGGGGACGATTCGTGGCGAGCTGCCCGGGCCCGTTGTGCTGCCTCAGGGCAGCCGGATCATGGAGACCGGAGGGTTCAAGGGCGCCGCGGCCACGCTGGACCGGGATGCCTTCTATCGAGGTCTCTCCAAGCTCCTCGGTGTGCCGCCGGCCAGCATCGTCTCTGAATACGGCATGACGGAGCTGGGAAGCCAGGGGTACCAGCCGGGCTTGCGCATGCGCACGGATGAGGCACTGGCTGAGTCCCTGGAGGCGCTGTTGCTGCGGGAACCGGAGCTCGCGGATCCCTGGGGTGTGCCTCGCTTGTTTGTGTTTCCGCCGTGGTGTCGGGTGCGCGCAGTCGACCCCCACACACTGAAGCTTCTGCCCAGCGGTGAAGCGGGTCTGCTCCGGTTTTGGGATCTGTCCAACGTGGACTCGGTGCAGGTGGTGCAGACCGCTGACGTGGGTCGGGTGCTCCCCGAAGGTGTGGTGCTCGAGGGACGTGCGCCAGGAGCGCCTCCGCGGGGCTGCTCCCTGGCGGTGGACGAAGTGTTGGCTGCCGCTGCCCGGTCATCGGCTACCGCCCAGGCAGACTGAGGCCATGGGCGATGCAACGGGTCAAGACATGCTCCTGACCGAGCACCTGGAGGAGCAGACCCAGCGTGTGCGTGCCCAGCGTGAGGTGCTCGGTGCGCTGGGTGTCGAGGGGCGGATTGCGCTCCTAGCCCAGGTGGCGCAGCGGTGGATGGACCCTAGCGATCCCTTTCGTGTCCAGGCGATCCGCGCGCTTCCTGGCGAGTGCTTCCTGGCCGAGGAACAGGTCGCCTGGGGATTGGACCAAGCATTCGCTGGTGTGGATGCTGCGACTCTTCGAGCCTGGTGGGATCGAGAGGGAGGCTCCGGTTCGGCTTCCCTCAGCGCTCACCTCTGGTCGGGCAATGTGTTCGTTGCGGGGCTCCCTCCGGTCGTAGCCTCGCTCTTGGCTGGAGTGCCTGCGTTCATCAAGGCCCCCAGTCGACAGCCCACCTTCGCTTCTCTGCTCGTGGATTCCGTGGCTGCCGTCGCTGCGGACTTGGGTGCCTCTCTGGGGCAGGCGGCGTGGCCCAGGTCTGATGCGGGCGCCACGGACCGACTCATGAGCGCTGCCGACGTGGTCTTCGCTTTTGGGGCTGACGAGAGCATCGCAGCGCTACAGGTGCTGGCTCCGCCGGACCTGCGCTTCTGTGGTTTTGGTCATCGCTACAGCATTGCGGTGGTCCTCGGGGACACCGCCGACCAGGTGGCCGATGGCAGGAGCCTCGAGTCTTCCTTTGGCTCTCTGGAGGGGCTCGCCCGCGATCTCCTGGTGTGGGATGGGCAAGGCTGCCTGACGCCCCGCTGGATCTTTGTGGAGGGCGACCTGGGTCGAGCGCAGAGCTTGGCTGCGGGTGCCGCCGAGTTCTTGCCAGAACTGGTGACTCGCTTCCCTGGTCAGCGGCTGGGGCCTCAGGAGGGAGCAGTACGCTCCAGTTGGCTCGCCAGTGCGGCCTTTGCTGGTTGGTCGAGGGCCGGCGACCACTGGGCTGTGGCCGCCGTGCCGTGGTCCGAAGCGCTGCCTCCTGCTCCGCCCCCTCGGTGTCTTTGCTTTGCTGCGATCCCAGACTTGGCGCTCTTGCCGTCTATTCTCGCCCCCCTGGGACGACGGCTGCAGGGGGTCGCGCGTCTCGGGACGGTGGCTCGGGACCAAGAACTAGCTGAACTTTGCGCTCCTCTGGGGCTCTCGCGACTTGCGAAGGCAGGCGCACTACAGCAGCCTCCTGTGGACTGGAATCATGACGACGTCCGAATCCTCGCCTCCCTCTGCGCCGGTTGAGCCCTCGGGGCTCGACTCTGCCGTTCGACTGGTTCCTCCGTCGACCGCTGTGTTGGTGGAGCGGGCCCTGGAGGCCTTGGACTGGCTCCGCATCGTCCGTGCGCTCGTGGACCGCACCTCTACTCAGCAAGGCGCTCTCTACTGCGCTGACCTTCCGTTGTTCGATGATCTTGCCGACGCACGCGATGCACTGAGTGACTTATCGGAGATGTTGCTTCTCCAGGAGGGCGAGGAGCCGGTTCCATTGGGAGGCGTCGAGGACATCGGGCCGCTTCTCCAGGCGGCGCTCAAGGGAGAACTTCTGGAGGGGCCCGA
The DNA here is from genome assembly GCA_002724675.1 of Deltaproteobacteria bacterium. Lineage (GTDB taxonomy): Bacteria > Myxococcota_A > UBA796 > UBA9615 > UBA9615. The sequence continues at coordinate 4,137 of PBPL01000170.1, read as the reverse complement.
CCTGCTGTCCGTTGCGCACACTCTGGAGTCTCTCTCTCGCTTGCGCGATGCGCTGATTGATCGGGGAGACGACACGCCTCGGTTGAGCACCCTGGTCCGTGGCATTGAGCCGCAGGTCGACTTGGCCTCGTGGCTGGTGGGCTCGTTCGACAATCGAGGGCAGCTGTCGGTGTCCACGTATCCACAGCTGTCCAGCCTCCGTGGTCGCAAGGCCCAGCTGCACGACCGCATCGGTCAGACCCTCGACAAGGTGCGGACGGACGACCGGTATGACGGGGCCCTGCAGGATGACTTCAGTGCGCTGCGCAACGACCGGTATGTGCTGCCTGTGAAGGCGCAGCACAAGGGGGCTGGGCTCGGCATTGTCCACGACACCTCGGGATCGGGTCAGACGGTCTTTGTGGAGCCCTTCGAGATTGTCGAGCTGAACAATGACCTCAAGATGGCCGACTCGGAGCTGCGCCGGGAGGAGCACCGCATCTTGAGCGAGCTCACCTCTGACGTGGCGCGTGCAGCCGATGCCATTGCCCGCTCGCTCTCCGTGGCGACCCACCTGGACGTGGTTCAAGCCAAGGCGACGTTGGCGCGGGATCTCCAGGCGACCGTTCCCCACTTGACCGACGAACTTCGTATTGATCTGCGTCGAGTGCGGCACCCCATCCTCGTGCTTCGGGGGCTGGAGGTGGTGGCCAATGACGTGGTGCTCGGAGGGTCAGAGGCCCGAGCCATGGTCCTCTCCGGGCCCAACACGGGAGGCAAGACCATTACGCTGAAGACCCTGGGTCTGTGCGCGCTCATGGCGCGGGCTGGCTTGCCTGTGCCCGCGGACACAGGGTCGGTGATCGGCTGGTTCCTGCCGGTGCTCACCGACATTGGGGACTCGCAGGATGTGGAAGATGACCTGTCGACATTCTCTGGGCACTTGCTGTGCATGGTCGGCATTCTCGAGGCGCTGGCTGCCTCCTCTGGGCACAGCCTGGTGCTTGTGGACGAGGTCGCCGCCGGCACGGACCCGGTGCAAGGAGCCGCGCTCGGACGGGCCATGCTCGAGGCTCTGCTCGACCAGGATGCCCTCGTCGCTACGACGACTCACTACCCCGAGCTGAAGGCTCTGTCGGCGACGGACGATCGCTTCACCAATGCTCGGGTTGAGTTCGACGGAGAGCAGGGTCGACCTACGTATCATCTGTCCGTGGGGCGCCCCGGCAGCTCGCACGCGATGGATGTGGCTGGGCAGGTGGGCTTGCCCGGGGCCATCCTGGAGCGTGCGCGCGCCTTCCTGGCCCCTGCTGCTGCCCAGGTCGAAGAATTGTTGAGCGGCCTGGAGGCCGATGCTGCGGTAGCTCGTCGTGTGCGTGGTGAGGCCGAGGCCGAGGCCCTCGACGTGAGGCGGGAGCTTGCTTCCGTTCAAAAGGAGCGGGATGAACTCCGGCGTCAGAGCCGCGAGGTGGAGCGTGAGATCCGCGCGGAGTTCGAGCAGGAGGTGCGCGGGTATCGGGAAGTGGCGCGTGGCGCGATCCGCCAGCTGCGTGAGGCGGAGGACGTCGCGGCCGCCGAGCGCTCCCGGCAGCGCATCATCGAGGGGGCTGCCCGAGTCCGTGAGGCTTGGAGTGATCGAGGTGCCTCTGAGCCCATCGATGCCATGGATCCCGGCGACATTGTCGTCGGGGGGCGCGTTCGAGTTGTTCGGCTGGGGAAGGACGCGACCGTCCAGTCTCTGCCCGATGGGCGCGGTCGCCTCACCGTCGATGTGGGCGGGCTCCGTATGCAGGTCAAGGCGTCCGAGCTGGAGGCCGCGCGGGACTCGTCCCCCGGTGATGCCAGTGGCAAGGAGGGGAGCAGCAAGGGGTCTGGCGGTCGTGGCAAGAAGAAGGGCAAGGGGGGGCGTAAACGCTCAGGTGGCGGCTCAAGTAGCTCGAGTGCCGCGCCCGCCGGGGACATCGCCCACGCGTTTCGAAGCCCTGGAAATACGCTGGATCTCCGCGGACATCGGGTGGATGAGGCCCTGCCCAAGATCGATGGCTTCCTCGACTCCCGGCTGCTTGCCGGCGAGCGGTTCGCGTTTGTCCTCCACGGACTGGGCACGGGTGTGCTTCGACAAGTGGTGCGTGACCACTTGTCCAGCTCGCCCTACGTGGGGGACTTCGCGCCCGGAACGAGGGCTCAAGGTGGCGATGGCATTACGGTGGTGAGCATTCGCCTCGACTGAGAGAGGCCCAACGGGGTTTTCACTGGAGCGCTCAGGGATCTTGCCGCTTCAGCGCCTCGATTCGACGCTCCAGATCGGCGATACGTTGTGTCAAATGCTCGCTGCGTTCTTCCAGCGCTGCCGCTGTCGGTTCCTCGGCCCCGTCGTTCGTTGTCGCCCAGCCCTCCTCCAGCTGACCCAGTTCGTCCAGAGCCTCTGCACGCTGTGCTCGGAGACTCTGGATGTCCTCTGCGGGCTCGGGCGCGGCACGGGAGTCGTCGTCCTCTTGTTTGGCCTTGGTCTGCCGGGCGCGGCTTCGCTCCTGGTACGTGGCGCGCCTGGGCTGGCTGGAGGATGTCGGCCGCTCGGAACTGCTGCCTTGAGCTTGAATCCCGTTGGCGGCCTCGAGCGCGGCGGGCCGAGCGCGGCTCTGATAGCGCGCGGGGACCAGGTCGAGGGAGCTGACCACGTGCAGACTTCCGGCATCGTCCACATAGACGAACAAGCCCGATGCCTCTTCGGCTGGCGGTGGGGTCGCTGTCGAAGGCTGCGCCCATGCAGTCGTCACTGGGGCCTGGACCACCCAGATCGCGGCGGTCAGTGCGGTCAGTAGCGTCATGGTGGACGGTCTCATCGTGTTGAAACTAGGGCGAAGGCCCTCTGGCGTCCAGGCGCGAGTGAGATCGACCAGCACCCGTCCGGCAGCGGAGGGGAGAGCCCTGCTAGGCTTCCACTCTGGAGGCAGCTCTCTCTTGAACTCTCGACACCGCCCCCCCCATGCCCTCGTCTTATCGCTGGTGCTGCTTGGCGTGAGCCAATGAGCGACTTCTGCTCTGCCTCGGCGGCACCTCACTACGCTCCTGATCTAAGGCTGGAGCCGATACACCGGGACATCTCGTTCCACTTCGACCTGCAGCGACGCAGCGCTCGCGGCGTAGTCGTCATCACCCTGGTGGCTCGAAGCGCGGGGGCACGGAGGCTGGAGCTGGACGGCCTGGATCTCCGGGAGGTCGAGGCAAGCGATCCCAGAGGCCGCGCCCTGTCCTGCCGCTACGACGGCAAGAAGCTGCATATTGTCTGGGACGAACCCTTTGCGGGCAGCGAGCGGCGAGAGCTACGCATTGCTTACACGGTCGTCGATCCGCTGAGCGGGATGTGCTTTTCGTGGCCGGACGAGCAGTATCCGAACCGCTCTCGGCACGTCGTCACGGACAACGAGACGGAGAGAGCGCGGTACTGGCTGCCGTGCATCGACCACCCCAACGTGCGGACAACGGTGGACTTTCACCTGCGGGCGGAGCAGCAGTGGACCTTCCTCGCCAATGGCTTCCACGCCGGTGAGGAGTCACATGAGGACGGCACCAAGACGGTGCACTGGAAGCTGGAACAGCCCAGCCCCAGCTACCTCCTGTGCATCGCGGTCGGTGACCTGGTGTGCGTCGAGGCGGGTGACTTCGAGGGACGGCCGGTCGCCTACTTCGCCAGCGCCGGACACAGGCCCGAAGATTTGCTCCGAGCTTTTGGGCCCACCGTCGACATGCTGGGCTGGATGACTCGGCGCCTGGCCTGCCCCTTCCCCTATCCCAAGTACTACCAGTTGGCAGCCGAGGGTATCGGCGGAGCAATGGAGAACATCTCTCTAGTCACCTGGGATGACATGTTCGTCGCTGATGAGCGCATTCACCGGGAGTGGGGCTGGCTCATCGACCTGGTCAATCTGCACGAGATGGCGCACAGCTACTTCGGAGATCTACTGGTCATTCGCGACTTCAGTCACGCCTGGCTGAAGGAGGGCTGGGCCACCTACATGGAGTCGGCCTGGTTGGGAGATGTGTATGGGGAAGACGACCTCCTGCATCAGATCCACGAAGAGAAGTGGGCCTACATGGATGAGGCGGACAAGGACTACGCGCGGCCCATCGTTACGCGCAACTTCGACAGCGCCTGGG
>PBPL01000169.1 GCA_002724675.1 Deltaproteobacteria bacterium | reverse complement strand
GCCTCCAGGGGTCCCCGCGCGTCAATACAGGTCTTCTGCTTGTGGGCACCCTGATCGCCTCCTGGGTCGGTACGACTGGCGCAGCGATGTTGTTGATTCGGCCTCTTATCCGTGCCAACGCCTGGAGGATTCACAAGACCCACCTGATCGTCTTTTTCATCTTCTTGGTAGCCAACGTGGGCGGGTCGTTGACCCCCTTAGGTGATCCGCCGCTCTTCCTCGGCTTCCTCCATGGGGTCGACTTCTTCTGGACCTTCAATCTGTTCCCCCACATGGCGCTGGTGGCAGCGATCTTGCTGGTCGTGTTCTATGGAGTCGACACGTACTTCTATCGCAAGGAACCTGCGGACGCGATCGAGGCGCTTCAACACGAGGAGGAGGTCCCGCTCAGCATCGTCGGCTACCACAACTTCCTGTTCCTGGGCGGTGTCATCGGCTTCGTGCTCTTCTCGGGCATGGTGGATCTTGAGACGCCCATCCATCTGACGTCGCACCTGCATGTGGAGTTGCAGAACATCATTCGCGATGTGGGGCTCATTGCCATGGGCATCGCCGCCTACCGAACCACGAGTCCGGACTATCGCGCGGAGAATGGATTTTCCTGGGGGCCGATCGCCGAGGTGGCTTACCTCTTTGCGGGGATCTTCATGACCATCGTTCCGGCCTTGGCCATCCTCAACGCCGGCAGTGCAGGGGCTCTCGCATGGCTGGTGGAGGGTGTGCAGACAGAGACTCACTACTTCTGGGTGACGGGCATCCTCAGTTCGTTCCTGGACAATGCCCCCACGTATCTGACCTTCTTCAACACGGCGCTCGGCAGCACGGGTGTCGAGGGTGGGGAGGCTGCCCGTCTGGCCGCTTTGCTGGCGGAGCGGGAGTCGATCCTGGTGGCGATCTCGGCCGGTGCCGTGTTCATGGGAGCCAATACCTACATCGGCAATGCCCCGAACTTCATGGTCAAGGCCATTGCGGAAGAGGCCGGCGTGGCGATGCCCAGTTTCTTTGGCTACATGGTGCGTTGGTCGATACCCATCTTGATGCCCATCTTCATCATCGTGACCGTGGTCTTCTTCTAGAGGCCATGTTCCAGTCTCCGCGGGAGGACTCTCATGACCGATGAACCCACGACTGCCTCAAGCTCTGGCGACGCGAACCCTCCATCGGGCGGGGGTGACCTAGAACTCGTCGTCGAGGGGCAGGAGCTTCTCGTTCAGGGCTTTGTCAAAGGCCTGTTTGTGGCGGGACCGAGCCATGATTGGCCTGTCTTCAACAACGAGTTTGGTATCGAGGCTGAGCGGTTCAGCTCGGCGCTCAAGGAGTGGGTGGGCCTAGCAGAGCATCTCAGCCACTTCGTGGTTGCTGAGGAGTCGTTGGAGTTGGTTCGCGACGCGCTTCGGAACCCCCGCTGTCCTGGCTTGGAGCTGCGAGCGGTGCGGCCGGTGCTCAGTGCGAGCTTCGACTTCACCTTTGCCATCTTCAACGAGGAGCTGGGCCAGCAGGCAAGAGACATCTTCGAGAAGGTGCCCGATGGAGTTGCAGTCGCCGACTATCAGGTCGAGGAACTGCGCTCGGACGCTGACAAAGGGGTCGAGCTGTACACCTCGGCCCATGACTATGAGCTGAAGGGGCAGGGGAGCGTCAGCGGGTCTTTTCGGGACACCTTGTACGTCCATGAGCAAGCCCGGCGGGTCGAGCAGATCGCAGAGAGTGAGCTGCGGCTCGTCTTGGGTGACCCCATCGCCGACTGAGGGTTAGCTCTTTTTCCGCTTGAGGCTGTGTCCGATCTGGATGTCTCGGTTGGGGTCTGCGCCCGGCCTCGTGGGTTCTTGTGGTCTGGTCGTGCCCTAAGTATAGTCCGCGCCGATTTAGGCTCTCCGGTTCACAGTGGGGTACTGATACGGCTTGAGCCAAGCTCGGTGCATGGAGGCAACAGTGAGCTTCACGAAGCAGTACAAGGTGCGGTTCAGCGACACGGATCCGGCGGGAGTGATGTACTACCCTCGGTTCCTCGATCGCTTCCACACGGTCTTCGAAGACTGGTTCGATGAGTGCCTCCAGATGCCGTATCGGTGGATGCTCGAGGACACACGAGTTGGTTTCCCGACGGTTCACACCGAGTGCGACTACCGTGTGCCTTGTCGTTTTGGTGAGACGATCGTGATCGAACTCATCCTGACCCGCGTGGGCACCAGTTCGTTCAGTTGCACCTACAAGGTCCGCGCCCTGGGAGAGGACACGGTCCGTGTGCACGCTCAGGTGGTCACAGCGACCGTGGATCTGGACAGCTTCGAGGCGGTAGAGATTCCGGGTCGCTTGAGGCGCCAGCTTGAGGTTCGTCTGCAGCCGACAGTGCGGCAGGTCACGACACCAGAAGTCGCCGCTGCTGCTAGCGAGTGACGTCTCTCGGGACTGGGATTTAAGTGCAGCCGATCTCTCAATCTGCCTCAGCCCCATCGCAAGACACGGGGCCGGTGACCGACTCCGACACCGGCAACGGGGGCGGAGACACACTTCCTCCGGCGCGCAAGTACTTCTCCGGGACGGCTGGAGATCGCCTAGCTTGGGACGATGCGGCCCGGCTGGACCGACTCCAGTACACAGTGGATCAGGCGCGCGGCGCCCCTGTGTACAAGGACCGTCTGCAGGGATTGAAGGTTCATACGCTAGAAGACCTGGCGAGCCTCCCGTTTACCTTCAAGTCTGATCTCAAGGGACACCCGGCAGAGGCATTCCTTGCTTGTCCCAAGGAAAAGGTCTGGCACTTCCACGAGTCGTTCGGGACCACTGGCAGTCCCGTTCCCGGCTGGTACAGCCTCGACGACATTGAGGTCGAGATTGACGTCATTGATCGGTGGTTGGCCGAGTTCGGCCCGGGCAAGGTCGTGATGAATCGCTACCCCTATGCCTTCCCCGTTCCTGCTCAGCTGGTGGAGACGGCGGTGCGGCTGATGGGCGGGACGCTGATCCCCACGTCCAACATGACCTACAACGTCGGGTTCATGCGTGTGCTTCGTCTCCTGGAGCAGCGGTCCGTCAACGTCGTCACCGGCATGCCGCTCGAGGCGATCCTCTTGAAGGAGACCGCCTTGCAGTTGGGCATGAACGTTCGAGATGCGTTCCCGTCTTTGGAGGCATTCGCGTTTGCTGGCCGCATCCTGACGCCCTCTTGGAAGGGGTCTATGGAAGACGACTGGGGATGCACAGTCCGCAACCTGTATGGCTGCACAGAAGGCGGTCCGTTCGCCACGTCTTGCGAACACGGGCACCTGCACCTGCACGAGCAGTTCTTTGTGTTCGAGATCGTTGACCCCGAGACTCGGCAGCCCCTCTTGGAGGATGCCCCGGTGGGCACACTCGTCGCGACGACGCTGGGTCGCGAGGCTCAGCCGATGATCCGTTACTACACGGACGATCTGGTCCGGGTCCGTCCGGGCCCCTGTCCTTGTGGCTCGCCGACCCGAGCGATCGAGGTACTCGGCCGCGCTGGGGATCTCATCAAGTTCGGCTCTACGGAGGTGACGAACTTCGACTTGGAAGAAGAGATCCTCCAGTGGACCCGTGAATTCCAGTCCAACGTGTTCTTCGTCATCATCACTTCGCGAGGCTTTCTGGTGCGGGTCGAGGCTCGCGAGCCGGGCAAGGTAAGTGCCTCAGAGGGAAGCCGTAGGCTGACGGATCGGCTTGGTGTGCCCGTGCGGGTGGAAGTGCTGCCTCGCGGCCAATTGATCAACCACGTGTCGTTGGTGACCTCGCCGGCGGTGTTCAAGCCGCGCACGGTGTCGGATCACCGAGTGGAGAAGCGCAAGGTGATCAACCTATCCGGTGGTCTCATTGACTGGTGGGCAGAGGTCACCGTGAAGCACGTGCTCCAGTTGATGGTGAAGGGGGTTCGAGACTTCTTTGCCGGCTGGCGAATTCGACTGTTCGGGTGAACCCTAGCCTCGGACGAGTCGGGCGCTCCGCGCCTTGGATCCTCGGGCTGATTGCTGTCACGGCCGTGGGCTGCCCGGCAGCCACCTCCCCGCCGGATGAGGAACTGCAGAGCTCATCCCTGCCTATCGCCGATGTGATGGAGGTGGAGCCGAACGATCTGAACCCCGATGATCTGGGCGTGATTCAGCCCCCATGGATTGTCGGGGGCAGCAGTGATCGCTGTGGATCCGATGGCGACTGGGCGGACTCCGATATGGACGAGTTTCTGTTCTCGGTGGGCTCACCCACTGCGCTCAGTGTGGTGCTCCATGCCGAGGGCGGTGATCTTGATCTGTACCTGCTGGACGCACAAGGGACGTTGGTGGCTGAGCGGCAGACGCCGGGCCTGGGCGGTGAGGAGCTTCGCTTCTCCTTGGACCAGGAGGTCCCCTACGGGCTTCGGATCCGCTGCTGGTTGGGAGAGCAGGCCCGGTGGGCCTTGGAGTTCACGGAGATGGCCCTCTAAGGACCCTCGCCACCTGACCCTCGACACTAAATTTCAAGCATGCGCTCGATGGGCTCTAGGGCTCTGATGCGTAGGTCCTCGTTCAGCTCGATGCGAGGTTCGAGGTCTCTCATGCACAAGTAGAGCTTCTCAATCGTGTTGAGCTTCATATAGGGACAGTTGTTGCAGGCACAGCCAGCCTCGGGGGGCAGGGGCAGGAACTGCTTGTCCGGGCTCGCCTTCTCCATCTGGTGGATGATCCCGGCCTCGGTGCCGACGATGAAGGACTTCACTGCGCTGTCCTGGGTGTACTTGAGCAGTGATGACGTGGAGCCAATGTGGTCGGCGTGACGCAAGATGGAAGGCTCGCACTCGGGGTGTGCGATGACATGGGCCTCGGGGTGGTCCATCTTCAGGCGCACTAGCTTGCGCTCTGAGAACGTCTCATGGACGACGCAGGTGCCTTGCCAGAGCAGCATCTCGCGGTCGGTCTGGGACTGGAGCCACGCGCCAAGGTTGCGGTCTGGCGCGAACAGGATCGGTCGCCCATCGGGCACAGCCTCGACCACAGCCTTCGCATTGCTCGAGGTGCAGATGACATCGGACAGTGCCTTCACGGCTGCCGAGCAGTTGATGTAGGACACCACGTAGTGTTCGGGGTGAAGCGCCTTGAAGCGCGCCAGGGCCTCAGCAGGGCACGAGTCCGCCAGACTACAGCCCGCGGCCAGATCGGGGAGCACG
>PBPL01000168.1 GCA_002724675.1 Deltaproteobacteria bacterium | reverse complement strand
CCGCCGCTCCATCGCTGGTTGGTGGGTAAGGCTCCCGCGCTCCGCATCTCTTGGGGACCCAAGCAGTACGAGCTCCGTCCGGATGGGGTCCTCAGTGGTCGAAGAGACGGCGATGGTTGGCGCGACAACCCCCGCAGCAACTACAACGACCGCTTCGAAAAGCGGCGCACAAGAGGCGCTGATGGTACCGCAGCGGCCGAGCAAGAAGAGGCCTCCAGCAGCCCAAAGGCCACGCCTAAGGGAAAGCGCCGAAAGACGTCCGGGAAGAGCGCCGCGAGGAAGCGGAAACCGGCGCCTGTTCCAGAGAATGGTGGGGGGCGCCCGACCTCGGGCTCCAGTTAGTCTGACGACCCTGGCATAGGCTCTTTAGCCTCGGCCCCCGGAGCGTTCAGAGCTGGCGCGCTCTCGGCACTCGCCAGCCGGAGCATATCTAGCTCCTTCTCACAGCGCTGGAGCGCGCTGTCCACCGCCCGGACCCACACGAGCTGCAGCTGAAATCGGTTGGCCGAGCGCAACACTTCTCGATAGTCCGCCACGGCCTTCTCGAGAAAGCGAAGGGTGCGGTCAGACAGAAGTTCTCGGTACACAACGGCGTGCTCCGCATCCATCTGGGTCGGCACCGGTGCCGCGAGAAGATCTCTTCGAAAGTCTTCGTAGACCCCCCCGAGAGCGAGCGCCGAAGGCCCACTCCATTCGGCGACAAGGTGCTTCAAGCATCGCTTGAAGTGTTGCCTGGCTTCCAGAAGACTTCTGGCCTTCTCATCCAGATTGGCACGAAGCACATCGAGGTCGTCCACCGAGTCCAGCGAGATGGAGCTGGCACGGAGCCGATAGAGGGCCCCAGCGTGGTACCAGAGCATCGCTGACTGATAGGGAAAGCGCTCACCGAGCTTGCGGGTGGTGTTGCGGATGTCCCGGGCGATGGAGTGCAATCGAACCGATGCTCGCTCGAAGTCTCCGTCGTGACCCAAGAGCATCGTCGAGAGGATTTGCGCCTCCCACCGCTCGGGCTTCTCAAGACTGGCCTCCGCCAGAGCCAGCTGGAGTGGCTCCCGCGAAGCATCATGGCGCTCTAAGCGCTGAAGCCAGGCCGCCAGTCGAACTCGGCACTCGGCTGCATCCTGTGGGCGACCCTCTGCAACGAGATCGATGTAGTTCTCAAGCTGCTCCACAGCCAAGAGCAGGGCTCCTTGCCTCTCCATCGCCATGGACAGGTTGAAGAGCGCAGGGAGCGCATTGGGATGCGCGGGAAACTCCTCGAGCAGTCGAGAGTAGAGGAGTCCACTCAACTCAAACTCCTCGGCTTCGAACGCATCAAAGCCCAGCCGAAAGAGATCATCTGCGTCGTAGCCCTTGAGACCAGTCAGCGGGTCCTCGCCGGCGCGAATGCGGATGACGTCGAGGGTCAAGCCGTCCGAGGTCTTCGTCGGTGCGTCCTGAAGCTGTGGCCCAGGGCGGGTTGTCCGAGCCGCACAACCGGTGAGTGAGACAACCAGGAAGAGCAATGCCGCCCGGTGGAGCGCCTCTCTCAATTGAGCACTCGCAACGCGCTGCCAGCGCCTTCGGTATCCCGGGTCGCCACGGCTCCCTGAAAGGTGTTGCTCAACACCCGCTCGATCCGCACCGCAATGGTCTCGCCCACCTGCCGCGGGCTGCCTGGAAAGTTGACGATCCAGTTCTGCCCGATGCGTCCACTCAACCAGGTGGGGTCTTTGCGACTGGGGCCCTCCACGAGGACCTCTGCCGTCTTCCCCTCCCAAGCAAGCATCCGCTCCCGAGTGATGGTGGCCTGAAGGTCCTGCACCTCACGGAGCCTTCGCTGCTTGACCTCCTTGGGAATGTTGTCGGGCTGGTTCCGGCTCGCAGGGGTATGAGGGCGCGGACTATAGTTAAAGGAATAGATGAAGTCATATCCAACTTCACTAAGAAGAGTAAGTGTTTCTGAGTGCTCCTCTTCCGTCTCTCCTGGGAACCCCACGAGGATGTCCGTGGACAGCGCGATGTCGGGCCGAGCCTCCCGGAGAGCCTGAACCAAGTCCAAGTACTCAGCCCTCGTGTGCCGCCTCCGCATTCGGGCCAGCATGGAGTCAGAGCCCGACTGAACAGGCAGATGAAAATAGGAGCAGAGCTTCGGCTCAGTCCGAAACCGGTCTACCAAGCCGGGCCGCAGATCCCAGGGGTTGGATGTGGTGAACCGGATCCGCTGGATGCCATCTACTTCGGCCACCAGACCGATCAACTCGTCAAAGGGTGGCTCTCCGCTGCGCTTGAGCCCATAGCTGTTGACGTTTTGGCCCAGAAGTGTGACCTCCGCCACGCCCTCTCCGGCGAGGCGTCGCACCTCTTCCACCACCTCACTCGCCGGTCGGGAGACCTCTCTGCCTCGGGTAGTCGGCACGATGCAGAACGAACAGAAGCTGTCACAGCCCTTTTGAATGGTGACGAACGCCGTCACCTTGTGGTCGTCTCGAAACACCAGGTCGTTGGTGAACGGATAGTCCTGCCGATCCAGTTGCTCGGTCGCAAGCTGTCGCGAGCGCCCCTCCTGCACGTCCATGACGAGGCCGGGGAGCCGCGGGATCGCATCGGGGCCCATCACCAGATCCACAAACGGAAACCGACGCAGCAAGCCGCCACCCTCTTGCTGGGCGTAGCAACCGCAGAGCCCGAGGATTAGGTCTTGATTGGTGTCCTTCAGGGGCTTGAAGCGTCCCAGAAGAGAGCGCACTTTTTGTTCTGGCTTCTCACGCACCGAGCACGTGTTGATGAGTATGACATCCGCCGACTCAGGCTCATCCGTGCTCTCGTAGCCCCGACCTTCGAGCAGGCGCAACATCTTGCCGCTATCCAGCTCATTCATCTGGCAGCCAAAAGTGCGAATGTGCACCTTCTGGCGGGCGCCCTCAGCCTTCGCGTCATCGGCGCCCTCAGCGCCATCGGCGGTCAACTCTGCCACGCTTCATCCTCGAAGCCAGCCGCCTCAGCCTTGCGATCGAAGCGGCGGACGAGACCGCACAGGGTCTTGCCAGCTCCTACCTCCAGCCATCGGTCGACGCCGTTGTCTGCGAGGGTCTGCATGGTCTGCTGCCAGAGCACGGGCTTGCTGACCTGCTCTACCAGGTGCCGCCGGATCGTGTCGGGCTCGCTGTCGACACACCACTGGGCGGTCACGTTGGGAACATAGGGAACCCGTGGGGTCTGAATGTCCACATCGGCCAGGGCGGCCTCCAGTTGCTCTCCGGCCGGCACGAGGAGTGCGCAGTGGAAGGGCGCGGAGACGTTCAGCTTCTTGGGGATCCCGCGACGCTCCTTCGCGATCGCGCAGGCGCGATCCACAGCATCCACATGCCCGGCAATGACGACCTGGCCTGGGGTGTTGAAGCCCGCAGGCTCCACCACCTGACCCTGCGCTGCCTCCTCACAGATGGACTCCACCACCGCAGGGTCTCGGATCCCAATAATTGCGGCCATGGTCCCCTCCCCCAAGGGAACGGCGCTCTGCATGGCCTGCCCCCGCAGGCGAGTCAGACGAACAGCATCGGCAAAGCTCAGTGCGCCGGCACACACCAAGGCCGAATACTCGCCCAGGGAGTGCCCAGCCACCACATCCGGCTGCAGCCCGTGAGCCTCCAGCACCCGCCAATAAGCCACCGACACGGTCAGCAATGCAGGCTGGGTGTTTTCAGTCTTGGTCAGCGCCTCGATAGGCCCCTCCAAGATCACGGTAGAGAGCGAATCCCCCAGAGCCTCATCGGCTTCGGCAAAGGTCGAGCGGACACAGTCCTCCCGATCGAGCCAAGCCTGGCCCATACCCACCTGTTGGCTCCCTTGACCGGGAAAGACATACGCAATCGGCATGGTCACCTCACCTCAATGTTGGCGCAGGCCACACCCAGGAGCTTGCGCTCCTCTCCACACGTCTCGATGCGGTGCATGGCCAGTCCGTGGTTGCCTAGTGTTCGTACGTCGAAGTCGACGTACCAATGAATATCGGTCCCCTTCCCTGCGGGAATGGCCAGCGCTTCCGCCTCTGCTTCCCCATCCACCCAAAGGTCCACCTCTCCACGACAGCCAGCTGCCAGCTCGCTGCGCGGCGCCCAGGTTCCGATGGGGAGGCTGGACTCTGTGACCACTGGCGGCTTGTCGGGTAGCGAAGTCCGCTGGGCTGTCGCCCGATCACGGGCCGCCTTGCGCAGGTAGAGACGCTCTGTGCACGGCTCGAAGTCCAGTCGGTCGAGATTGAACGGAACGAAGACCATCGGCTCCCCAGGCTCCTTACCCTCCCGCTCCCCGCCAGCCTCGAACCGAACCCAGCCGTCCGCAGCCTCCAGCCGACAGGACTCGTTCAGACTGAGCCAGACCCGTCGAGTGCGCTCGTTGGCCTTGGGCTCTGGCACCACCTGGGTCAGGGTCATGGACTCGTTCCCGGTGCGAACTCCGTCCATCAGAAAGCGTGCATCCTTGCCTGCGACAAACTTCGCCCGAGTCTTCTCGCCCTCTTGATAGAACCGAAATCGAAACCGGGAATTGATGTTGTTGCCGCCTTCAACGCGGCCGAAGGTCCCCGTCAATGCATCCATGTTGATGCCAGGGCACCGTTGCACCACCTGAACTTCCACCGGAGGGGACAGCGCATCGCATCCAGCCGCAAAGAGGAAGAACAACGTCAGGATCAGGGCTCGGCTCAACAGAATGCGCATGCGCGGCCTTATAGCAAAGGAAACAGCGGTGCCAACTGCAGAGGTCTCGTCAGGACCTCACTGTCGACCCGCCCCGGCCCTCGCAGTATCAGCGAGTTCTTCGGTGTGTGGAGACGGACAACAACAGCCCCGTGGCAAGCAACAGGGTCACCGCCGACGATCCGCCATAAGACATCAGGGGCAAGGTCACTCCGGTGATCGGCATCAAGCCCAAAACGCCACCCAAGTTGATACATACGTGGCAAAAGAACACCGCCACAACACCGGAAGCCAGGATGGAGCCAAACCGATCTCGAGCGTTCCATGCGACCCACAGGCCCAACAGCATGTGTCCGAAATACAGGAGCAGCACCAGAACGCAGCCGACGAAGCCTCGTTCTTCGGCAAAGACCGAGAAGATGAAGTCAGTGTGCTGCTCGGGCAGGAACCGAAGTCGACCTTGTGTGCTGTTGCCGAAGCCCTTGCCCAAGACCTGGCCCGATCCAATGGCATAGCGGCCTTGGATGGCCTGATACCCCTGACCCTTCGGATCGGCGTCTGGAGCGAACAGCACATCTACTCGCTCCCGCTGATAGTCGTTCAGGACCACCCGATACGCGATCGGCGAACCCAGCATCACGACGACCAATGCGACCATCAACGTACGCCAGCGCAGGCCGACCACAAAGGTCACCGCAGCAAAGACGAAACAGAGAAACAAAGTAGTCCCGAGATCGGGTTCTAGGAACACCAACAAGGCAAGTGGTGCCAAGAACAGAGCTGCAGGGACCAGGAGGTCTCTGAGCCCCCAGCCCTCAGCCCGAGGGCGACTAGCAAAGTACCGAGCTGTGGCGACGACCAGGGCCAGCTTCGCCAACTCCGACGGCTGTAGATTGACCGGACCGAGCGCCAACCAACGCTGTGACCCCCCGCGGACTGGGCCCACCAGCAGCACGAGCAGCAACAGAACGACGACCACGCCAAAGCTCAGGTAAGCCCCACGTTCGTAGACCCTGGGGTCCAGGAGCGCGAGCACGAGCATCAACACCAGACCGAACACCATGTAGCTGGCCTGCATCACGAACGCGCGCGGCGGGCCATCCACCAGGGGCGACCCTGCTGCCGAATACAAGGTGACGAGACCCATCGCGCAGAGGAGCGTCGTGACCAGCACCAGAGGCCAGTCCATCTGTCCGCCGCGGCTCCGCAGCTCGTTGGATCTCTCATCCTGAATCAAAGTCCCACCTCCTCATCGGAGATCACCGAGGCGGTCGGTGCCACGGAGGACGGAGAACCCAACGGACCGGTGGTCACACTAGCCCGAGCATCGGCCGACTCGATCGGTGCTTGGCGAATCCCCGCGCTGGGCTCACCGGGAGGCGTGGGCCTCATGGCGGAACCGACTTGTTCGACACCCCCTACGGACGTCACTGTGGGGGCCGGGCTGCCCACCGCAGGGGCCGGCTTCTCTGGCGTCGGCGGCGCCCGAACGATGGGCTTTTTCTTGCGTCGCAGTGGGGGCAGCGGTCTGCTGTCTCCAACCCGAAAGTGACCCTCTTTGGCTTGCTGGATCCGGTTGGCGAAGTAGTGCTCGAAGATCTTCCGAACAATGGGAGCCGACGCCTGGCTTCCGTGTTCGCCATGTTCCACCAACACGGTGACGGCAAGCTCGGGATCTTCATAGGGCGCGTAGCCGACGAACCAAGCGTGGTCTAGCAGATGGCGGGGCACCTTCTTGCCTCGGTAGCGCCGACGTGTGGTCTTGAGGCTCACCACCTGAGCGGTACCCGTCTTGCCGGCATAGGCCAGATGGCGCACTCGTTGTTTTCTGGCCGTCCCTCCCAAGTCATCCACCACAGACAGCATCCCCTCCCGGATGGATTGGAAGTGTTCCTGTGCCAGGTCCACATGGCCCACAACTTCGGGATCGGCCCGATGAACTACGTCGCCGTTTTGTCCCACGACCCGGTCGAGCAGTAACGGCCTGTACACGGTGCCGCCATTGGCGATGGCCGCCGTCATGATCGTCAACTGCATGGGCGTCGCGAGCGTATAGCCCTGCCCGATCACAGCCGACGCGGTGTCCCCCAGCTTCCAAGCCGCGCTCTGCGGCCGGCTTCGAAACCGGCGGCGTTTCCAGCCAGTGTCCGGGTTGAGGCCCTCCGACTCGGAGTTGATGGCAATGCCCGTCCTGTCGCCCATGCCGAACATAGAAGCGTAGCGGGCCACCGTATCGATACCCAGAGCCAGCCCAGCCTTGTAGAAATAGACATCGCAAGAACCAGCCAGAGCCTTCTTCAGGTCGACCCGACCGTGCCCCTTGCGGTTCCAGCAGTGGAACCGCCTTCGCCCTACCTTGTGGCTACCCTTGCACCGAACCGTGGTCTCCTTCGTCCAGGTATCGGTGCCCAGTGCCGCAGCAGCCACAATCATCTTCCACGTAGAGCCGGGGGGGTACACCCCCTGCAGGGCCTTGTCGACTAAGGGGTGCCGCGGGTCTTGCGATAGCACCTTCCAGGCCTCCGGTGTAATGCGCCGGCTGAAGATCTCTGGGTCAAAGCCCGGAGCGCTGACCAGCGCGAGCACTCGGCCTGTCTGCACCTCCATAACCACCACGGCGCCGGACTGTTCGCCCAACAGCTCCACAGCCAGCTCCTGGATGTCACGGCGAATCGTCAGGTGCAGATCGTGCCCGGGCTGCTCGGGCACCACGGCCTGGTCAAGGAAGTGGGCGATGGACTGGTAGTACTCTTCCGCCTGGCTGGCTCCTGCCGTGGATCGGCCGAGCTCACGACCGTGAACATCCACCTGCACCCAGTAGGCCCCATCCACGCCTCGGAGCCACTCCTCGTGGGCACTCTCAATCCCGTACTTGCCGATGAGATCGCCGGACCGATACCAGTCCTCCCCCTGTTCCCTATCACGATAGCGTTCCTTGAGCCCCTCCAGCTCATCGGCTCGTACCTCTCGCAGATAGCCCACAAGATGACTAAAGAGCCCTCCTTCCGGGTACGAGCGACGATGTCGAGACACGGCGGCGATGCCGGGCAACCAGGCCCGCTGAGCCAATACACGGTCCAGCTGATCGGCGGTCAAGTCCCGAGCCAGGACGACGTCATGCCAGCGATCCGACCGCGCGCCATCCACGAACCGATCGATCAGTTCTTGTTCCGTCACATCACTGAGCAAGGGCTCCAGCCGAGACGCGAGGGTGCCGATGTCCGTTCGGATCGACACACCCCACTCAGCCGACTCGCTAGAGGTCGACTCGTGGTTCCGGTCCATGGCAGCCAAGACGGGTTCCAGATCAATGTCTTCAGGAGACGCGACGAGATCAAAGGAAGCCCGAACCTCGGCGATGCGAAACCCATCCGCGTCGTAGACGCTCCCTCTGGGAGCGGGGATCTGGCGCTGCTTGAGGTGATTCTTCTCCGCTTGAGCTGCATAGACGGCACCGTCCACAACCTGCAGCACCCAGAGCCGGCAGAGCAACATCACGAGCACCAAGACGATCAGACCAGCAAACACGCCGAGTCGTGAGCGTAAGTCCTGAGGCCTACCTTCTACACGGAGGCTGAGGGAGCCCAGCGAATCACTCATCGCCCTACACCTCAGCGAAGCCTGCGAAATCGTGCAGGTGGATCCGGAGACCACCCGGCGAGTCGGCGATAGACCGGCCAAAACAGGGCTGCTGCGAGCCCCGTACCCAGCGCCTCACCCGGAAGGTGTTGGATGTCTGCCAACGACCCGACGCCCAACCCGGCGAGCACCAGCGCAACCCCGAGCCCCGACATGAGCGCGAGCGATGCGATGCCCAGAGCCGGGGTCCAACGATCGCGCAACACGATGCGGCCTCGCATGGGTGTGGCCAGGCAGACAACGAGCACATACTGGATCAAGAGGCGTCCTGAACCGACCCCAGCAAAGAAGTCTGCCAAGTAGCCGAGAAGGATGGCCAACAACCACGCATCCAAGGCGGCCGAACCGAGCGCAAAGGCGGTCACGAGCGGCAGGATGGGGTCCAAGGGCAACATCGGCCAACCCAACAGCGGAAGCACCGTCGATTGAATGAGGAGCCACCCCAGTGTCGCCAGCATCGCCAGCACCATTCGGCTGGGCTGGATGGTAAACCTCGAAGCCCGGTCTCCTGGTAGCGCCAGGGCGTCGCGCGATCTCACAGACGGCCCTCTGCTGGATCGGCCACAGGGTCGATCTCGGCAACAGACGCGGTGTCACCAGGGGGCGGGTTTGCCGAAGTGACGCTGCTCGGCTGCGGGGCCCACTGTGCGGGGTCGATGCTGAAGGGGCCCTCGCCGGGCTCGAGGACCACCAACACCTCCTCGAGGCGATCGACCGAGACGGCCGGCTCGACGACCAGGTCCAGGAACAGCCCAGTTTCTGGCATCTCCGCACGGAGCACCCGACCCAACGGCACCCCCTCGGGAAACACTTGGTCCTCGCCGCTGGTCACCACGCGCTCACCGGGGGCAATCGAACCCAGATCACGACGCCGGACATAGCCCAACTCCAGGGTCTCGCCGGCGCCTCCCAGCAGCACACCTCGAAGCCGTGACTGCTCCAGTCGGGCTCCAACTGCACTGAGGCCATCGGTCAACAGCAAGACATCGGCGAAATGATCGGAGGCCCTGAGAACTCGCCCTACAGCGCCGTGAATGCCCACCACGGGTTGCCCGGCCTCGACACCGACCCGATGTCCGCGGTCAATGCGGATTGTGCGAAAGCGCGAAGTGGTCCCATGCCCGATCACAGAGGCGCCAACGGTCTGCGATGGTGCCCACTCCCGCAAGGAGTTGAGCTGTCGCAGCCTTTGGTTTTCGCTGCGGAGCTCGCTCAACTCAAACAACTCGGACTGAGCCACAGCCAACTGATCGCGTAGCTCGTCGTTCTGCCGGCCAACGCCCACTAGATAGAGATAGTGGTCGGCGCCGCCCCCGATGAGCCGAGCCACATCAGCCAACCGGCTCTGCACCGGACCCGTCACGGCAAGGAGCGCTCGATCCGCAAGGTTGACCTTCTGCTCTGGCTTCGCGCGCGCATGTACGTGCCAGCCCAAAAGGACCAGCAGCAGGAGGAGCCCAGTGGCAGATAGGCCGGGCCGTGACAACGGCATTCCTCAGTGGCCTCGGTCACCCGAGGCCGACGGATCGAGACGGGAGCGTTCGTCTCAATCACGCCTCTTCAGTTCAAGGTCACGCTCCTGAGCAGTCCGATCTCTTCGAGAACCTTCCCCGAGCCGACAGCCACTGCGCACAGTGGGTCTTCGCACACCACGACAGGAAGCCCAGTGCGCTCGGACAACAGCCGATCCAAGCCCCAGAGCCGCGCGCCACCACCCGCAAGGACGATGCCCTTGTCCACGATGTCAGCCGCAAGCTCGGGAGGAGTCCGCTCGAGAGTGCCCAGCACCGCCTCGACCACCATGTCCACGGGCTCAGTCAAGGCCTCGCGGATCTCGTCTGAGTCGATGGTGATCTCCTTGGGGATGCCGGCCATCAGGTCACGGCCTCGCACCGCCATGTACCGAATGTCGTCGTCTGGCCAGGCATTGCCAATCTCGATCTTGATGCGTTCGGCCGAGCGCTCACCGATCAACAGGTTGTGGCGCTTCCGAACGTGGTTGACGATGGCCTCGTCCCATCGGTCCCCACCGACCTTTACTGACTGACTGATCACAATGCCCGCCAGCGAAATGACAGCGACCTCAGTCGTGCCACCACCAATGTCGACGATCATATTCCCGCTCGGCTCGGTGATGGGCAGGTTGGCGCCAATGGCCGCAGCCAGCGGTTCCTCAATCAAGTGGACCTCGCTGGCGCCCGCGTTTTCAGCCGACTCGCGGACTGCACGCTTTTCTACCTCGGTCACTCCAAAGGGGATGCAGATCACCATTCTGGGCTTCACGAAGGTGCGACGGTTGTGGGCCTTCTGGATGAAGTACCGGAGCATGGCCTCGGTAACAGCAAAGTCAGCGATAACCCCGTCCTTGAGCGGCCGAACCGCGCGGATCTCTCCGGGGCACTTGCCGAGCATCTGCTTGGCCTCCTGTCCGACGGCAACTACCTGCTGGTTGCCGTTGCTAGCCTGTGCCACGGCAACCACAGAGGGCTCATTGCTGATGATGCCGCGACCCTTCACGTACAGCAGCGTATTGGCTGTACCGAGGTCGATAGCGATGTCTTTGCTGAACATTCCAAACAGAGCGTTGAACACGGCGTTCTCACAACAACTGGGGGCGGGCCTACCCCCGGTGGGCTTCCACACGATCGCACGCCAAAAGGTGGTCAGTGAGGCACCCGCGACGAATGCGACACTTTCTACCAGGCGCGCGCACGATCGATCCGAGTGTGGATCGCCAGAAAGCTTGTGTCAACGAAGAAAGAGCGCAGATACAAGGATTATGGAAAACTCCCTCGAATCGCCCCCAAAGACGGAGTTTTCCCGGGCTAAGCCGACTCTGCCGGCGGCAAAGTAGCACGACGAAACCAAGCCAGGATGCGCTGGGTTCTTGACGAAACCGACCCTGGCGACCAGACTCGCCGCCCCTGTTCCCCGGCGTGACACCGTTCACGCCCAACCCCGGATGCTTCGATGCTCGGTTTTCTGCGGCGCGACGCCAACAAGTTCCTAATCAAGGCCATCATCGGTCTGATTAGTATTGTCTTCATCTTCTTCTTTGGCTCTTCTGCCCTGCTGTCCGATCAGACACAGAAGGTGGCTGAGGTCGATGGCTATGCCATCCGAGATGTGGATCTCAACCGACGCTGGCGGCTGGAGATCCGCAACGCGCAGCGGTTCAACCCGAACCTGACGGAGACCGACAAGCGCCGCATCCGCCAGCAGGCACTGGACTACCTGATTGATCGAAGGCTCGTCACGGAAGAAGCGAGGCGGCAAGGCTTCGTCGTGTCCGCTCGAGAGATCCAGCAGGCTTTGCGCGAGTCTCCGAGCTTCCAAGATGAGGAAGGCAACTTCGATATGGACCGCTACAAGCAGTACCTGGGAAGCAACCCGGGGAGGGCGGCCTCTCGTCTCCAGGCAGACTACGAAGAAGGCCTGCTCTACCAATCCGTCATCAACTTCGTCCGGGACACCGTCATGCTGGACGAGGGCGAGGTACGTCAGACCTGGGAGCGAGAGAACAGCAAGCGCAACGTGGAGTTCGTCAAGATCACCACCAGCTCGTTCCGGTCCGACGTCAAGCTGGAAGGCGATGAGCTCAAAGCATTCGTGGAAGAGAACAGTACCGCTATCCGCGAGCGCTACGATCGAGACTTCGACCGCAAGTACAACGTGCCGAAGAAGGTCGGCGCACGCCACATCCTGCTCAAGTTCAACGAGGACGATGACGAGGACACTCGCCAGACGATTCGAGATCGGATGGCGGCGATCCTCGGCGAGGCCCGCGCTGACGGTGCCGAGTTCGCGACGCTGGCGCAGAAATACTCCGAGGACGGCTCCGCCACCCGCGGCGGAGACCTTGGCATCTTTGACGAAAATCGCATGGTGAAGCCGTTCTCCGAGGCGGCCTTCTCCATGGCCGCGGGCGACATCAGTGATGTGGTGGAGACCAAGTACGGCCTCCACATCATCAAGGTCCACGAGGTGATCGAGCCCTCGGTGCGTGCCCTCGAAGAAGTGGAGACCGAGGTCGCCCTGGAGATTGCCCGCGAGGAGATAGCGCCCGAGCTAGCCAAGGCCTACGCCGATCAAGTGGTGGGCGCGCTCAACGGCAGCCTGGACGAGGCCAAGGCTACTGAGCTCTTGGACTCGCGCGGCATGGACGTCCAAGAGAGCGGAGACTTCAACGGAGCCGCCACCGCCATCCCCAAGGTGGGCACGTCCAAGGCCGCCGTCGAGGCCGCCTTCGCGCTGCCCGAGGTGGGAAGCGTCGTCGGGGAGCCCATTGAAGTGCCGGTCGGCTATGTGGTGCTTCGCCTCAAGAGTCGAACAGAGCCCACCGAGGAGGGCTACGAGGGCAAAAAGGAGGAGCTCCGCGATCGGCTCCTGCTCACCAAGCAGGCGCAGGTGGTCCGCGACTGGAAGAACGATCTGAAAGCCTCGGCTAACATCCTGGTCGTCCCCGGAGTCTGATCAACGAGGATCCAACCACAGCGGAGATACGATGCGGCGCAGCCGGCTCCTGATTCTCGTCCTGGTCCTTTTCCTATTCCTGGTCCTCGTTGGGTCGGTGCTTGGCATCGTGGCCATGCTCGATACCGACGGTGGTGGCCGGGTTGCCGACAACTCTGTCTTACTTCTAGACATCAGCGGCCCCCTGCCCCAACAGCCTCTGCCCGACCAGCCCATCTCGGGCCTAGGACCGGACGTCCTCTCCATCTTCGATATTGACCAAGCGCTGCGGCGAGCTGCAGTGGACGATCGCATTGCCCGGGTGCTCGTACGACCCAAGGCCCTTCAAGCTGGCTTTGCTCGAGTCCACGAACTCCGAGACATCCTGACCCAGTTCTCGATCGACTCCGGCAAGCCAATCACGTGCTTCATGGAGACCGCTGGGAACAAAGAGTACCTGTTGGCCACCGCCTGCGATGCCATCTACATGCCCCCCGAGGGCTTCCTGTTGGTGAATGGCCTCCACATGGGCGTCACCTTCTACAAGGGCACCCTGGACAAGATCGGAGTCGAGGCAGAGTTCACCCGTGCTGGAAAATACAAGAGCGCAGTGGAGCCACTGACCAGCACCGAGATGTCACCGGCCTTTCGCGAGATGCTGGAGTCCATGGCGGACAGTCTCTACGACGACTTCGTGACCACCATTGCCGCCGCCCGGAAGCTCTCCGAAGATCAGGTTCGGCAGCTGATCGACGATCCGCCCATCACCCCCTCTGCTGCCATGCGGTCCGGCTTGATTGATGGACTGTACTACCGAGATCAGTTGATTGGTCACCTGGGTGGCTACGATGTGGCGTCCGTAGAAGTAGCCGAGGGTGGACTGGAGCTGCCCGGCTGGAGCGATGTGAGCGAGATCGACGCCACGGGGCTTCGCGAGAGCAGCACCGAGAGCACCCCGCCTCCCATGGACAACATCTATGGACTCGCGATCGAGGCGCCTGAAGCGGTCGAGCCAGCAGCCAACGGCTCGGCCGAGCCCACAGCGCCCACCGACGAAGCGACCGAAGAGCCCGCCGCCGCCGAGGCCGGTGCCGAGCCCAAGCAGAGTGAAGAATCACCACCGTGGTTCGATGCCGAGGAGGACCTGGAGTGGGTCCGAATCAAGAACTACAGAAAGGGCCAGGGCGGCAGCACAGGAACGCGCCGAAGTCGCATCGCCCTGATCTTCTGCGAAGGTCAGATCATGTCGGGACGAAGCGACTCGGGAGGATACTCGGGCATCGGCGGCACCATGGGCAGCGACACCATTGCGGCGGCCATCCGCAAGGCACGGGAAGATGCGCGAGTGGAGGCCATCATCCTCCGCGTGGACTCGCCTGGAGGGAGCGGGCTGGCCTCCGACATCATCTGGCGAGAGGTCGAACTGGCCCGCAAACGCAACAACAAGCCAGTCGTCGTGTCCATGGGCGACTACGCGGCCAGCGGTGGCTATTACATCGCAATGGGGGCCGACGCCATCGTCGCGCAGCCCACGACCATCACAGGATCCATCGGGGTCTTTGCGGGCAAGTACAACCTGGGTGAGCTCTACGACAAGATCGGCATGACCACCGCCTCCGTCGATCGGGGCGAGCTAGCCGGCATCTTCTCCCCCGACCGTCAGCTGGGCGACGCGGGGCGCCTGAAGCTCCGACAGTTCGTCGACGACTTCTACGAGACCTTCCTTCGCAAGGCAGCCGCCGGAAGAAAGACCACTCCGGAAGCAGTCCACGGGGTTGCCCAAGGTCGGGTGTGGACAGGGGCCCAGGCCCACCAACTGGGGCTGGTGGATGAGTTGGGATCGTTTCGCGTAGCGGTCAACGTAGCGAAAGAGAAGGCCGGCATCGAGGGCGACGTGCACTTCCAAATCCTCCCCAAGTTGCCAGGATTCTTCGACGAACTCCTCGGGCGAGGGGTGCCGGGCAGCGCGCTCGCCCCGCTCATGGATCGTGTGGCATACCGCTCTAATCTCCCCACCAGCTTGGTCTTGAGCCGGGCTCGCCAGATGATTTCCGTTGCGCCGTTGCTGTCCAGCGGCGCACCGGTGCTGATGTCGCCCTACGCCATCGACGTGCACTGAGCCTCTGGCTGGAGTTTGCAGCGCCTCCAGCAGATGCCAGCTACCATGCGACACATGCGGTACTCCCCTGCCCTTCGCACCAGCGCGGCGCTGGTCCTCTCGGGGATCGCTCTCGTCGGCTGTGGGGAGCTCAATCGACTCGAGGACTACTTCGCCACCACGGCGGCCGAGGTTCTCTTTCTGGGCATCAGCGACCCGGAAACACTGAGTGCTCTCGAGGAGCTGGGCGTGACCGAAGGACCCATGGGAATCCGGGCAGCTGCTACCGCGTTCTTGGCACAGGCCACGTCCCTGGAGAGCGTGGCCGCCAACCTAGTAGACGATGCCGACCGTGTGCTCGTGCACAACGGCAGCCAGGGGGTGAACCTGGACTCCCAGGGAAACGGGCTCTACTTCATCACGTCCCAAGACGACCCGGTGCTCGACTACGTTCCCGGCACGACCTACACATTCCAAGCAGTCAAAGAAGGCCGGTCTCACACGGTGTCGATGCTCGCCCCGGGGGTGCCCGCACTGAGCGGCATCCCGGGTGGAAGTGACACCCATCCTCCAGGACAGTCACTGACGGTCTACCTGGGGGGACAGTTCGACAACGCCATCGTGCTCGTGCTCGATGGGGATGGGAACATCACCCACGACAACCGACCCAGCACCGCGAGCGAGTACGTGGACTGGATCCAAGACGAGAGCATGCAGTCGTCGGTGACGATTCCCGGGGAAGCTTTCCCCGAAGCCGGCTCCCTGTACATCATCGGCATCGCTGGCATCCGCGAGGCCCTCGACAGCTCCTACGAGAATCTCAATCCACTCGTGAGCAAGCTGGCGATGGGATCAGTGGCCGTGCAGGGTGTCCTCACTGGCCTCTAGGCGCCCGCCGCTTCGCTCCATGGGCTCGATCATTGCGCCCCAGCGAGTGCTGGTCCCGCACACCATCGCAGCACAGATGATGGAAGAAGCTCGGCGAACAGCACCCCGGGAGTGTTGCGGTGTCCTCTTGG
>PBPL01000167.1 GCA_002724675.1 Deltaproteobacteria bacterium | reverse complement strand
GTTTCAGCCGAGGCTGCTCAAGGCAAGGGATCGGGCTCTGTCGGACACGGTGGTCGCAAAGCTCAAGGGGGTTCGAGAACGGCACCTGACGGCCCAGGAAGAGAAACGCAACCAGTCCATCGTGGGCTACACGCCCACGATGGACGAGCAAACTGTTTCCGATGACCCGGTGCAGGAGCGGGCCGACTCAGTGCGGTCGCATCGGCCCCCACAGCCCTCTCGTGACATCGTGTGGAAGGCTCTGGTCATTGTGGGGCTGGCGGTCGCCTTGGCCGCACTGTTGTGGTTGCTGGACTGACGGCTGCCAGCGGTCAGTCGTTCTCCAGGTCTATGTGCGCAACCTCGGGGATAGAGGCCTTTGCCTCCTCCTCGATGCGGTCAATGGTTTGGCCAAGGCTTTGCATCATGTCTTCGCCGTACTCGACCAAGAATGCTTCGAAGTCTTCGGGGCCCTTCAAGTCAGCCCACAGGGCATCCATGTCTTTGCGCTTGAGGTAGTTTCGGGCGATCGCTCGCCCGTCAAAGTCGACCTCAGCTTTGAATCGGATGGCTTCGCTTCCAATCATTACCGCCTTGACGTCTTTGACCGCTTGGACTTCCTCCTGGCTCGTGAGTACTTCGACGAGGGTGTCGGTCTGGTCTTGGGGTGCCCGCTCGCCCAATAAGAGCTCTCGGTTTCGACGGACCAGCACAATGGCAATTACGCCCATCATCAGTCCGATGATGATGGAGCTGATGGCATCGAACTCTGACCGCCCTGTTACATGGGCCAGCCCGATGCCTATGGCTGCCAGGATCACACCCAAGACCGCCGCAGCGTCTTCCAACAGTACCGCTGAGGCCATGGGGTCGCTGGACTCGCGCAGGTGTTCTAGGAGACCCTTCGTGCCCTGGGTGGCTCGTACAGCAGACCAAGCCACCCACAGGCAGTAGCCTTCCACGATCAGGGCGAAGAGAAGAACGCCAGCGAGGAGCACGCTGGAGCCTTCCACGGGTGTGGGGTTCAGTAATGCGACGACCCCGTGGTGTAGCGTGACCCCGCAGCCGAGGAAGAAGATGCCCATGGCCGAGACCAGCGCCCAGACGAAGCGGTCCTTTCGTAAGCCATAAGGAAACTGGGGAGTGGCTGGTCCCTTGCTCTTGGCAATCCCCACAGCAAGCAGCGTTTGGTTGCCGGTGTCAGCTAGAGAGTGGATAGCCTCCGACAGCATGGCTGCGGAGCCCGTGACCAGGAACGCTGCGAACTTGACGATCATGACCGTCGAGTTGCCCACAATCGCCGTGTAGACAGCTCTCTTGGATGTGGCAGCCATCAAGCCTCCACCTTACGCCGTTGCTCTCGCAGTGTCGTAGCCAAGCGCAGTCGGTCCTCGCACATGCGCGCCGCTTCCTTGCGGATCTTGGCACCCAGAGATCGGGGCAAGCCCAGACCCGAGAGAACCGCCTCGTCCAGGGCTTGCCGGTCTCCCTTGCCCACTTCCTCTCGGAACGGAAGAGCGCGTCGAGCAAACATGGATCGCCATGCAACCAGCAGATCCCGGCCGGCAGGGCTGGTTACGAACAAGTCGGGATTGGGCATAGAGATGGCGTCGATGTCCGGCCCGTAACAGCACAGCAGTCCGTCCCCAAGGTTGACTCGCCCCTCCACCTCGGCCGACAGAGCGACCCAGCTACTGTTCAGCAGCGCTGTACCCACCTCTCGATGGCGAGAGTCGGCCCAGGTCCCCCACCATGCTGAGTTGTTGACCAAGACATGCTCCGGGTTGGCGAGCACGTGGTGGCGCTCCATCCTGAACTGGGGGAGCAGGAAGTCGCCCGTGTGGGTCTGGCTGAGCCGGAACCAGGGGTCGTTGTTCCGTACAGAAGGCACTTCTGGCCAGGCCGTGCCCTGTCGAGAGCGTTGCTTGGCGCCCCACTCCACGTAGCGAGCAGCCCCGGGCGCCGGCTGATGGGCTGCCTCTTGATCTGGGGGGAAGAACAGTCGAGATGCAGTGTGCCGAGCACCGACTGTGTAGTAATCCAGTCCACGCAGGCTCCGAAAAAAGGGAACGAGATAGTCGTCTTCGACTCCCATTTGCTCGAATCGCTGCGTCCGGCGCGGACTGAAAAATGAAGAGATCCCCACCTTGGTCCCGTAGCCCATGGACAGCATGGATGTGCGGAGGTCACCCAGTCGGCTGAGCTTGTCGCCAGCTTTGTGCAGCACATCGAAGTAGCTGTCCGGAGCTCGAAGCAGGGGGCCCCATCGCTGCGTTGTTCCCGTCCCGTCTCGAAGCGTTGCTAGGCTTAATCGGCGCCCACGCACCTGAGCTTGTTGCGAGCTCTCATCCAAGATCGGCTCGGCGAGCTTGGAGTCCGCCGGGGCGAGCAGTTGGCCGAATGCTGTGTCTGGCGCGACCCCCGAGTGGTCGTTGCGCTCGAAGACCGCGATGACCGTGTTGACGCGTGCGTGGGGGAACCAGGGCTCGATTCTCGACTCGACGACGGCTCGCAGCCCTAGCCGGGCCAGGAGCCAGCGCCTGACCGGTCGGTTGCAGTCGGTGTCCATCCAAGTGTTTGGCAGGACGAAAGCAAGGCGCCCCCCAGGTGCTAGGAACCGCGAGCACTGCAGGAGCGCGAGGATCGAGAGGTCGGTTTGAGAGGGAGGCGCGAAGCCCAGCGCTTGCTCAAGGCCTCGTGCGATCTCCAGGCGTCGGGCGTTGCCGAGCCGCTCGACCCGGACGTACGGGGGATTTCCGGCGATGACATCGAAGAGCCCAGTTTCTTCTGGGCTGAGAGCAAACAGGTCTGCGGCGCAAACATGGGCCCTTGGCAGTGCGCTTGAGGCCTCCGTTATGGCCTGAGTGTCGAGGTCGTGGCCGTAGAGAGCCTGTTGAGGGTGTCCTCCCTCGGCGGCTCGTCTGAGGAAGGCACCGTTACCGCACGTGGGGTCCCACAGCCTGTCGGTCGGCTGCAAGCCAGCCAGGGACAGCGTGAGGTCTACGACTCCCGGTGGAGTGTAGAAGCGGCCATAGCGTAGGCGGTCCGAAGTGGACATAGGCCCACTCTTCCGGATTGGTGGCGCTGAGGCAAGACACCCCGTGCCAAGGGGGGCGCGGCACGCTCTGTCTGATTGACAGTCCATGGCGCAGCCTCCACCCTCATGCCGTGCTACGTCAGGAAGGGATTGCGCGGGAGCCGATTGATGACCGGGAGGTCGTGGATGACATGGTGCGCCGTGCTCTCCGCCGCTTGGAAGGTGCTGAACTGGACATCCTCCTCAACGAGTGCTGCTTTCTCGAGGAGAAGCGACTGGGTCAGAGCAATGTGGCAGGAGATGTCGCCCAGCTGAAGCGACTGCGAGAGGTGCGTCGTCGCTTGGCATGGGCCAATGAGCAGGAACTGCGCACCATCGTCGAGTCGATAGTTCGGGGCTATGCCGCGGAGATCCACGGACACTTTGACTTGGGTACCTATGCCAATGCGACTCGAGCGTTGCCGGCGGGCCTGGCTCTGGTGCTCGGGAAGCAGAAACCTTGGGCTGTCCTTCGCCAGGCTATGGGTGGCGAGTCGTCTCTAGCGACTCGAGTGCGTTGCTCGGGTGCCGTGGCTAGCTTCGACCGGCTGGTAGAGCGAGGCACATGCGTACTGGTTCCCACGCACCTGAGCAATCTCGACTCTCCTGTCATCGGGCTGGCTCTTCACCAAGCCGGGCTCCCCCCCATGATCTATGGGGCTGGAATCAACCTGTTCAACAACTGGCTCTTGTCATGGTTCATGGATCACCTCGGTGCTTACAAGGTCGACCGAGCAAAACGCCACAAGCTCTACAAGGAGGTGCTCAAGGAGTACTCAACCATGGCGTTGGAGCGGAGATGGCACTCCCTGTTCTTCCCCGGTGGCACCCGGTCACGTAGCGGTGGGCTCGAGAGGCAATTGAAGAAGGGGCTGATGGGCACGGCACTTGAGGCCTATCAGCGAAACATCCAGGCAGGGGTCGATTTGCCCCGGCTCTACTTCATCCCAGCGACCATCAATTATCGGCTGGTGCTCGAAGCCGAGACTCTGATCGAGGACCACCTCCAGGAGGCTGGGCGCTCGCGCTACATCATCACCGACGACGAGTTCGCGCGGCCAGAGCGGGTGCTGCAGTACGTACGCAACATGTTGGGCCTCGATGACCCCATTGATGTGGTCTTCGGGTCGCCTATCGACCCCTTCGGTAATCCAGTCAACGAGGACGGAGACTCGCTCGACCCCCATGGGCGGCCGTTTGACCCGGCCGGCTATTTGCTCAGAGACGGTGCCTTTGTGGCAGACCCGCAGCGGGACCGGCTGTACACAGGACGGCTCTCAGAAGCGATTGCATCCGCCTTTGCCCGAGAGACGGTCTTGTATGAGACGCATATTCTGGCGGCAGCGATGCATCGAAGACTCGAGGCGAACCATCCGAGCCTGGACACCTTTCGACGGTTGTTGTTGGGTCCCGAGTCGCGAACTCTGCCCCACGCCGAGGTGGAGGCAGAAGTGGCGCTTGTGCAGCGAGCGCTGTGTCGCCTGGAGACGCGGGGCGAGGTGAGGCTGGGGCATGGGCTTGCCGACCTGACTCCTTCCGAGCTGCGACAGAGAGGGGAGGCTACTTTTGGCCTCTACCACGAGCGGTGTGCCGTGCACTCCGACAGCGGCGCGTCGGTCCTGGCAGATCCGAAGCTAGCTCTCTACTACGCGAATCGATTGGCGGGTTACTCCCTTCCCCCGGCTGGGCCTGCGGGGATGACGGGGTGAGCGTGCCCGGCCTTGCGGTGTCGGTTCTCGGGGCGGGCCCCTGGGGCCGTGCCATGGCTTGCATCCTAGGCTCCAATGGTCACCTCGTGCACCTCTGGTCGGGTGACGAGTCCAAGCGCTTGGCCTTGCGGACCGAGCGGGCCGTGCCGGGTTCGGCTGCGGCCTTGCCCGACAATGTTGTGATCGTGGACGACCTGGCCCAGGCGCTCGAGCCCGAGCGGGTGCTCTTCGCCATTCCACCATCCCACGCTTCGTCCTTGTTGGTTCGGGCGGCGCCTTGGTTCCGTCCCGAACACCGGGTAGTCCATCTGGTGCGCGGGCTCGCTGACGACGGAACACCGATGTCGCGGCTCATCACCCGAGAGACCTGTGTGGTCCAGGTTGGGGCCCTGGCCGGGCCAGTTGTGGCGGCGGCTCTCTGGGAGGGAAAGGAGACCGCAGCGGTCATTGGGAGCCCGTTCCGGGGCTTGGTCGACGAGGTGTGCTCCTTGCTGACCGTTCCGGGGGTGCGGGTCTATTCCAGTCCCGATCTCGTTGGGGTGGAGGTGGGTGGAGCCATGCGGACTCCGCTCGCCCTGGCTGCCGGTGTCATTCGGGAGGTTGGTATGGGTCCTGCGGTGCTGTCGGTGTTGTTGACCCGAGGAATTGCCGAGGCTGGACGACTTGCAGAGGCTCTGGGCGGAGAACGCTCCACTCTGTCCGGCCTGAGTGGTATCGGTGATTGGATGTTCACGGCCAATGATGCCGCCGACGCTGTGGTCTGCGCGGGCATGGCGCTAGCCCGCACCGGCGATGCCGCCTATCCGGAAGCGGAGCGGCGTGTGCGGACCCTCTTGACACTGTCGTCGCGGCTCGGCGTTGAGCTTCCCATTACAGAGGCGGTGGGTTCGATGCTCAGCGGTGTGCCGCTGCAAGAGGCGCTGGAGGTGCTCATGATGCGGTCTCCAGGGCTCGAGAGTGCCTGAGCGGATGTACACACGATTCCACAGACTCACCTCTGACGAGCTGGAGCAGTTGGTTGCCTTTCTCCTGAGGGATGGCCTCACAGTGAAGGGGCTAGACTCAGGACCCATGCGACACTATCGGGGGGGCTTCGGCCCTATTTTGCTGTTGGGCTTGGCGGCAGCGGTGTTCTATTTCGGTCGGCACATGAACCTACCTACCTTTCTGTGGCTGACTGGCCCCTCGCTCGTCTTTGCGTGGAGCTTGCGCCGCATCTGGCAAGACTTTCGTGCGGTGCGTCGGAGTCGCCGACTCATGGAAGACGAGAATCCCTGGTATGCGCTGTCCTGGACTGGGGAGCAGGTTTGTTATCGGTCCTGGGAAGAGTGTGTCTTGGAGCCGTGGGAGTCGATTACCGACATCCGCTTCTTTCCCGCGGATGGACAAGGGCCGCTCTCAGGCAGCCTTTGGCTGCACTTTGGTCGTTGGCAGCGCTTGTTGATACACGATCGGGACGGCAGGTTCGCGGGTCGAACGATGGATGCCTGGTGTCATGACCTCGTAGCGCATTGGACAGCTCGGACCGGCCGAACTCCTTCCGATGGGCCCGGCTATTCTGAGGGTTCATGAGCCCCTCGCTCCCCCTCGCCAACCCCGATGACCCCGATCTCTCCGCGGCAGCGGAGGCTAGCTTGGCTCAGTGCCGACTGGACCCAGAGTGGTTGCCGACGGTGATACGTCTCGCTACCGGTGAGATCCCTGCCTCTACCCTCCATTGCTGTGGCAGCGGCTGCCGGCCTTGTGTCGCTGATCTGGTGCGATGCACCCGCATGACCCTGGAATCGCTCCAGGGCAATGCTGACGGCGTCGAGGGGACTGTTGGGGCGGGTGGAGCAGTCCAGGGCGGAGCTGGACGGCGATTGTTTGAG
>PBPL01000166.1 GCA_002724675.1 Deltaproteobacteria bacterium | reverse complement strand
TCCCCTCCCCTGCGCCGCTCCGGATGGCTCCCATGCCGTCTTCTGGCCCGATGAGATCCTCGTCGACCTCCACGGTGCCCGTCAGACGGTCGCCGGCCGGCGCAGCCATCGACTGACGCAGCCGCTTGAGCATGGACCAGGCGGTCTCATAGCGCTTCAAGCCCAGCTGGCGCTGCAGCTCCCGAGCTGAGATCCCTCCCGCTCTTCGGGCGACTAGATAGGCCGCCAGGAACCACATGCGCACCGGCTGTTGGCTTCGGTGCATGACAGTCCCGGCTGTCGCAGACGTCTGCGTGCGGCACTTACGACACTTCCAGAGGCCGCGGCTCTCGAGAAAATAGGCCTGGTGATGCTCGCATCGAGGGCACTCGAAGCCATCGAGCCAGCGACACTGTGCCAGGTATTGGCGGCACGCCTCTTCCGTATCGAACCGGTCGCGGAACTCGCGGACGTCGCGTGGGAAACCAGCATGGGACTGAATGTTGTTCTTTGAAGGCATGACTATTCCCTCAATCCGTCCGGGGACAAGGTGAAGCCAGAGGAGGTCGCCAGGGGTGCCCTAGAGGGCCCTGCCGAACCTCGGGCCGGCCAAGAGTTGGAGGGATCGGGCGGCGACTTCGCCGCTGCCGATGGCGGACTGCTCGCGCCAGCCGCTTCTTCCACCGAAGCAAAGTTCGGGGTGACGCCGCAGGCATCCATGCCGCCACTGGGCGGTCTTGTTGCTCCAGGAGGGCTACTCGAGGTCGCAACGGCGCCTGGGGGACCACCAGAGGCGCCGTGGGCCTCGCGAGGTACATCCCGTTGTGGCGAGACATCCGCCCCACCAGACGGCCCGACGACGGGAACAACAGGGACACTAGACCCCTTAGAGCGAGACATGGAGCCTGGGGGTCGCTTCGACGAGGCTGCTTGAGCTCCATACGAATCCTGCACAGGCGCCCCGTCAGCGCTGGGGCCGGAGGACCCAGCGATGGGCACACTGTTGGCTCCAAAGCAGAGCGTCAGCCAACGTGGAGGTGAACCACTGGGTACATAGGGCGGACTGAAGACCATTGCCTGGACGTCATGCTCTGGACCCATCGGGGGTCCATTGGCGCCCGGGCTTGTAGCCACGGCCCACGTGGAGCTTGGAAGCGCTCCAGGGGCGCTTCGAGCGCCACGTGCTGGGGTGCGTTGCGGTTCCCGCGCCGGCGGTGTGCCGGGCGGCGGCGGGGTCAGTTGATGTTGAGCTGGTGGAGGGGCGAGCGAGATGCTGCACCCATCGCCAGCAGGCTCCTCAGGCGATTCAGTTGCCCGCGAGCGTCCGAGCCTGCAGGCCCCGGAAGGTCCGGGGGGAGGTCCTGCAGACTCGGAACGCAGGGGGGCAAGTGATGAACGAGACTTCGGTGTTTCTCCACTGTGCTGTTCGAGGCCCATCGTGTGCGGTGGGGTGGAAATGCGACTAACCACCATCACCTTTGTGGGCTCCGGGCACCCCGAAGTGAGGACTGACTCCATCCCTTCGGTTGCGTCGAGAGGCAGGCTGCTGGAGGCGACAGGACCGCCATCCTTCATCTGCTGACCGGCCAGGGGATGGGACTCGCAGCCGCTTGTCTGGCTACGCGTCGTGTCCGAGGACCGGAGTTGCTCTCGATTTTTCGTGGACCTTGTCATCGTTCCGCCGTAGTTGCTCTGGGTTCTCTCAATTGGTTTCTTGACTTCGGTTCGTCAGAGTTCGCTGCCCGGTCGGCAGCACCGGCCACCCCCATGGGTGACCGGAGCTACCGGTTCCGACCCGTTACTGCAGGAGCTGAAGAGCTGCCTGGGGGGTCTGATTTGATTGGGCGAGAATCGCAATGCCGGCCTGCTGGAAGACCGTGTTGCGGGCTAGCTCGGCCGTCTCCATGGCGAAATCCACGTCACGGATGCGACTCTCAGCAGCGACCAAGTTCTCGGTATAGGACTCGAGGTTGTGCAGCGACGAGGTGATGGCGTTCTGCGCCGCACCATAAGAAGAGCGACTGGTGTTGACCGAAGTCAACGCCGTATCGATGACCGAGATAGACGCAAAAGAGGTCGTCTCGTTCGTCAGAATGGCCGTTGCAGCGGTCACGGCGAGCGCCGTTGTCGTCGCGTTCTGCAAGTTCAATGTAATTTGGTCATTGGCAACTGTGTTGTTGATTCCCACCTGGACGGTGAGGGACGCCACGGTGCCATTACTCAACTGCAGACCACTGAACTCAGCAACATTGGCGATCCTATCGATCTCGGACTGCAAGTTGGCGAACTCCGTCGCGAGGAAGCCACGTTCGGTGGCCTGCAAGACTCCCGACGCAGCCTGAACGGCCAGCTGACGCATCCGCATCAGGTTGTCGGCGATCTCGCCCAGTGAGCTTTCAGCGGTCTGAATAACGCTGATGCCATCGTTGCAGTTACGCATTGCCTGTCGCAAAGACCGGATCTGCGCACGCATCCGCTCGGACACTCCGAGCCCAGCCGCGTCGTCAGCGGCCTTAGTGATGCGCATTCCAGAGCTGAGATGGTCAAAGGTTGAGGTGAGTCGCTCCTGATTTCGGGACAGGTGCTTCTGAGCAAAGATGCTCGGTACATTGGTATTGATTCGTAGTGACATGTTTCGATCCTCCTCAGGATGTTGGCTATGTCGTTGTCTTTTTTGTTAGTAGTTAAAAGTCTATTTTCATTTTGTTAATTAGTTATTCGCATTTTTATTTTCACTTGCATTACCTACTCTTTATATCGGAGTTATCTTTGTCGGCTTGAGGAAAAAATGTATCCGGCTCTCTCACCCACCTACCGAGGCGGTCCGGTCGGCTACCGTCGATGCTCGCGGCCTGCCCAAGAAGAGCCTGTAGACCGGCGACTGGGCGATGACGACTGTTGTGATGGAACACAAACTCGTCCACGTATCGTTCGATGTGCTCCAGCCCTACCTGGTGATAGGTAGAGGCCAGCCAGTCCTGAAACTGGGCAAAGAGTCGATGCACTCGAGGCAGATGTCGCACCGAACTCTTGGAGCCGGGCGGCACTACTGAGATCCGCTCATAGCCGCGCTTCTGGAGGGGTTGATAGCCGAGGATATTGCCGGTCAAGATCGTTGAAGACCCTGGAACAACCGTCTCCTGGACGAAGCCAACGAGGGAGCTTGCCGAGAGGTCTGGCAAGAGCTCCATGCGGACCCGGCCCATTCCCCTGCCCCGCACTTCCACTGCGGCCACGAGAAACAGGTTTTTCCTAGCTTCTTGGCGGACAACAGGTCTGCCGGGCAGGTCTTTCAATGGAATGACGTCGACTTCGACCGTTCCGGTCAATCGATCGCCACTGGGCGGACCCATCGCCTGGCGAAGCTTCTGGAGCATGGTCCAGGCCGTGTCGTAGCGCTTGAGGCCCAGCTCGTGTTGGAGTTCCCGGGCGGAGATCCCGCCCGGCCTCGAGGCGACCAGATAGGCCGCATGAAACCACAGCCTCAGTGGCTGCTGACTCTTGTGCATGAGGGTTCCGGAGGTGAGCGAGATCTGCTTTCGACAGCCCCTGCACTTCCAGAGGTCCCGGTTGGCGAGTCGATAGGCCCTGCCATCTCCGCACTTGGGGCACTCGAACCCAGAGCCCCATCGGGTCTCGGCTAGGAAGCCACGGCAGGCCTCCTCTGTCTCGAAGCGGGCCAGGAAGTCCTGGATTGTGGGGGGAAAGTCTGCGCTGGTAGCGGCGTGAGTCGTGGTTGCCATGATGCTATTCCGTCTCTGAATCCGTTGGGTGAGTGGATCGGATCAGGCCCAGAGCACTACCGTCGGGCCTCTTGTGTCCCGTAGATGCCGCACTCGATGGCCTCCGATGTGAATTGCGTCGATGAAGCCAGTCCATGGATCTCTTGTTCCGGTTCCCCTTCTGGCTGCTCTGGCCACTGATCCCAGCAAGCCCACAGAGGCCCCAGAGGTCAGCGACACCCGGGCTGAGTCGTGCGTTTGAGTCCCGTCCTCCACCTGGAGAGGGCTCGAAGCGGCTGGGCCACAGTTCAGAAGAGCGATGACCGGAGTCGTTGCTTCGGTCGGACAGTCCCGGACCTGGCGGGGAGCTGTGCCGTTGTCGACACAGTTCGGAAGAGAGTCGACCGGAGTCGTTGCTCTTGTGGGACAGTCCCGAACCTGGCGGGGAGCTGTGCCGTTGTAGACACAGTTCAGAAGAGAGGTGACCGGAGTCGTTGCTCTCTTCGGACAGTCCCAGCCCTGGCGGGGAGCTGTGCCGTTGTAGACACAGTTCGGAAGAGAGGTGACCGGAGTCGTTGCTCTCTTCGGACAGTCCCGACCCTGTAGAGGGCTCGTGCCGTGGTGGGGCGAGGTGGTAACCAGGAGCGCTGGGCTCCGTGGTGACGACCGAGCCGGCGGCGGCTTGGGCTGTTCCTGGGCTGTAGTAGGCGGCGGGCTGCATGGTGTTCATCCGTCTCGTGTCGTGGGTACACCTCTCCAGCCAGGCCCCTGCGAGGGCCTCCGGCTGTCCGGGCTGACCGTGGTGGCGGGTCACGAAGGACCCACCACCACAGCCCGGTCAGGAGGTGTGTTTGGGCTTACTGGAGCAGCTGGAGAGCCTGCTGCGGTGCCTGGTTCGCCTGAGCCAGGACTGCAATGCCGGCCTGCTGCAGCACGCTATTGCGAGCCAGATCGGCGCTCTCCGCAGCGAAGTCGACGTCGCGGATGCGGCTCTCAGCGGCCACGAGGTTCTCGGTGTACGACTCGAGGTTGTGCAGCGCAGACGACATGGAGTTCTGCGCGGCACCATAAGCTGCACGACTGGTATTGACTGACGTGAGCGCCGTATCAATGACCGAGATCGCAGCGAACGCGGTGGTGGAGTTGGCGAGGTTTGCGAGGACTGGAGTCACAGCGAGCGCTGCGGTGGTGCCATTCTGCAGGTTCACAGTCACTCGGTCGTTGGCAACAACGTTGTTGATACCGACCTGGACGTTGATGCTCGCCGTCGTACCGTTACTCAACTGCAATCCGTTGAATTCTGAGACATTGGCGATCCGATCAATTTCGGACTGTAGAGCCGTAAACTCTGTGGCTAGGTAGCCACGTTCAGTCGCCTGCAGGACATCTGAGGCTGCCTGAACGGCCAGCTGTCGCATACGCATCAAGTTGCCAGCGATCTCCCCCATGGAGCTCTCAGCGGTCTGAATCACGCTGATGCCGTCATTGGCGTTGCGCATCGCTTGACGCAGAGACCGGATCTGCGCACGCATGCGCTCCGACACACCAAGACCAGCAGCATCATCAGAGGCACGAGTGATCCGAAGACCGGAACCCAGGTGATCAAAATTGGAGCTGAGGCGCTCGGTAGTACGGGAAAGGTGTTTTTGAGCAAAAAGACTCGGAAGATTTGAATTGATTCGCATGGTTTCAACCTCCTTGAATTGACCGAAAGAGTGGGGACCCCATTCCACTGGGGCAAGACCCACCGCTAAGTGCAAAGTCAGTGGCAACTCTTTGTCGCATTGAGTCAACCCGCTGACATTTACACCTATCGGCCTCCTGCTATGGAGCTTGAGAAAAAGTTCTATCCGATCTTCTCACCCAAACGATCTTTCGGCCAAAACCACCTCCCAATATTCGCTTTAACTTATTGTTTTTACTAAATAAACATTCGATAACGTCGAGCTGGCAACCTGATGGCCAAAAAACCCAGAATCGATCTTGAGAGCACCAGAAATGACGTCTAAAGCGCTCTTATTGTGGTCAACCGGCAACACCTACCTGGAGCTGGCGAACGACCAGAATATGGGTGAGAAGATCGGATGGTTGGAAATGCAATGGCCAAGTCCAGGTGCTGGAACTAGGCGGCCCATTCCTGCCAGCGACCCGCCTTGCGCGGGCCGCACAGCACCGGACACTGCCTCACAGTTGCTGCTCAGCAGCCTCCAGGGACACTCAGAGCCCCAGAGACAGGCCAGGCCGAGCGCCACTTAGCGCCTACGAGGTCTGTGTCTCTCCTGTTAGGGCGAGTGACGACCTAGAAGAGGATTTCGAACACGTTAGGCTGGCGAGAGGCGGCCGAGACCTGCATTGCAGCCTCGAAAGCTTGTTGAGTTCGGTTGAGTTCCGTGAAGGCCTCCACCGCGTCAGCATCCTCCACCCTGGAGATTTCCTGGGTGAGGCCACCTTCGAGCGTCGAGAAATAGGTGTCGAGGTTCTGGCTCAGCTGCATCCTACTGCCGACCTGACTCCGCTGAGCCACCAGCAGATCAACCCCCTGGGCCATCTGATCGACCGCATTCTGAATGCCAGCCACGTTGTTCGTGTTGAGGGCGACAATGAAGTTGTCGACTTCCTGGATGATGTCGGGCCCACCGGAAGCGCCCCGAAGGACGTCATCACCTCGAATCGTGACTTGGACAGTGGCCCCTTGAGGCAGGCTCACGTTGACCGCTGTGGCATCGCCCAGATAGTTGCCAAGGGCGTCAAAGGGGTCAGTACCAGTCTGCTGACCTGCGAACAATCGCTTGTCTCCCAGACGCGTATTGCCTTTGACGATGAGTGACTTCTTGAGTTCGGTCACCTCGATGGATGCGTTCAGGCGTTCCCCGGCGCTCATCGAATCACTGGCCATCTGGACAGCCAACTCTCTCAGCCGAGAAACCGTGTCGGTCATGGACGCAAGCGCTTCTTCTTGTACGCCGAGCTCACTGGTCACGAGGTTGATCTTCTCGCGAGCCGTGTCCAAGTCCGAACGCAGAGAGCGCAGCAGAATGGACTGCTGGGCGCCCACGGGATCGTCGGATGCCACGTTCAGCCTTCGCCCACTAGACGCCACCGCCTGCGCAGCAAACGCGTCCTTGCCCGCCCTTCGCATCGACTCGAGTTGCAGACGAAAGAATTGCGTCGAAGTAACGCGGATCACGTCGACCTCCTGGTTAGAAGCGAGGACCTAGAGATGGCGGGGATAGGCAGAAACATCATCGAACCACGTTCAGGAGCTCTTGGAGAAGCTCATTGGTGACACTCACAACCCGAGCTGATGCGCTGTAAGCATCTTGGAAGCGGATCAAGTCCATCGCCTCCTCCTCAAGCGACACGGCCGATGCAGAGTCCCTGAGGTTCTGAGCACCTTCGAGCTCAAGCGTAGTCCGCGCCTCGAGCTGGTAGGCCTGGGAGGCGTCCTGCCCCAGGCCGGCTGTCATGCTCGAATAGAACCTCTCAAACGTCTGGGTACCGCCAGCCATGAGGTTCTGCCCTGCCAAGGCAGCGATGGCGGTGGCATTGGTATTGTCCCCCGGAAGTCCGGCGGCGGTAGACGCCGCCGCGATCGCGTCCGGGGTGAGCGCGACCGCGACATCGACCTGGAGTGCCTGGGCTGCGCCGACTAGCGCCGCAGGTGGTGCGAAGAAATCGCGTCCACTGAGCCCATCCAGGCCGAAACCGGCATTGTGTAGAGCGTTGACCTGATTCGCGACCTCGAAGGCCAGGGTGTCCAGCTGAGTGATCAAGCCAGCCACCACCGTATCGCGCACATCGATGTCTGCACCGATGCTGCCCCCGGTCAGAGCCGCCGTGATGTTCAGAGAAGTCGAGCCCTGGCCGATGTGTACCTGATTGAAGCCGGTGATGGGATCGGCGACCACGCTCAAGGCGCGGCTCTCGGCCCCCTCGACCAAAACGTGGTTGGCAAACAGCACACGAGCACTTCCATCAGCGTTGTCGTCCACTCGCACAGGGCCCATTGCGGCCAACTCTTCCAGCAAAGCCGTACGATTGGCCCGAAGATCGTTCGCGAGGCCACCGGAGGACTCCAGTTGGACGATCTGCGAGTTCAAGGCCGCCACTTGCCCGCCGATGACATTGGCTCGAGCAACGGCAGCATCTACCCGTGCGTCCGCGTTCTGTTGCTGCGTGACCAGCTGACTGGCCGACGAGTTGAACTGCGTGCTCAAGAATTCAGCCTGACCGAGAACGGCCAGTCGCGGAGCCTGAGCAGAGGGATCGGTCTCCATCGCAGACCAGAGGTCAAAGAATTGGGTGAGTTCGGCACCGAGACCTCCGTCGGGTCCCTCACTGAGATAGCTCTCAATGGTCTGGAATGAGGCAGACCGCGAACTCGCGTAGCCGTTGTTGGACATCCGACCGAACACCGCGCCCTGGCTGAACCGGTCGTACGCCGAGTTCACCTGGCTCGCAGTGACGCCTTGACCGACCAGGAGCCCCCCCCGTCGCTGCGTACCCACAGCGGAGAAGCCCAGGCTCTGCCGAGCGTAACCAGGGGTGTTGGCGTTCGCCACGTTGTTCGAGGACGTCTGGACCGCCGCAGTAGCGGTCCGCATCGACCTCGCTCCCTGGTTGAGGATGCCAAACAAGCTCATAAGAACGTTCCTACATCGCCCCCGAGAAGAGATCGCCGGAACCTGTCAGGTCATTGTGCTGACCCTTTTGGTCATAGCTCTCATCCTGGGTCGAAGCCGCGAGCCCTTGCCCAAAGTGGTCAGTAAACTCGACCACCTGCTGGATCAGGATCTCGTTGCGTGTAGTTACCAGCGCGATCTCGTCACGCAACTGGCGGAGTGCGTCACCTTGTTGACGGAGGCGATTGCCCACCGGCTCCGGAGCGCGTCCCACGAGGGCATGCAGCGTGATCGTAGAGCCCAAGGGGCCGTTTCCACCAGCACCACGCGCGTTCTCGGGTAGGCAGGCATCCTGGGCGCGCCCACGGGTGCTTCCGGCCTCAGAGAGCGCCTGGAGCAGCTCCCGCTGCCTACCGACCCACTCCTCTACTGCAGCAACGTCAAGCTCCACAAGGGGCTTGTGACCGGCCTTGGCCAGGTCTCTCAAGCGGCATAGGAGCTGGATCTCGTTCTCCAGCGCATCAATCAAACTATTCCAAGCTGTCAGTTCACTCATGACTTCTCCCGCATGAATGTCGGAGCTAGTGCCGACAGACCGGAGTAAATGCAGGGAGCGTGCCAGCTCTGAAAAATGAACGAAGAAAAAAGGCTAGTCGCTGGCCCGACCGAGGGGTCAAGCCGAACGACTGCCAGACTGCTGCTGGATAAACTGAACTGTCTGAGCGTGCGCTCTGGCCGCGAGGAGTGCTGGGGGGAATGCACCGAGCACCCCCCCGCCGTGGCTCCTAGAAGAGGTCGCGAGAGATCAGGTCGGCAAGCTCCATCGGATCGGCCTCGAGTCGTCCCGCTGCCAAGTCGGCCTTGGCCCGCTGAATAACATCGGTCCGAACTTCCGGCTCGCTGCGCGCGATCTCTCGAATCCGCTCGGCTTCCACAACACGCTCGCTTACTGTGACTGTCCCCTCGGCGAGATTGGAGGCCACCGGGCCGGCAAGACCGGCCTTCTCGGCTCCATCGACCGGAGATCCGTCCTTCTGAGCAACCGCCTCGGGCGAGTCGTTGCGCTGAAGGGACGCAGCCGTAGTTTCTGCGCCAGTAATTCTCATGGTCGGCTCCTTCATCTCTCCACCATCCGTTCGCATCCGGTTCGAGTGGAGACTCGTGGGACGGATGCACTCTCCTTATCGGAGGTGCTACCGACACCTTTAGCACTTTTTGTCGAAAAAAATGAAACAACGTTTACTCCGTGGTCTTCTTGAGGAAGTCCATGGGGTCCACGGAATGCCCGTCAACACGCACTTCCAGGTGCAGGTGATTGCCCGTAGAGCGACCCGTCGACCCCACGGTGCCCAGCTGCTGGCCGGCCTTCACAGTGTCGCCCACGCTCACATTCAGACGGTCCTGATGGGCATATCGGGTCACTGCGCCAGAGGGATGACGGAGCTCGACGAGATTGCCATAGGCTCCGGCGCTTCCTGCACGGGTCACGACACCCTCACGCATGGCGAGCACTGGCGTGC
Source organism: Deltaproteobacteria bacterium (assembly GCA_002724675.1). GTDB lineage: Bacteria > Myxococcota_A > UBA796 > UBA9615 > UBA9615. Next base: position 19,354 of record PBPL01000166.1, on the reverse strand, counting down.
CGCGCGGAGCAGCGATGTCCATGCCTCCGTGATGGCGCTGGTGGCCGTGCACCGGGTCATGTCGCGTGCCATAGCCGGAGCTAATCCGACCCGGCTCGCTCTTGGGTAGGGGCCAGGACCAAGCACTGGAGCGCCCCTGCGCCCCGCCTACCGGGGACCAAGTACTCCGAGGCGCATAGCTGCCATCGGCCGTGCGCTTGTGGCTGGACCCCGGCGAGGACCGATACTGGTTCAGTCCCTCGAGAATCATCGCGGACAAGCCCAGACCTCGACCCTGGGAGATCCGATCGGCGATCTCCTGGTCAAACATGGAGTTCCATGTGTCCATGCCCTTACTGGTGCTCTTGCTCCCATTGATCTGAGTGGTTCGCCGCATGTCCTTGAGCATGGTCTGGACGAAGTAGGACTCGAACTGAGCTGCTGCCTTCTTCAGGCTCTCCTCGTCACCACGCTCAGCAGCCTTTCTCATGCGATCCGCGAGGCTCTCCGCAGGAGAGGCGGTCGCGGACTGCCGAGCGAGAGCGAGAGCGGCTTTGGGGTCGATGGAGCTCATGACGTTTTCCCAGTGTCCAGGAGGCCCCCTAGAGGACCTCCACCTCCGCATCTAGGGCCCCCGCTGCGCGGATGGCCTGGAGGATCGAGATCAGGTCCCTTGGAGCGACTCCCAGTTGATTGAGCGACCCCACCACTTCACCAATCGAGGCCCCGCCCAACTCCTGGAGAGGAACCTTCTCCTCCTCCACGTTGATGTTGGTCTGAGGTACTACGACCGTCTCGCCACCGGAGAAGGCACCGGGCTGCGAGACACCCACCTGGGTGTCCACCTCGATGCTCAGGCCACCGTGGGCCACCGCGACGGGCGCAATCCGAACCTCTGCACCCATGACGACTGTTCCGGTTCGCTCATTGACGACCACTCGAGCGGGGCTGTCCACCTGCACGATTAGTCCTTCGACACGCGCTACCAGCTCGGGCACACGGCCCTGGTACTGCGGGGGAACCAGGACATCAATGGTCCCCGGGTCCACCGCCTGCGCGAAGTCACCCAATATTTCACCGTTGATGGACCGTGCAACCGAGACTGCGGTGCGGAAGTCCGCCTCTCTCAGGGCCAACCGGAGCTGATTCCTCTCCAAGATCTCGGGGGCCAGTTCGCGGACCACCTTGGCTCCACCAGGAACACGCCCCGTCGTGGTGTGGTTCTTCTGACGTGCACCACCGCCACCAGCCGCAGCGAAGCCACCGATGGCCAATGGGCCCTGAGCCATGGCCCACACGGCACGTCCTTCCACATCCCGCAGAGCCGTTGCCAGGAGCGTCCCACCGGTCAGGGCACGAGCATCACCCAGCGACGAGACTGTCACGTCAATGCGATTGCCCGTTCGGGCGAAGGGGGGAAGGCTGGAGGTGACGGTCACCAGAGCGGCGTTCTTGGACTTCAGGTCCTTAGGGTCCACCTCCACTTCGAGAGATGCCATGGCGTTCTTGAGCAGCTCGCGGGTAGCCTCTCCGCCATCACCGGTCCCCTGGAGACCGACGACAACACCGATACCGACGATGGGATTGGACTCAACACCTTCCCACCTCGCGATGTCCTTGATGCGGCCCGCCTCTGCCTCGCCCGTACAGACCTGTAGCGAAGCCATGAGGGCCACCATCAACAGAATGTGGAGTGCACGCATGGTTGTCTCCTAGAAGGGGGCCACGACATCGAGGATGCGAGACATCCAGCCTGGTCGCTGCTTTCCTGCGACCACACCGGTTCCCGAGTACTCGATTCGTGCGTCGGCAATGGACGTGCTGAGCACGGTGTTGGTGGAGCTGATGCCCTTGGGGTCTACGATGCCTCGCAGACCGAGCACTTCCACTTCGTTATTGATCTTCACAGCCTGTCGCCCGGCGATGACCAGATGACCATTGGGGAGCACCTTCACGACACGCGCTGTCAGCGTTCCCTTCAACGAGCCCTTCCGACCCGTAGAGCCAGAGCCATCGAAGCCCGATTCGGCCGTGGCCGAGAGATCGAGGGTGGGGCCCCCACCGGGGATCTCGGCCAGGGCCGTCTCCAAGCCGAACAGCGCCGAGACACCCGAGTTGGCCTCATTCGTCTTCTTGAGGGACGTGCTGGCCTCACTGCCAGCCTCGGTATCCTGGACCACCACGATGGTGAGCAAATCCCCGATCTGTCGAGCCCGCTTCGGTGAGAAGAGAGAGGCCCCGCCGTAAACGAAGCCACCGTTGTCATCGTAGAGGTCCGGTGCCTCGACCATCTCGACGTCGTACAGCTCATTGGGCCGCCAGGTCTCGCCCTGACTCGCAGTGGCACAGCCCGCGAGACCAACGAGCATGGCCGGAAGCAGAACCGGCATACAGATGGCACATAGAAAGGTTCGTGCGATGTTCATTGGGACTCCAATCGGCTTGCGATCACCGGAGAATCACTGCCACGTGTTCGGGCAGCTGTTGAATTGGCCGCGGGGGCGCGTGGTGTCACCACTTCGACCAGGTCTGGTGTGACAAGGACACCAAAGACCCCCTTGCGCGTGGTGGTAGAGAAGACCTCCACGAGGTCACCAATCCGAGCGTCGGCCTTCAAGACGCCGGGCGCGGTGATGGTGAGGTTGCCCCGCTGGACAACCAGCGTGACAATCCTGCGGCGAGCCGCGTCCACTCGTTCCATCAGATCAGCCTCGCGAATGACCTGGTTCAGACCCAGATCTCGCCTTGCGACGCGACCTACGAGATGGTGGGGGTCCCGTAGGACACCAGAGGGGAGGCGCTCGGCGTCCCGCTGAACCAGCGCAAGATCGTTGGCTGTCACCATCTGCGCGCGACCCACGGGATGCCGAAGGACCGGCACCTGGATGTAGACCGCCAGATCGGCGACTGCTCGCGCGTGCACCGTGGGCTGCCCGTCCACCTGGAACTGCAGCTCGAGAGGCGTCATGCCCACCCAGTCGTCGTCCCCCGCAGCCAGGACACGAATGTGGGCCTGGACATCGTCGGGTATGGATACCGCTCCTTGCAGAGTGACCCGCTGCACCTCGACGGCGACCACCGTATCGGGCAGATTCCGAAGCGCAGCCGCTTGGACCGCTGACCGGAGTTGGTCCGAGTCGATGGCCCCCGCCAGGGCGGGAGAGGCGCTCAACCCCATGAGAGCTAGAGCGACGTAGATGAGCCGTGGATTCATGACAGTTCCTACTTGAGTCGGTTGGTGGCCTGGAGCATTTCGTCGGCAGTCGAGATCGCCTTGCTCGTCAGCTCGTAGGACCGCTGAGCCATGATCATGCTGATCAGCTCCTCAGCCACGTCCACATTGGAAGACTCCAGCACACCGCTCATGAGCTCACCAAAGCCCTCGGCGCCCGGCTGACCCAGCTGAGGCTGACCACTCAACTCTGTAGCCCGGTAGAGACCGGAGCCCAGCGCCTCGAGGCCGGAAGGGTTGATGAACCGGCGGAGCTGGATGTTGCCCACCTCGGTGGGGTCCTCACCTTGGAGCTGTGCGAACACCACACCATCGGGTGACACGCTGATGGTGGCTCCCTCTGGGATGGTCACAGCCTCGGACAAGGTGTGGCCCTGCGTAGTGACTAGGTTTCCCTCACCATCAATGGAGAAGGCACCATTCCGAGTGAACAGTTCCTCGCCGTTGGCCGTCTGCAGCGAGAAAAAGCCCTCACCTCGGATAGCCATGTGACTGGGAACATCGTCCTGAACCACTGCGCCTGGCCGGAACTCCCGCCGCAGAGCGGCAGTGCGAGTACCGTGCCCCACCTCGACCACGTCGTTTCGCCCGGTGCCGGCAGCCGTCTGCCCCGAACCAGTGCGGATCTTTTGATAGTAGAGATCCTCGAAGTCTGCCCGGCTCTTCTTGAAGGCCGTGGTGTTCACGTTCGCCAGGTTATTGGCGATGTTGTCGATGCGCAGTTGCTGGGCGGTCATGCCCGTAGCTGCAGTGTAAAGAGCTCGCATGATGTGTTCCTTCCCTACTGGTCAGCGCGGCCGACCTGAGTGTTGAGTTGCTGGTCGAGCGCGCCAGAAGCCTCGAGACCCTTCTGAAAAGCCTCGTAGTAACGACTGACTGCGATGAGCTCCGTGAGAGCTCTCACTGGCTGAACATTGGACCCCTCGAGGTATCCCTGGGCCATCTGCCCCGTCCCCTTGAGGAACTCCACCTTGGGCGGCACGGTCCATCGGTTCGAGCCGGACTTCGCCAGAATGGAGCGGTCTTCGACGTCCGCAATGGCGATGGTGCCCTTCACCTCTTCGCCAGCCCGAATCTGTCCCGATTCATCCACCGTAAAGTTGGCGGTACCCACCTGAAGGTTGCCGCCCGTGGAGTTCTGGACTTTCAGACCATCGCGCGTCACCAGAAAACCGTCGGGACTGACACGGAACGCTCCATCCCGCGTGAAAAAGGTCTGTCCATCTTCCCCGCCCACTCGAAAGAAACCGTCACCTTTGATGGCAAAGTCCGTCGAAGTGCCGGTCTCTTTGAGAGCACCCTGGCTGTAATCAGTCGCCTCCCCGTCAAGCACGGAGAAAGCAGCGGCAAGGCGACCCTCCGCAGAGTCCGCGGGGACTCCCCTGGCGTGAGCGGGCGCATGCAACGAGAACGTGGGCCGGTCGGCCTTGAACCCGTTGGTGTTCACGTTCGCGAGGTTGTTAGAGAGCGTGTCGAGGCTCTGGAGAGCCCGCATACCGCCCGACATACCTGAATAGATTTCGTGTCCCATAAGACTCCCTCTTGTCCTCGCCCTGTTAATGCGAAGGCCATGCCAGGTGGGGGCCCGGAGAACAAATTCGAGCCTAAATGTCCTGAATCACTGCATTAATTGGCCAATGAAAAATGGGGAGCGAGCTCAAATCACCGCCCAAGACATCTGCATGACGGCCAAAAACCCGACGATCTGTCAGATTTCCGACAACGCACCTCAGACAGGCCGAGCCCAGAGTCATCCGGCCGGAGTGCTGCACTTGTGGGAAGAGCGGGTGGCACACGAGCCAACCCAAGGGGCTCGGGCCTCAGCGCTTCTTGGAGGCCCTCAGAGAGGTCTTGGAGAAGCTCTCGCCAGGCCGAAGAGAGCCGGCGAGCTTCGAGCGGAGGCGCAAGCAGGCCTCCGTATGCAACTGACACACCCTGCTCTCTGAGACGCCGAGGACTTCGCCGATCTCTTTGAGATTCATCTCGCGGTAGTAGTACATGACGAGCACGTGCTTGAGGCGCTCCGGAATCCCGTTCTGAATGGCATCCGCGAGTACCCCAATCGCCTGCTTGCGATGAACCTCGGTATCCGGTGTCGCCTGGTCCTCATCCTCGATCACATCGAGGAGGCTTGCTCCCCCTTCATCATCCCGGCTGCCCGCCGGTCGGTCGAGCGAGACCAGGTGAATCGACCGCACCTCGTTGAGGAGGTCGAAATACTCGGGGAGTGTTAGCCCCATCGCCTCGGCGACATCCTCGCTCTCGGCAGGACGTCCCAGCTTCAGTTCCACGTCCCGAGTCACCCTCTGCACCTGTGTGGCCTTCTCGCGAACCGTACGGCTCACCGGGTCCAAGCCACGCAACAGATCGAGGATCGCACCCCGAATACGGAACTCCACGTAGGTGCCAAAGGTCGTGTTCTTGGACGTATCGAACTTGTCGATGGCATCCAGTAGCCCGAGAGCACCCGAGTTCACAAGGTCGTCGAGCTCGAGCGGCGCGTGGGCTGGCAGGCGAGCCATGATTCGACGGGCAACAAAGTTGACCTTCCGCGCGTACTTCTCGATCAACTCTTCTCTCGTCAGCCCCTCGATGAGTCGAACATCGCCGGCCTGCGCAGGATCACTGGCATCCTGCCGGGCGCGTGCGAACTGGGCGAGGCGACTGGTCAAGGAGGTCATGCCGCCCCCGATCCAGAGGGTTGCTGCTGGTTAAAGAAGCTGACCTGGCCCCGCGCTCGGTCCGACACTGGCGTCTCCATCAATCGTCGCGCAAGCATGCGCACCGAGTGAGAATAGGACGCGGTCGGATAAGCCAGAGTCGTGGGCTGCCGAGCACGCACCGCACGCACAACCCGATCATCTTCCGGCAACGTGCCGATCAACCCAATCTCCACGGGCAGGAACTGGTCGGCAACACTAAGCAACTGCCGGTACACGCGCTTTCCATCACTAGCGGACTGCGTCTCGTTGACGACCAACTCGAACCGATCGATCCGGTGCGCCTCATGCAGCACCTTGATGGCCGTGTAGGCGTCTCGGAGAGCCGTCGGCTCGGGGTTTGTGACCACGAGGATCCGGTCCGCAGCGGCGCCAAAGAGCATCGGATTCCGAGACACACCAGCACCGGTATCCACCAGGACCACCGAGTAGTTCGCGCCCACCTGAGTCACCGCATCCACCATGGTCAGAAGCTCAGCAGGGCTCAACTCCGACCCCTTGCGGTCCGCTGCCGGAGCCGCCAGCACATCCAGCGTCACGTCACCCACTGCCGCACTGGAGAGGACATCGGCCGGCGCCATCTCTCCGCGAATGACGGCCCGCAGATCATGCTCGGGCTGAAAGCCGAGCAACACATCGAGGTTGCCACAGCCCACATCGCAATCGACCAAGAGCGTCTTGTGGCCCTCCTGCTGAAGAACCACAGCGAGGCTGGCGATCAACTGACTCTTGCCGACGCCCCCCTTTCCGGACGTAACCGCCACGGTAAGAGGTCTCTTAGCCTGCCCTGTCGATGGGTTGGATCCGCTCACTACCAGTACTTCCTCAGTTGAGATGGACGCATTCTAGCCCGCATCCGAGATCAGAACTACCCACGAGACTGGCCGAAAAGCGGCCCCTACCAGAGTTATTGGTCTGCCATGCAGTCTCAGGTTGCAACAGCTTGGTCCTCCACGCTCTGATCCGGGTCCAGCGCTTGAAGCTGACCCACGATGTCCTCCCAAGATGCGGTTCGGGTCGAGCCACCGTCGCCAACTCGATCTCCATGGAGGAAGGCGGGGCGAAGCTCGGTGCGCATGGTGGCTCCAACCAGAGCGCCAGGATCGGCGACTCGGTCCATGTGTGTCCAAGCCGTTCCGTGAATGCCTAGAGGCTGCAAGGCTTTCAGCACCCGAGACGCCTCTCTGATGCTCCAGGTGGCCGGAACTACCGAGTGCCACGCGACCCGCCCCCATGCGCTGCTGGCTTCCCGAATGAACTTGTGCAGTGCCGCGCGCTCTGTAGGCGCGTGAACGTCAATGCCGGGCAGATCGATGAGCAGCGCATCGTAGTCACCGTGCTCCTTGGCGATGCCTCGCAGCTCGGACAACGAGTGTGCCACTCGCAGATCGACGCCAACGGGGGCTTCGTGCGCCTCTGCTTCGGGGAGACGACGCCTGGGGAAACCAACCCGAACCCACACGATCCGACCCGGATCAGCAATGGCAGCTCGGGTGGCAAGTCCACGTACCAGCGTGCTCCGACCGACCCCGCGAGGCCCCACAAAACCCAGAGCGATTCCACCCGAACCATCCTTGCGGCTCGCAGTGGGAGCGAGGGGGGGATAGCACTGCTCGAGCCATGCGGTCACACTTCGCCAAACCGAATCACTGGAGGCACCCAGTCCCGAGAGACGAGCGCAGAGGTCAGGAGGAAAGTCGATCGACTCGAGGACATGGCGAACCGGGGAATAGACCGCAGATCGATCCATCCAGCGCGAGCCGTGACGACCTGACCTTGCAGCCAACGGCCCATCACTCTCCCCTCCCCCATGACTCGCAGGCCGCTCGTTCGCGGCCCCGATCGGCGGACTCGAGCGACCCACCTCGTACATGCGTCGCAACGACCCAGGCGTGCCGCTGGGAGCCGCCAAGACGTCGACACCACGGGCGGTCCGCCGCACCTCCAGGATCATGGCGCTGTCCCCGAGAGTCTCCTTAATTCGGGCGAAGGCGATTTCCGCGCAGCTGGCAGAGAAGGTCTGTACCACCATGTCCCTTGCTCCTTTTTCCTAGGCCTCGGCCAGACCGACCGTAGCCAGTCGACGAAGCTTGCTCTGTTCTGTGAGTTCATTGGGCGACAACACCGCGACCTGCGGCAAGACACGCTCGATGAGGCGCCGCACCGCACCCCGGATTGCCGGAGCCGAGAGCACCACCGGCATCACGTTGAGTTCGGCGTGACGCTCCACCTCCTGGGTGAGGCCTCTGAGAATCCCTTGGGCATCGCTAGGGTCGAGCACCAGTTGGCTCCCCGCCGCGTCGCTCTTGAGCCCCTCGCGAATCATCGACTCCACCGATTGAGCGAATGAGATGTAGTGGATGGTTCCGTGGGCGTCCTGGTGCTGCGCTGCGATCTGGCGACCCAGTGACTGGCGCACCCGCTCCGTCAGGAAGTCGGCATCGGTGCTGATGGTCGCAGCGTCAGCCAACGTTTCGAGCACCGTCAGCAGGTCACGAACAGACACTTCCTCTCGCAGCAGGTTGCGCAGTACGGTCAACACGGTGCCCAGGGGAATCATGTTGGGAACCAGGTCGTCCACCACCTTGGGGTGGGTCCGCGCCACACGGTCCACCAGCTGCTGCACCTCCTGGCGCCCGATGAACTCCGGGGCATGCTTCTTGATGATCTCGCTGAGGTGGGTGGAGAGCACTGTAGCCGGGTCCACAACGGTATAGCCGGCAGCTTCTGCATCTCGCTGATGTTCTTCCTTGACCCAGAGCGCATCGAGCCCAAAGGCTGGCTCCTTCCCTGGAATGCCAGGCACTTCCGGATGGTCGCCGCCGGGATCGATGGCGAGCATATAGCCCGGGCGAAGCTCCCCGTTCGCCACCTCTGTACCTCGCAGAAGAATCGCGTACTGGATGCCGTCGAGGCGTAGGTTGTCTCGAACGTGGATGGGGGGAACCACGATGCCCAGGGTCTTAGCGAACTGCCTCCGGAGGCGGGCGATCCGGTCCATCAGCTCGCCACCTCGACGCTCATCCACCAGCGGAATGATGTCGAAGCCAACCTCCATTTCGAGGACCTCCACGGGCTCGATGGGATCTTCACCCTCACCGGTCGGAGCCTCTTCGGCGTCGTCGGCCGACGGCACCTCATCATCCACTGCCAGTCGGCCCCACATGGCCGCTGCAGAGACACCTGCTCCAATCAGCAGGAAGGGCAGCGTCAGACCATCCACCAACGAAAACGGCAACAAGATGCCAGCGGCAAGCCACAGCACCTTGCTGCTGCCGAAGAGTTGGGCTCCCAGCTCGCTCTGGAGGTTTGCCGTATCGCTGGCGATGCGAGTCACGAGCATGCCGGCCGACACGGAGATGACGAGGGCGGGCACCTGAGACACAAGACCATCACCGATGGTCAGAACAGAGTAGGTGCGAGCGGCCTCGCCCGCTGTCATGCCGTACTGCACCATGCCGATGAACAAGCCACCCACCAGGTTGATACCGGTGATCAACATGCCAGCGATGGCATCACCACGAATGAACTTGCTGGCACCATCCATAGCGCCGTGAAAGTCGGCTTCGATGGAGATCTTGGAACGCCTCTCACGCGCTTCGACCTCACCGATCAGGCCGGCGTTCAGATCCGCGTCGATGGCCATCTGCTTACCGGGCATGGCATCGAGGGTGAAGCGTGCGGCGACCTCGGCAATACGCCCGGCACCCTTTGTGACCACCACGAAGTTGATGATGATGAGGATGATGAAGATCACCATCCCCACTGCGAAGTTACCGGCGGCCACGACTTCCCCAAACGTCTCGATGATGTGGCCGGCAGCCAACGTGCCCTGGTTACCCAGACTGAGGATCAAGCGCGTCGAACTAATGTTGAGCGCCAAACGGAAAACGGTGGTCAACAACAGGAGCACAGGAAAGACACTGAACTCCACGGGGTCGCGCACGTAGAACGAGCACAGGAAGACGACCAGAGACAGCGCAATCGACGTCGCCAGTAGGAAGTCGAGAACCATGGGGCTCAAGGGAATGATGAGCAGCCCCACGATGGACACGAGCACAATGGCGATGATGACCTCGCGGTTCGCTACGCGACCGACTAGATCCATGAAGGACGTGGTCTCTGAACTGCCTGTCGCCATGTTGACTCCCTGTCAGTTCCCTGACGCCAACCCACCTGGGCTCGCTCGATTCACACTCGGTCCTCTCGACCCCAATCAGGGCCCTATGGAACCGCCAATGCCGGCTCCGGTGGCCGTTGAGCCGCACGAATGCGGTAGACAAAGGCCAGGACCTCGGCGACGGCCTCGTAGAGATCCCCCGGGATCTCCTGGCCGACACGAGTATGTGAATACAAAGCCCGTGCCAAAGGTCGATTTTCGACCCGAGGAATTCCGGAAGACCTCGCAATATCCTTGATTCGTGCCGCACGCATGTCGGTTCCGCGGGCGACGACAATCGGCGGCCCTGCCTGCCCCATCTCATATCGGAGAGCCACCGCGTAGTGGCTGGGATTCGTAATCACTACGGTGGCCTCGTTGACCTCGGCAACCAACCGGTTGGAGCTGAGCTCCCGCATCAACTGACGGACTCGAGCGTTCCGATAGGGGTCGCCATCGGACTCCTTGGTCTCGTCTCTCAGTTCCTGCAGCGTCATGCGCATCTGCTGATAGAGCTGCCAACGGGAGAAGATGTAGTCCCCCACCGCTAGGACCACCATGAGCAAGAGCGTGTAGCCCACCAGCTTGGCGACAAGGATCATCGTCCATGTCAACGATCCCTGTAGGTCACGGGAAGCTAGCTCGTTGAGTCCCGGGGAGTAGGCCTCCCACATCCGCCAGGAGACGAACCCAACGATCGTGACCTTGAGCATGGCCTTGAGCCACTCGGCCACAGCCTGGGCCGAGAACATCTTCTGCTGGATGCCCTTGATGGGGTTGAGCTTGTTCAGGTCTGGCTGAAGGGGCTGCCAAGAGACAACGAGCCCCACCTGCCCGATAGAGGCGAAGAGGGCGGCGACAAACGCAGCAGCCAGGATCGGCCCCACCAGTTTTCCGATCAGATACAGCATGCTGATCAGCAGCGCCGTGGGGTCGTTGACATAGGATGCTGGGTTATTGACCCCGGCGACCATCAGGTCGTAGCAAAGCTCGCTGCAGATACTCAGTAGAGATGGAGCCCACACAACGAGGATGCTTGTGACGGACAAGAGAACGGCCACCGACGCGAGGTCTCGACTCTGGGCGACCTGCCCCTTCTTCCGGTAGTCCTCTCTTCGTTTTGGTGTGGGTTCTTCTGTTTTGTCTTGTCCCTTGTCGTTGTCTTGCGCCATGAGCTAGCCCCCCACCAACGACATCATCAGGAAGCGCATCGGCCTCTCACTGCCCGCAATGACAGCGACCAGAGCCGGCATCGCCACCGAGATCGCGAGGATGCCGCCCACCGCGTTGGCAGACAGACCCACCGAGAAGTAGATGTTCATCTGCTGGGCAAACCGCGTCACCAGCGTGGAGACGAGGTTGAGAAACATCACGGCAGCGATCACCGGCATGGCGATGCGCATGGAGTCCAACAAGACCTGGCCCACGACGCTCGACATAGCCGGACCGGCCGCAAAGGCCACAATGCCGCGACCCGGAGGCGCCGCCTGGAACGAATCAGCGAGCGCATAGAGCACCACGTGGTGCAGGTCGAGAGCCAAGAACGACAGGAAGCCTGCGATCTGAACGATTCGGGTGACAATCAGAGATTGGCTATCGGAGACCGGGTCGAACTGGACAGCCATGCCTAGGCCTGAGTTGTTCCCCAAGAAGGTTCCGAGGACTTCGATGATGCTCAAGACCACCGCCACCGAGAACCCCATGGCCAAGCCCAGGAAGATCTCCGAGCCAAGCAGGAGGCCCAGGCGCGGCAAGTCCCAAGAGGTAATCACTGGGTCCACCGATGCAGCTGCCGGCGCGATGGCGAGCGCGATGAGGCCGGACAGAGCCACACGAGCCGGGATGGGCACCGACTTCATGCTGAACAAAGGCAAGGTGTGGAACAGCGCGGTCACCCGAGCAAAGACGAACAGCAGCCCAAAGAGCTCCGGGCCAGCGACGAACTTGATGCTGAGGGCGGACGCGTCCAACCGAAGACCTCAGAGAACGCTTGCAGTCGCAGCGAGGTCGAAGACCGCGAGGGTGAAGCGTGCGAGAGCATCGAGCATGAACGAGGCAAAGAGCCCGAGTCCCAGGAAGACCGCCAGCATCTTCGGTACGAAGACGAGCGTCATCTCCTGAATCTGGGTCGCGGCCTGCACCACGGACACGACCAGACCCACCACCAGGGCGAGCAACACCAAGGGACCCGAGATGTAGAGAGTTACTCGGATCGCCTCTTGGACTACTGACAGCACAAATTCAGAAGTCATGGTGACCTCCCTAAACGAATGAACTGACCATGGAGCCCACCAACAGGTTCCAGCCGTCCACAAAGACGAACAGCAGTAGCTTGAAGGGCATAGAGATGACGACCGGCGGGAGCACCATCATTCCCATGGCGAGAAGAATGGTGGACACGACGATGTCGATGATGAGAAACGGAATGTAGATGAGGAAGCCCACCGAGAATGCGGTCTTCAGCTCAGAGATGATGAACGCCGGCACGAGCACCGGTGTCGGGATGTCCGCCGGGCTCGCAGGCTTTGCCTGGCGATTCAACTTCAGGAACAAGCCGAGGTCTGAAGGCCGCGTGTTGCGGAGCATGAACTCCCGCATCGGTCCCAAGGCGGCGTCGACCGCCTCGAGTTCGTTCATCTGACCCTCGAAGTAGGGTTGGACCGCCAGCTCGTTGACCTGGGTGAAGGTGGGCGCCATCACAAACCAGGTCAGGAAGAGGGCGAGCCCCACCAGGATCTGGTTGGGCGGCGCCTGCTGCACGCCAATCGCCTGACGAAGCAACGAAAAGACCACAATCAAGCGGGTGAAGGAGGTCATCGACAAGACGATGGCGGGTGCGACCGCCAGCAGTGTCAGGATGACGAGCAGCTTCACGGCAGTAGTGGACTGTCCGGCCCCCTCCCCTCCCAGCTCGAGACGAAGCGCCGCGTCCGCACCATCGGCCGCGGAAGCCACATCGAAGCCCAACAGTGCCGGCACCAACAAGGTCGCCAAGAGAATCATGCCCGGAGACAACAGAGCGGCGAGCGCCGCATACCCACGACGCTTTGGACGTGTGCTTCCAGGTAGTGCGGCAGCGGGAGCGTCGGTCTCAGCTACCTTCGGCGCGGGCAGGTCTCGGGCGCCCCACAGGTCGCACACGCGGTCCAGGGCCTGGGATTGCTCGTCGGATGCCTTCCTCAACGCCAAACGTGCGTGGTCCTCGTCCGTGGCCCCCTCCAGCCACCAGGGAATGTTGCTGAGCATCTCCTCCGGGCTGAGATCGGCGTGGGAGGGCAACACAGCAATAGGTACGTGATTGGCCGCTCCCGTTGGAGCCTCGGCCCGGAGCACTCTCGGCGACGGCGCCCTCCGGCGAACCGGCATGGGTCGCGAGGAAGCCCCGAGACTCGACCGATGGGCTGCGGACTGGAGCGGGCGTATCTGAAGGGTCGTAGCCTTCGGCTCGGCGACAACAGCCCCATGGGCCGCCGCCGCTCCATGGGCAAACGCTGCCCTCTTGGACTGGCGGTGCCTCTGCACGAGCGACGCGGCGCCCGAGCCCCCAGCGCGGCGCGTCGTCGGTACATCATTGGCACTCGGAGCGTGGTTGGCGGCTTTGTAGAGTCCCGAAGGCTGGGCATGATTTGCAGCGAGCAGCCACGGCCCTTCAGGGCCATGGTTGGCGCCCTGCACGAGCTCGGGGCGAACGCTGGAGGGAGCCGCAGACATGGCCTCATCCAGCGAGAGGATGGGCTTCGTCGGTCGCAGAGTCGGCGTGCTCGGTGCCACCTCGGCTTCCAAGGTCAGCGCAGAAGGGGCATCCAACAACACCTCGTCCACAACCACTGTACTGCCCGAACTCGCAACCAAGCTGTTGAGGTCGCTGCGTTCAGTGGCGGCCAACATCAGCGGCGATTCGGGTGGGTCCAGGACATCCTCGGCAATGGCGACCTCCTCGATCGATGCAAGAGCATGCTCGGGGCCCGAGTCGACGCTGAGTACCGCGGCGAGGTCCTCGGTGGGTAGGGGCACCATGTGTTCGGGCTCAGGGACATCCAGGAGAGCCTCGATCCGCGGATCACACCACCCGGGCAGACCCAGAAGACTAGAGAGGCCATCGACGGAGTGGAGCTGCTCCTTGAGGGCTTCCCCCAGTTGCCCGAGAACGACGATGCGACGCCTCGCACGAGGAAGAAACGTCCCATGGGCAAGAAGTCCACACATCACCAAGAGCGCGAGCAGGCCACCTCCACCCAGCCGCGCCAGGGGATTGACGCTCGCAGCGCGGAGCGTCGGGATCCCAACATTCGAAGCGTCCTGGGTGACCTGCCACCCGTATCGAGCTGGAAGGGCCTCGATCAACCGCTCAAAAGCGTCGTCGGACGTTGGCCCATGAAGCTCTCTGTCAGCCGCGGACAAACCCAATCTAAGTGGCTGATTTAAATTGATTTCTAGGTCTTCGACTGAACCCTCAAGCCAAGGGGCCGCCGCCCACGAAGAGGCGGGAACAGACACCAGAAGTGCCAGGGTCAGCGCGATGAGGACGAGATGGCGAGTAGCGTGCATCGTCGGCTCCAAGTCGAGGGCGGGAAGCGCCCACGGACCGGAGTTGTCTGCACGGGTCGTGCCAGGTCAGTCCGAAGCCCCCTCCGAACCAAAGGACATCACGGTGGCAGCAAGCTGATGGTCGAATGGGCCCGGTTCCCAGCCCAGCTCCTGCCGAGCCCGGATCCCGTCGTAGCGTAAAGAGACCCCGTCCATCATCGCCACCGCATCGCGGAGCATGTAGGGGCCCTGGCCCAGGAAGGGGGCAAAGAGGGGGCCCAGAGGTTGACTGGCCCACACGGCCCACGCCGGAAGCCAGAACCACGGTGGCGCAAACCCCGCGCTCACACACACCTGAGCCAGCACCTCTCCCAGCGACGCGGTCTTGTTGACCAGAATGTAGTCCCTCCCCGAGCGGCCCTGCTCAGCAGCAAGCCGCAGCCCCTGAGCCACATCGTCCACGTGGACAAAGCCCATCACGGTGTCCCGGTAGAAACCAACTCGCATCCAACCTCTCGCGGCGAAGCCCACAAGCCGGCCGATCATCGATTTGTCTCCCGGCCCAAAGATGCCAGTGGGCGAGACCAGGACCACATCCATTGCCGCTGAAGCGGCGGCCTGGGCGACCTCGTGGGCCGCCCGCTTGGTCCGGGTATACGGGAGCGCAGCTACCGACTGGGGGTCGTAGTGCTCCTCGTCACACACCGCCTCTCCCGTTGCCCCGTGGGCTCCTACGGTCGAGCAGTGAACGAAGCGGCCCACCCCCGCCTGCGTTGCGGCTTCCACCATCCGCTCGGTGCCACCTACGTTGATCCGAGCCATCAGATCTTCGTCGCGGACCCCGAACTGGTACCAAGCAGCCAGATGAAAAACGACCCCAAAGCCCCGCATCATCGAAGCCAGGGACTCCACAGGGTCCAGGAGATCTCCGGCCACCACCTCGGCGCCCAATGCAGTCAAGTGGCTCGCCTGCGAGGGGTTGCGGGCCAGCACCCTCACCTTCCATCCCCGATCCAGCAGATGCCGCACCAGAGATCGGCCCACGAAACCCGTGCCCCCGGTAACGAACGCTTCGCGGACGAATTCAGGGGGCAACGATGTCATGACGCCTCCGAAATGGCTCGCATGGACAATAAAGTACACCCATCCACTGGGTTGATGCTGCCGTCCGCTGTATGCTCCCCGGTCATGGGAACCATCTCCATTCGTCAACAGCACAATCTAGGCCAAGAGGGAGCCCAAGGGCGCCTACGGGGCTTCGAAGAACAAATGTCTAAGTACGGCGCTACGCTCGAATGGAAGGGCAACCGTGCCGAGGTCAAGGGCATGGGTGTGTCGGGGTCCGCACTGGTCACGGAAGAGGCCGTCGAGATCACGATCAAGCTGGGCATGATTGCCAAGGCCGTCGGCGTAGACGAAGACCGACTTCAGGCTTCGCTACAGCGGCGACTTGGACTCGCCCTCGCCGACGACCCTGGGGACTCAGAGAGCGCCTAGGGACCGACGGGCCATTCAATACGCCGTCGTGCGGAAGATCGGCTGAAACAAGTCCCCTGCTCGAGCGCAGACCCCACCGACGCCACAGTCCTCGCATCGAGGGGGCTGAACCTCTAGACAGGTGCTGCGGCCATTGGTGAACAAGAATCCATCGACTTCAGCGACAGTTTGCCCCGACTCAGCCACAACCAACTCCACCGCCTCAAAGGCGGCATCACGAATCGCCTGCTCCTCTTCAGCATCTACCCAGCTGCGCTTGGCAAGGCGACGCCTCAGGTCCGGATCGAGAACGCGAATGAGTCCGGTTCGGAGACAACCTCGCATCACGTGGTAGTCAACGATTGGCCCCACCGTCTCGCAAGCCGAGAGTGGCAGAAACTCTTCGGGTCGCCGGGCAAGCATGACGATGAGCAGGTTGGCCTTCTTGGCCATGGGGTCCTCCGCATATCCAGGCAACGTTGCCAAGAGCGCGGAGAGGGCAGGCCCCACCCCGGTGGCCTCGCCGCGAGCTGCAGCGGCCTCTGCTGCGCCGAGCACCTCGGCGAACCCCCCTGGAAACCGGGCAGCGAGGCTGGCGCCATACGCCTGATGGAGACGACTGTGTGACTCCAGATCTGGCACGGGGCATGCTCCGTCATCGTCGGTGTGGATCTGCTCGAAAAGGCCAGGCTCTCCGGCCATACGCGCTGGTTCGAAAGCAGTGGGATCCGACGCAGCCGCTCGAGTAAAGGCCTGCCAGATGTAATCCGAACCCTTCCAACGGCGGCCGTTTGCCATCCCATACATGGGCTCGGTCCACCCGCCCGCATCCGACAGCCAGAATCCGTACTGGTGCAGGGTCGCGGCAGCCAGGCACTCCAATGCGATGGGATCGTCGCGCTCGGGGAACGGGAAGCCACAGAAGTCGAGAGCATCGGTCGACCCGCGTTGGCCCAGTGCCACAGCCAGCTTCTGCACCTGGCTCCGATCGACCGAAACTCGTGGTCTCATCGCCTCTGCCACAGCATTGAGCAGCGGATCTGCTCCCAGGCCGGAGAGCGCCTCTCGGGCCACGGTCATGCCGACAGACACTGGCTCTTCTCCCAAGGTCAACGCCCCTAGGAAGCCCCCACAGAAGGCGTCACCCGCGCCAGTAGCGTCGACGACATCCACCGCGACTGTAGCGTGGCGTTGGACGCTTCCGCCCTCCCAGATCTCGACCCCTGAAGAACCACAGGTGACGCAGACAACACCTCGGTGGCTCGAAGGAATACCTTCAGGCACCAGAAGCGCTGCTTCCTCACGATTCATGAAGAAGTAGTCGGTTTGGAACAACAAGCTCTCCACCTGGTCTGGCTCCTGCTCGATCATCCTGCGGTACGTGCCGGCGCTCACCAGGCCCTCGAAGCCTCGCTGCCGAAGGCCCGCCAGGAAAGCCAACTGTTGCGAGGCCGAACCACTCAACGAGCCCAGGTGGAGCAGGCGCGCGGACCTCAACCAGTCCTCGGGGATGTCCTGTGGCGTCAACTCCTGTTCCACACCCGCCCGCACGTCGCCGTACACGGCCCGATGTTGGTCGTCATACCGGATCGTGAACGAGGGCAGGCTGCCCTCCACAGTCGTCAGCCCAGACCGATCGATACCGCCCGGACCAAATGCAGCGCCTGCTCGTCCGGGCAGACAGGGCGGCACTCGCGCCACCAACCCCACCGATGCGCCCACCCTGCGAGCAGCTAGCGCTGTCAGGAAAGCGGCCCCACCCACGCTCTCCCGCCTCTGATCTCCGTGGATGAGCGTATCGATGGACGGACAGCCCACAACAACCAGGAGCGGAGTCGACACTAGCGCTCCGCCCGGCCGCTGCTGCACGACCGCCTTCGCCCGCGGCGAGCACACAGACCAACAAGCCACAGCACGTGAAGACACCACAGGGGTGCTTCGAACCGGCTGACCTGCGAGCAGGCGCAGCCCGCGCCAGGACCAAACGTCGACCCGGGGCTCCTCCCCTCCCCTCCCCAGGAGTCCTGGTCCGCACCGTCGGGATCTCCAGCTGTACTGGAGTCGTCGTCATCACCATCATCGCCGTCGTCGTCGTCGAGATAGTCGGGGATACCATCGCCGTCGCTGTCCCCTGTCCCCTCGTCTGCATCCAAGAGGCCGTCCCCATCGGAATCCTCGTCGATGGAGTTCATCAATCCATCACCGTCCGTGTCGTGATCGCCTTCTTCCGCATCGGAGATGCCATCGTCATCGCTGTCCTCATCGAGATAGTCGGGGACACCATCTCCATCGGTGTCCCCGCTGCCCTCCACAGCGTCGGTCAGGCCATCCCCGTCGCTGTCCAGGTCCCACCAATTGGGAACTCCATCCCCGTCAGCATCGCCAGGCCCCTCCTCACTGTCGGGGATGCCGTCTTGATCCGCATCGTTGGACTCATCGTCGTCGTCATCATCGCCACCGTCATCATCCCCGATGTCGTCTTCATCTCCCGAGCCGCCGACGCAGACTCCCGTCGCTGCCTCACAGAGCCCCTGAGCGCAGCCAGCGGTGGGGCAGGCCTCCGCACAGAGCCCGTCGACACACACCAGGGAGCCCGAGCACACCGAAGAGGATCCGCAAGCGGCCCCCTCGGGAAGCGAGCCCACGTCGCCCACTCGACGCCAACGCAACGCATCCCAGGCGATCGGAGCATCGCTTGGCCCTTGGCTGAGGTTGGAGAGCGTGACCTGTCCTACCTGCCCCGCCACGAACTTGAAGGAGTCCCCTGGAGCCAGCTCAATCCAGTCTCCGGTTGACGAGGACTGGTCGACCGTGGCCACGAAGTGCCCGCCCTGAAAAGCGATATCGAACGTAGACGCCGTGCTGGCCACCGAAGCGGAGGCCGGCACCCAGTGGTCCACGGCGTAGAGACCAGGCTCTGCAATCTGTGGCCACCAGCGCCCGATGACGTAGGGGACATCCATCGAGTAGGGGGCTTGAAAATAGAAGGAATCACTCCACCCACCGGACAGGGACTGCTGGACATCTGCGGCGCCCTGAATGAATGCAAACTCCGGGTCCTGATCATCGACCACCAGGTGCGCTTCACCACATGGGT
This sequence comes from Deltaproteobacteria bacterium, assembly GCA_002724675.1. GTDB lineage: Bacteria > Myxococcota_A > UBA796 > UBA9615 > UBA9615. Next base: position 164 of record PBPL01000166.1, on the reverse strand, counting down.
CGGAGTGCTCTGGGGCCGGCGACGGGATGTCATCGGCATCGGAGCCGATGGCGACCGAATCCGGATAGCTCGCTTCCAGCGGTTCCCACAGAGCGTTGGGGGGGTTCCGCATCAGGCCCCACACAATCTCCTGGTAGGGATAGCTGCCCCGGGAGAGCCCTCCG
>PBPL01000165.1 GCA_002724675.1 Deltaproteobacteria bacterium | reverse complement strand
TGCGACTCCTGTGACTCCGGGGACCTACACGGGCCTGGTGTCGTGCCCTTCGGACGAGGACTACTTCTCCATCGCGCTCAATGGGGGTCAGTTCGTCTCGGCAACGGTGACGTTCTCGGATGACGAGGGCGACATCGACTTGAGGCTCAAGGACTCCACGGACACGGTCCTTGTGTACGGCTCATCGAGCTCCGATAACGAGGTGGCAGCCCACGGAACGGACGTCAGCGGCACCTTCTATATCAACGCGCGCTTGGTCTCTGATGCGGGCTCCGTGACGGGCAACACCTATGACATGGAAATCGAGGTGGGCGCCATTCCGACCAGTGAGGCCGACTGCACCGACGACGTGGACAATGACTTCGACGGCGATGAGGACTGCGCCGACGATGACTGCGCGTCGGATGCGGCCTGCCAGTGCGCGACGGATCCTTTCGAGCCCAACAATGGCGCGGATGTGGCGGCGACGCTCGGTCTAGGTACCACCAACAGCAACCTCTCCGTGTGCAGCAACGACGACGACTGGTACAGCTTCTCGGCCTCGGGCGTGATCACTGCGGCGCTGACGTTTAGCGATGTGGAAGGTGATGTGGACGTTCGGCTCTATGACGCAGCCGAGTTTGCTACTGGCTTCGACCCAGACAACCTCCCCTCGTCCACTCTCGGCTACGGCACCAGCGTCAGCGATGACGAGACCATCACCTACGATTCCACCGGTGCGACGACTCCACCCAGTGGTGACTACGTGCTTCGGGTGTACTTGTATGCCGATGATGACAGCACCAATTGCGTGACCTGTGCGTGGGGGAACACCTACGGGTTGACCGTGACCGCAACCCCCTGAGGGGGGGGCGGCTGCCTCAGCTTGCCCAGAAGATCTATCTCCCTTGGCGAAGCGCTACTTGGCCCCCTGGTCCTGAGCCATCTTCTCCCACTTGGTCTCGCCCCGATAGCGCAGGCTGTCGGCCCGTAGGGTCGTCAGCTCGGCTTTTGGAACTCCCGGATACGCGGTCCCCTTGAGCCGCTTCTCCATCCAGCCTGGGCCGCCGGGCACCACCACCCCTTTTTGGCGCAGGAGGTGCCGCTCGGCTCCCAGGAGCGAGCTCATGTTGTGCTGGACGAAGTCGTTGCGGACGTCCGTGTCCAGCAGGCCGCCGTTGAAGGCGCCGAAGGCCTTGGCGGGGTTGGGCATCCAGTAGCTCATGTCCGGGTCGTACTGGCTCAGCATCTCGTGGCGGACCGTCTCCATGAGGAGGTGCTCGATCCAGCCGCAGTCCCGGCCTGCCAGGTGGCAGGTCTCCAGCACCGCGCCCAGCCCCTCACCCCGGGTGGCGGCCGGGGTGGAGCGCGGCGGGTCGTAGTAGCCGCCCTGGTAGTCCGGGTACTTGTTCCATGCGTTCTTGTTCTTGAGGTACTGGAACTCGACCGCTCGGCAGATGTGGAGCGAGTGGTCCAAGTAGCGCTCGTCGCCTGTGTACAGGTACAGGTAGCTCAGACCCAGCATCAGCCAGTGGTCGTTGGCGACCTTGGACGCGGACTTGCCCTTGTCCCGCACGTCGATGAGCCAGTCGGCGGCGCGGATGGCCGTGTCCTTCCAGAGAGGATTGGGGTCGTACGAGTACAGGCGGATCAGGCCCAAGATCGCCTCGCCGGGGTAGTAGGGGGACACCTCGTCCCGGCAGGGGGGCTCGCCCACTCGCTTGGGCGGGAACGACAAGAACTCGCCGTCCGACTTCTGGGAGGCCACCAGGAAGCGGGCCATCGCCCGGGACTGCTCTAGGTAGGTCTCGGTGTCGCCCGTAGACTCCACGTACTGGTCCAGCATCACCAGCGCCAGGCCTGCGCCGCCCAGGTGCACGTCCCCCTCGGTCTGCTTGCCCTTGGGCAGGCTGACCACGAACAGCGACTCCCCGAAGTCTGGCGAATTTTCTGGGAGGAAGGGTCCGGTGCGCGCGTCCCTTCGGGTGTGCTCCAGCAGATAGCCAATGGCCGCGGTCCCCGCGAGCCGATAGGGCTCGAAGCCAGTACGGTCATAAGCCTGGAACAAGGAATAGGTGGTGCCCGCGTGCCGGATCAGGTTGTAGGACGAGGTCGTCTTGTCACGGGCGGTCTTGTAGCGGTAGCGGATCTTGCCCTTGGCCGAGATGGACGACATCAGGTAGTCGGCGGCCCACACCGAGCTCTGCAGCAAGGTCTGGGGATCGGTGTCTGCGAACTCGGCGGGGTGGAGGCGGTACAGGCGAAAGACGCCTGGGGGCTTGGCGCCGGGCTCGTCACGCTCCACCCAGGCGATGGTCTCAAACTCCTCGTAGGCGAAGCCGTCTTCGAGGGCGCCGATGGCTTCGTTGCGCTTCAAGAGCACCTTGCGGACCTTGGCGCGACTGAAGCCCGGCTTGCGGTGAATCCCCGCCTCGAGCATCTCGCTGGGCAGGATCCACGATGCCTCGCCCGCCTCGTTGGTGACGAAGAACCCGTACGTGGCGACCTTGCGGCGCTTGGGTCGGTCGTTCTTCTTGGTGAAGGTGCGGGAGCGACTTGAGATCGCTACGTCGAGCTTGAGGCGGATCGAGGCCGCATTCTCCGGGCGGATCTTCTCTCCAGCATCCGTCTTCAGGTTCGTTGCGGCGGCCTGGATCGATGCGGCCAGATCCTGGCCTGTCCCACTGGCGCAGAGTCGGCGAGGCTTCTTCTGGTAGGCGCAGACAAAGGCTCTTCGCCCGGGCAGAGCTTCCAACGTGTTCGTGTCGGGCTTGGCCTCGCCGTAGAGAACATGGCGGGCGATGCCGAGCCCGGCCGCAGCCTGGGTAGCGTCGGCTAAGGCTTGGTTGACAGCCTCGGTCTCGCCGGGCTCTCCGAGGGCCGTCTTTGGGCCCTCGGGGGTGGGGGTCTTGTCGGCTGCTGCGCAGCCCATTGCTAGGCCCAGTAACAGCAGGAATATCGCTCGATCTAGTCGCACCTTCGTTCCTCCGGCCGGGAGGGTACCCCATTGCACACCGGACTGGAGCGTCCGCACTCAGATAACGTCGGTGATGGGCCTAGTCGCGGCCCTAGTCTCGTCTCAGGCCTGCCAGCTCCAGTCTGACAAGGCAGGTCGCGGCTGGCGCTGACACAACGTTCGGAGACTGAGTTCGGTGGCTTCTCCCGTCTCCAGAGACTCCATCCATAGTGTCTCTTCTTGACCTGCTTGACCCTCTTCCAGCCGTCCTTTCACCTCCTTTGCTCAAATCGCTTCCTGGACCGCTTGGAGAGACGCTTCTTGTCGGCTCCATAGCCCGTGGGGGAATGTTCCAAGAATTCGACCGAGCTCCAGTCGGGCTCTTCCCACTCTCAGTGTTGCTTTCTGGGCTTGACCTTCATAGAGGTGATCGGGACGCAGCCGTCTCTGGGCGAAATGTCACCAGTGACCGGCAAGGTGCCTTCCGTCGCGTGGACTACCTTGAGACAGAAGTTGATTCTCTTATCTCGCCACGAATACGGCACATTGAAGCGGTGAGAGTCGCGCACATATTCGGTGGTCTTCCAGTCCGAGAAAGGATGGAGGCCACGGACGGGAATGTGGTCCAGGTTCTTTGTGCTGTTCTCGCCCGTGCCGACCAGAACCAAGCGGTAGTCATCGGACAGCTCCCGCATGGCTCGCAGGTAGTAGTTGATGACCAACTTCCGGCCTGCGCGCACCTTGCCCCCACCCCCTTTCTTGAGCCCCTTGCCCTTGGGGTAGTCGAAGCCGACCATCTCCAGCGCATCACCGAAGAACACATGCTGTTTGTTTTCAGGGCTTGGTTTTTTCTTCTGAATCGCGGCGCGCAAGGACTTCTTCGCGAAGGGCCGATGGAGTTCGTGCACGGCTCTCGACCACGAGCGCAGTTCCTCGATTCTCGCAGCAACCTTGGCCGGGTTCTGCTCGGCCAGGTTGGTCTTTTCCCCTGGATCGGCGGCCAGATCGAAGAGGTGAGGCGGACGATCGTCAAAGTAGTAGATGAGCTTCTCGTGTCCGTAGATCCCCACGAGGCACTGAGAACGTCGATAGCAAGACGCATGGAGGACTCTGTCGCCCAGGTCGCCGAGGATGGAGCCGCCGGGATAGCTGTCCGCATCGAATCGAAAGCCCAGGATATCGAGCACAGTCGGCGCCACGTCCAAGGTCGATGCGGGCTGTGTGATGCGGCGAGGCTGGGGGTCTGATGGTTTGTAGATGAGCCATGGGATCCTGAGTCCCTCTTCAAACACAACATCATCATGCTGACCCTGACCGTGTTCCCGGAAGCCTTCTCCGTGATCGCTGGTGATCACGAACACCGTGTTCTCGTAAAGCCCCAACTCTTTGTATTGATCGACGATCTTCTCGATGAATGAGTCGCCGTAGTTCACTGTGTTCAGGTACCTGTTGTGCCCATCCGTCTTCGCACCGAAGGGGCGATAGTCCACCTCTGCGTGGGACTTGGGCAGTCCATAGGGGTGATGCTGGATGTTGGTGAGGTAGGTGACGAAGAGCCGTTCTTTCGCGTGCTCCTCCAGCCACGCCCGCGACGGCTCCAACATCACCGCGTCTTCATAGCCAAAGTAGTTGACCTTGCTGAAGCCGGTGACGTCCACCATGTCCCCGGACAGGAAGTGCTCGTAGCCCATGTTGTCGACCAGTCTGCTCCGGCGCTCAAAGGACTTCTTGGGAGTCTGGAAGTAGGCGGTCGTGTAGCCCATCTCGCCGAGCAGCTTTGCCAGGCACTTCCCCGGCATTCCTCCCTTGCGGGCTTCGGGTACGGCGAGGCTGAGCCTGGGCTCGATGCCGCACAGGATCGAGACTAGAGACTTGGATGTGTGGGGAACCACAGCATAAGCTCGGTCGACCAGCGTGCTCTTCTCGGCGATCTTGGCCAGGAAAGGGGTCGTGTCCAAGCCGGGATTGTAGGGAGTGAGACTGTCAGCTCGGGTTGACTCGAGGATGATCAAGACAACGTTGGGCAGCGGACTCTCGGGATCGTCGCGGTAGATTCGGTCGGGTCCACTGGGCCGCGCAGCCACGGATGCCTTGCTGGAGGCCGTCTGCTCGCCTGGTTGGGGCAAGACCTCGTGCTTCTCGAGCATTCCGAGAGCCAGATGCAAGGGGGCTGGGCGAACGAAGGCTCGGCCCGTCTCCTTGCTGGTCGGGAGCAGCGAGATCGCGAACAGTGCAGTGGACAAGGCCACGAGCAGGGCCGCCCACAGCAGCTTCCCTGCGGGACCCGAAGGTTCTGTGGGATGCCTTGTCGTCTTCCATACGGCAAGCCATGGCCCCACCGCCAATACGATCAGAGATACAGCAAAGAACCACACGTGCACGGTTTGCACTTCACTGGCTGCAACGGTCCAAGTCTCATCGAGCCTCGAGAGGGCAAAGGCGGTGATGCTGTAGTCGAGCGTAAACCCCGTGGCATGTAGGTAAGCTGTGGCCAGCATCTCGATGGTTGCGACCGCAAGGGCAACGAGCTGCAGCGCGAGCAAGACGAGGTGCCGAGCCCAACCCACCCGAGCGGTCCCCATGAGCCCGAGGCCAAGGGACAACAGCCCTGCCTGAAACAGCAGGTCTGGCAGCACGAAGAACAAGCTGTCTGAGGTGCCGAAGTCGGTTGGATGAGCCGCTATGCGGAACACCTTCAGCGAGATGCACAACAGAAACAGTGGGGCGAGCAGGGTGAACAGCCAGATCCCAGTGGGTGGCTGGTTGGGGAGACGGCTCCGCCACGTCGTGCGGCGGGGCTTGGGCTCGCTCTCTGTGTGTGGGGCCTTCACCGGTTCTTTCTCTAGTCTGTGTTCCTCACGTTGGTAGTTGAGGTCACTCGAATGCAGCAAGAAGGAGAGACGGCAACTCCAGTGGGCATTGCGCCCCATGCAGAGCGGCTGGCCTGTGTCGCTCCGGGTTTTGTTGTGGCTCTATCTACACGTTGATTGCGGGAGGTTCAATTGACGGTTCGACTACGAGCCATGATGCCACTACGGCCCGCTCCACCCCTCCACGGGCACCGTAGCGATCGGTTCACTGCGCTCAACGGGTTTCTCTTGAGAAGTTGGACTGCTCTTGTGGGTGGGCTATGCGGTGGGGCTAGAGGCTCGGCTGGACCGACCTACGGCTCCGAGGATCACATCCAGGGCCTCCCTGGCGAGCCGATCTCTTGGGAACCGTTCTGCAGCTAGCTTGCTGGCGGCCTGACCGCATCGCTCCACTCGCTGTGCGTCGACCACAAACTCGGCCAGAAGTCTGGCTCCCGTCTCTGGGTCTCCCGGAGGGAGCAGGAGCCCAGCTCCGGACTCTTTCAGAAGGTCGGCATGCCAGCCGAGATAGTTGATGGCAACCGGTCGTCCTGTGGCCAGTCCATCGAAGAACTTGTTGGCCGAGTTGTTTCGCATCTCGGGGAGGTCAATGAAGAGCGAGCACGTCAGGGTGGATGCTTGAAAGATGCCGACAGCCTCGGTCTTGGGCACCTTGGCGAGGTGCCAGAAGTTGGCGCCGAGGACTCCCCGTTTTTCGGCCTTCTCGATGACTGCTCCTTGTGCTTTGCCCTGACCAACGAGAAGGAAGCGCATCTCTGGAGCAACCTCTCGAGCGGCGGCGGCCATTTCGACAAAGTAGTCGAGGCCGTTGATCGGCCCGATGGCGCCCAGGTATGTGATGAGAGGGCCTCCCCGTAGGTGGGGATGCTGCTCCAGAAACTTCTGGCTCTGACCCCTGTCGTTCTGAAACATCTCGATGTCACAGGAGTTGGGTACGACTGTGATTCGGTCCCTGGGCACGCCCCGTTGAGCTACTCCGTCGGCCATGCCGGGGGATAGGGCCACCACCGCGCTGGACGAACGGTAGGCGAGCAGTTCGAGCCCGCGGGCCAGCCCCTTCAAGATGGGTGAGTTGAGAGCCCCGATGGCGATGGGCAACTCCGGCCAGAGGTCCCTAACTTCGAAGACTAGGGGGCACCGATGGCGCAGCTTCGCGACGATTCCGGGGATGATGATGGTCAGCGGGGTGCTCGTCGCGAACACAACATCCTGCTTGCTTACCCTCAGGCACACCAGGGATGACAGCACTGCGAATTGGACAAATGCCCAGACTCGCCGCCAGAAATTGAAGCGATTCCCATACGGCACCGACAGCTTGATGACGTGGAAGCCCTCATCCTCCCAGTATCCGCCACGACTCTCCTGGGGCATTAGGGCGTCCGAAGTGACAATGGAGACCTCATGACCTGCGGCAGCCCAGCGCCTCGCCATCTCGTAGGAACGAGTGCCAGTGGTGCCTGCAGGCGGGCAGAAGTACTGATGTAAATAGAGGATCTTCATTGCCACCTGTTTGCTGGTGCGGCTCGACGCGCCCTGGACCACTCAAGGCAGCTGAAGTGTAGGGTTGGCGACTATTGCCTGCCAAGTGTGTGGACCATCACTCATCGGATGGCGGCTCCGTGCCGACGGAGACGACCCCAGTCCCCGTGTCCACGGCAACCACGGCAACCACGGCAGGGAGTGACCTGAGCTTTCCCTGCGTTCCTTGTCCGACGGAGAGCAGCAGTTCAGGGGGTAGGGCGGCAGGTTCGGACCCGACCGTCGCCACCGAGGCGCTTTGCCAGCGCGAACGCTCCGCCTAGGTGAAGCGCCTCCAGCCTGTTCTTGTCAGTTGATCCTCAGTCGTCTTTGCGCCCGAGGAAGTTGGACTTGAGTTTGCGTCGTAGCAGGACGCCCCCTCGCGCGCTGAGCTCCTTCTCTTCTCGGAGCGCGTCGGCGAGAGCGTCGCGGCGCGCTTGAGCGTCGGCGATCTCTTCGGTCTTCTTGGCGACCTCTGAGGTGAGCGCCGTCACCTGAAACTCAGCCTCCTCAAGGCGTGCTACCACACTGCCCAGGCGTGTTGTCGCCGCTCCATGCTCTGCCAGGACGCGGGTGTGAGCCCGGTCGAGGATCTCGAACTCCCCCTCCTTCTTGGCCAGCTGCTCGAGCACGGTTCGAAACTCGTGGTCCAAGCGCACAAGACGCTCCTCGAGGCTGCTTATGTTGCCCTCCAGCTTCGCCTTCAGGGCGTCTCGCTCGGCCATGATCTCTTCGATCTCACCGTCCTTCTTGGCCATCTCTTCGATGCGGGTGCGGTTCTCGAACTCGGAGCCCACCAGGCGCTCCTCGAGGCTCTTGATCGAGGCCTCGAGCCCCGCCTTGAGCTTGTCCCGCTCCGACTGTGCTGTCTGCACTTCGTCATCCTTCTTGGCGCCCTCTTCCAGCAGCGTGCGGTTCTCGAACTCCAGCCGAGTGATGCTCTCCTCGAGCTTCTTCTTGGCTGCCTCCAGCCGCGCCTTGGTCGTGTCTCGGGTCTTCTGCGCCTTGGCCACCTCGCGCTCTTTCTTGTCGAGCTCCTGGAGTCGCTTCTGCTGCTCGAAGCGGGCCTGCTCCAAGCGGTCCTTGAGACGTTCTCCCTCGAGCCGGTTGACCTCGACCTGATTGTTGGCCAGGTCCAACCGACCCTTCAGATCGCTGATGCTTACTTGAGCCTCCGCCAGCTTGTCGGTGCGCGCCTGGCCGGTCTCCAGGGCTTGGTCGAGGCGCTTCTGGAGCTGAGTCTTTTCGGTCGTGAGGCGCTGGGCATCGGCCTCTTTTCGTTGGAGGTCTGCCTTGTGCTTGTCTTGCTGGGCTGCAAGCGCCGCATCGCTCTTGTCTCTGTGCAGCTGGAACTCGCGGGCCAGGCTTGCTAGCTCCTCGTCCTTCTTGTCCAACTCGGCCTTGTTCTGCTCTTCCTGTCGGGTGAGGGCCGAGGCGGCCTTGGCCTGTTCGCGCTTGCCGGCCTTGATGGCCGCTTCCTTCTTCTTGATGTCCAGCTGCAAGCGCTCCACCTCTGTGGTGAGCTCGGCTGCTTCACGCAAGGCGGCGTCCTCTTGCTCGTGCAGGAACAACAGCATGTCGTTCTTGAACCGACTGACCGCGGTCAGCGAGCCACTCAGGCGATCCACGGAGCCCAACAACACGCCCAACTTCTGGTTCAGGGACTGGAGTTCTTCGGACTTCTTGCTCTGGTCATCCTGCAGATACAAGACGGTCTCGCGGAGGCGCTTGTTCTCTTCGTGTTCCTGCCAGAGGTCGGCCTGAGTTCGTGAGATTCGGTTGACGAAGGTGTCCGTGTGCTCCCGCTTTGGGCGCTGTTGGACCAGGGCGTCCAGGGCCTCGCCGCCAGCGTCCCAGGTGTACTGCTCTGCGGCGAGCTTTTGAGCCGCAGACGAGGCCCGGAGCACCTTGTCTGGGTGAGCGAGCAGGTCGCGGACCAGCTTGTCGAGCGCCTTGGTGTCCCCGGGCTCCACACACCAGCCCGCTCCATATTCCTCGAGGTGCCCAGCGATGACCTGCCTGGGAGAGGTGATGATGGGCAGTCCGCAGCGGAGGTAGTCCACCTGCCGGAAGGACAGGTTGAGGTCCCGCTCGGGGTTGGGTGTCGTGAGGTCGAAGGCGACCGAGCCTCGGGCGTACTCCTTCCACAAGGTGTCGATAGGCACCATGCCCTTGAAGCGTAGGTGCTTGCTCCGCTTGGGCAGGAACTCTCGGGGGTCGGTGTAGCGCTGGGTGTCGGAGCGGATCCCATACTCGCCGCCGTACAGGTGAATCTTGCCCTTGTTGGCCTTCTTGAGGCTCGCGTGGAGAGCGACCAGCGCGGGCCCGAGATCAGCCCAGGGCCAGAACACGCCTCCGGCGATGAAGATGGGCTCCTTGGGCTTGGAGAACGAGAGCATCTCGGGCGGACACGAGATGGGCGCGACGGCTCCCGATTGCTCGGTGCAGTCGACTCCGGCGAGGGCAAGCAGCGGCAGGTGATAGTACTTCTGCCGCTCATTGCTGAACACGAAGCCATCGCCCCGCTGGAGCGCGTCGAGGATCCGCACCTCCTCCCGTTCATCGTCTTTGTCCTGGAATTGTTGCTCGAGGATCCGGGGAGCAAAGAGATCCAGGATTACCGAGAACTGCCCGGGCGGTAGGCGGCGGACCTCTTCGGGCGCCTCCACGAGCACCACGTCTGGGTCCACATGGCGCACGATGTCGTGCACCTCGTGCGTATCGGTGAAGTGAAACGGGTTGCCCGCAGCGCCCAACACACCACCTACCGTGGTGAGACCATGGGTTCGGATCGCATCGGGGGCTGGCGCGACGGCGCGACCCTCCAGCGCGGCGATCCCTTTGCCTGCGGCCGACGTGAGCGCAGCGCTCGCCGGCTCGTGGACTCGCCTCGGGTCACCGGGCGGATGATTGAGGCCCGTGACCCGTGTGGACGCTGTCCCCTTGGTCTTGCTCGAGCCCTTGCCGCGGGACTTGGTAGCGGGGGTGGTCTCGGGCAGGTCCTCGGTGCGAGTGCAGTAGAAGACTTCGTGCCCTCGCTGCCTCAGCGCCTCGCCGTTGGCGAAAGCGCGAAGGCCTGTTCCGATGACGGGTCGTCCGGCGACGGGGGGCATGCCGTGAAGGAGGATGAGAATGCGCAATGTGAGGGTGCTCCGACATCAATGGTCCGGACCCGCTGGGGTTCGAACTCTCTGGGTCCTAGATCGCTCATTATGACAAGTCGGCTCTAGAGTCGCTGACACGGCCCACAATGATCTTCGAGGGAGGGCCGTGAAATGAGGCTGCCGAGTCGGTTCGAGCTCCCACCAGGCCAACGGCATCTTCGCTCAGCCCGGTCTGCGCTAGGCTTGCGGTCTGGAGGTCGCCCCTTCGTGCATCTGCGGAGCCTGCTCTCGTTGCTCTTCCTGCTGGCTGTCCTGGCTCTTGGTGGCTGTGATTGGCTCGATCCCACACAGTTCCAGTGCGACCAGGATGAGCACTGCCCGACGGAGCATGTCTGCGACGCTGGCCTCTGTGTTCCTGGAGTCCAGGGGACGGGTCCCGATGTCGATGACGACGACACGGGCGATGACGACACGGCTGATGACCCCGCGGACGATGACGATGACGATGACGATGACGATGACGATGACGACGACCTGGGTGATGACGACTCGGGCGACGACGATTCCGCGGGCGATGACGATGACGACGAAGACTCCGGTGATGACGACGACTCCGGTGATGACGACGACTCCGGTGATGACGACGACTCCGGTGATGATGACGACTCCGGTGATGACGACGACTCCGGTGATGACGACGATTCAGTCGACGACGACGATTCCACGGTGGATGACGATGACGATTCGGGCGATGACGACGACGACTCAGGCGATGACGACGACGACTCAGGCGATGACG
>PBPL01000164.1 GCA_002724675.1 Deltaproteobacteria bacterium | reverse complement strand
TCGTCATCACCGGAGTCATCGTCGTCACCCGAGTCGTCGTCACCACCGGAGCCATCGTCGTCACCGGAGCCATCGTCGTCACCGGAGTCATCGTCATCACCGGAGTCATCGTCGTCACCCGAGTCGTCGTCATCGACCGCATCGTCATCGTCTCCAGTGTCGTCGTCATCACCGGGACACGCTTCCTCGTCATCCCCTTCACAGTCGTTGTCCACGCCGTCACCACAGGTCTCCACAGCACCCGGATAAACACTGAAGTTGGTGTCGTCACAGTCACCCATACAGGGGAAATAGCCATCCTCGTCGCTGTCCGTCTCTTCGTCTTCGGTCGACCCACCTCCGAAGTCAGCCAGACCATTGCAGTCGTTGTCTGCGCCGTCACACGCCTCATCGTTTCCAGGGAAGTTGCCCGAGTTGCCATCCGCACAGTCGGCACAATCCAGCGATCCGTCCCCATCGTGGTCCTGCTCGCCGCCGCCGTCATCGACCGTGGAGACGAAGTCAGCGGTCCCCTCGCAGTCGTTGTCTTGACCGTCACAGATCTCCGGGTTGCCGGTGAAGTTCAGCCCACCCGTAGTCGGATCATCGTCGCAGTCGCCCTGGCACTCCCATTGACCGTCGCCATCTTCGTCGCTCTCCTGGCCATCAACGTTCGGAGCGCCCGCATCTTCGAGGCTGTTGCAGTCGTTGTCTTGACCATCACAGAACTCAGAGTTGCCCGGAAAATTCTGTGGGTTGTTGTCCTCACAGTCGCCTGCACAGAGAGTCACTCCGTCAAGGTCCACATCGTGCTCTACGCTGTTGGTACCCGGGCTCGCGAAGTCGGCGATGCCATTGCAGTTGTTGTCTTGCCCGTCGCAGACTTCTTCGTTGCCAGGAAAGTTTTCGACAGCGTTGTCATCGCAGTCTTCGTCGCAATAAACACCGTCGCCATCGGCATCCAATGGAAAGCAATGGCGAGCGCGAAAGACCGGTGACACGCCCGCAATGACCGAACGCTGAATCGGCGCACCGCTGCTGGACGGCGCCGGAGGCACACTCACCCCACCACCCGGCACTTGAGCGGGTATCACCACTCGAATGGCGACCTGGTCGCTGAATATTTCATCATTGGCCAGGGCCCAGTCGACAGAGTGCCTCACCCCTTCGGGACTCGTATCGAGGTCACTGAGAACGGCGCCGCTGAGGGACGCGTCCTGCCACGCACCTCCTCCCTGCGACGAAACCTGAACCTGTACAGAAGCAACCGAGTCCGACTCGGGATCAATCAATTGGAAGCTCAAGGGGATGACTGTGCCCGAGAGCACCTCTGCAACGGCCAAGCCCTCTGCCTCTGCACCGAGCCCGGGATAGTTCACCGAGACGCGGGTCGCGTTCTGCGGAAGGTCTTCGCCTCCTGTCCTGTGGTTGCGGTACAACCGAAGCGCGCCACCGTCAACACCCTCAATGAGGTCCACATCGCCATCCCGCTCCAGGTCGCCGACCGCGAGGTCCGCGGTGGATGCCCCCAGCGCGCTCGTCCAGGCCAGATCCATACCGGCAGAAGTTCCGACTGCTCCCGAGAGGTCCACAGCTCCGGCCGTATTGCGAAACCACTGCACACCCCCAGCCACATCGTTTCCCACCAGCAGATCTGGAGCCCCATCCCCGTCCACGTCCGCCCAATCAATCGAGGAGCTCTGCTGCGAGTCCGAGCTCACCCAGCCAACCGTATCTGACAGTCGTCCGGACAAGCTCAAGTAGATCTGGTTCGGCTCCCCGTCGTTGGCCACCGCGAGGTCCAGATATCCGTCGCTGTTCCAATCCCCCCAGGCCAGGGAGGTCGACAGAGCCTCATCATCGGAGAGCCATCCGCGGGGGTCGTCAAAGCTGACAACCTCCAGATCGAAACCCGTTCCCGTGTTCTCGAAGACCTGGTTGGCCTGCCCGCGGTTCGCGACGGCCAAGTCCAGATCGCCGTCGTTGTCCCAGTCGCCCCACGCCACGTCCCAGGCGTTGTTCGTCGAAGCACCCCCTTCCCAACTAGGCTCCGCACTCAGACCGTCTCCGGTGTTCTCGAAGACTCGGATCGACGATCCATCGTTGGCCACAGCCAGATCGAGATTGCCGTCGCCATCCCAATCACCCCACGCCAACGCACGGGTGTCATTCGCCTCCGACGAGATCCAACCCAAGTCATCAATGGGGGAGACGACTAGACGCTGGTTGGCGTCAAAGCCAGCCCCCCGGTTTTCGTAGACCCTGTTGACCTGACCCAGGTTGCCCACAGCCAGGTCCAGGTCTCCGTCGCCATCCCAGTCCCCCCAGGCTAGATCCTGGGTGTTTTCCATCTCAGTGGACTCCCAGGCGGCAACCTCGGCGAACGTGCCGCCCGTGTTCTCGAAGACGCGATTGGGAGAGTTGGCTTCCGCCACAGCGAGGTCACGGTCTCCGTCCCCGTCCCAATCCCCGAGGGCCAATGCCCGAATCGGGTAACTGGCACTCGACGACCACTCATGATGAAGACCAAAGCCTTCATTTTCGTAGACCAGAGAGACCGCCCCCTCCACACCAAGCGCCAGGTCGAGGTCCCCATCCCCCTCCAAGTCACCCCAGGCAACTCCACGCGCATCAAGGGTCTGGGAGGTCCAACCGGCGTAGGGAGCTGCAGCCAGAGTTCCGCCTGTGTTCTCGAAGACAACAGCCGCGTTTCTCAGACCAATCGCCAGGTCCAAGTCACCGTCGCCATCCCAATCGCCCCAGGCCACGTCGCGAGCATCGACACCGATCGGGCTCTCCCAGCCAACACTCGATGGTTGGTCCAGGTCTAAGCGTTCCTCATCGGCAACAAATGGACCTTGGTTCTCGTAGACGGCGCCGTACACCGCAGGAGCGCCACCACTTTTCTCCAGAGCTACAGCTAGGTCTAGGTCGCCGTCGCCATCCCAGTCCCCCCAGGCAAGGGACTCGGCCTCGTCGCCTTCCGCGACTTTCCAGCCATAGGAGCACGACGAACTGTCACAGTCCCACCGCAACCAAGAGTCATCGTCGTCATCGTCATCATCGTCATCGTCGTCATCGTCGTCATCGCCGGCGTCATCATCGTCATCGTCCGACGGATCATTGTCATTGGGTGCCCAGGTGCTCTCATACACACGTACGGTCTCGTCGTTCTCGTCGAAGCCCACTGCCAGATCGAGATCCCCATCAGCATCCCAATCACCCCAGGCAAGAGACTGACTCTTCAGCTCGTCAGCCGATTCCCAGACAAGCTGAAAAGTTGATCCGTTGAAGCCATAGACGCGGTCCTCGCTGTTGTGATTGGCAACAGCCACATCCAGATCCCCATCTCCATCCCAGTCGCCCCAGTCCAGGTCCCGCCCCTTGTCGGTGGTTTCGGAGCTAGACCAGTGCAGCACCATGGGGTCCGTCGTCGGAGGGGAGTCACCCTGGGTGTTTCGATACACCCGAAGGGGGCCGCTTTCGTTGGCAAAGGCTAGATCGAGATAGCCATCCCCATTCCAGTCACCCCAGGCAACTCCACGAGACTTGTCGGTTTCGTTGGAGCTCCAGGCCAGCTGAAACGTCCCATCGGTGTTCGTGTAGACGGTATTTGCCTCGTCCTCATTGGCCAGCGCGAGGTCGAGATCTCCATCCAAATCCCAGTCACCCCAGGCCACATCCTCAGTGTCGTGCGGAGCGGGCATGGCGATCGGGTTCAGCTCTGCCAGGATGGGGTTCCCAGCCGAACCAAGAATCTCGGGGCTCGAGGCGAGGGGCACCGCAACATCCCGGCACGAAGTGCCCACCGACACAAACGAGACGACTACGAGGATGCAGCGGAGACGGTTCACGAGCGCCCAAAGAATAGCAGCACTGCAGCGGAATCGACGGGGCAGGAGCCCACCCGAGACCCGAGTCTCGGTCCACGGCACCGTGCATAGCCCGTCCCGCCACAAGGCCTTGAATTGGAAGTGGTTTCTCGTTTCTCTGGACAGAGCCCTAGTGCTTCGGTAGGAATAGAAGACCATATCTTCCGCTCGTTAGATATTGACTGAGCTACGCTCGCAGAGGTCCTCGGACCGCTAGTAGCAAGCCAACCCGAGGCCCCCATGTCCACGGTTCGACACCTGTCCCAACTGACCAGTCTGCTCCTCGTGACAGTCATCGTGGGTTGTGATGGCAACCCGGCCAACGGCGATGCTCAAGATGGACTCGCTGCAAACAGCGACATCGTCTTGCCCGACGAGGCACCCGGCTGTGATGGCGCGTTGCTGTTCGAGCGACCGGCCGATCCCAGCATCACCGGGCCTTGGGGCGTCGGAATGGAGACGGTCCAGATCGGACGCTTGACCGTAGAAATTCTCTACCCCGCGAGCCCCGGAAGCGATGCCGGAGTGGCCACTGAGGAAGTGGATATCCGCTACGCCCTACCCGAGAGCCAGCAGCACCTAGTCACCGACCAGGCCCGTCCACATCAGCGCTGCGAGCGCTGTTCACGCGGACTCCCGGTCGACCAAGAACGCGGCCCCTATCCCCTGATCCTCTTCGCCCACGGTACGGCCTCCTGGAGGACCCAGTCCCTGAGCCTCATGGAGCACTGGGCAAGCCGAGGCTATGTGGTCGCTGCTGCAGATCACCCCGGCTTATTCCTAGCCGACATGCTCGGCAGTATCTGCGGAGAAGGAACCAGCGGATCACAAGATGTGGGCAGTGACCTAGAGAGCGTGCTGTCGGCCTTTGTCCAATCGGACCCATCACTGACGTTTATCGCACCTTGGGTAGACACCGATTTGGTAGCCGTCCTCGGCCACAGTGCAGGAGCGTCAGCGGCAGCAAGCGCGGTCAACCTTGGTGGCGTTCGACTCATGGGCTCCCTAGCCGGCAACCGATCCCCAGCAGCCAGCGACGACCTGCAGTCCTCCCTGTTCCTGGGGGGCATGGCCGACACCGTCGTTCGCTTCTCACAGACAGAAGACGCCTACGGAGCCACATCTGGAGACAAGTATCTGCTGGGAATTGCTGAGGCTGGGCACCTGGTGTTCTCCGACATCTGCCAGCTCACGAACAATGCCGGGCAGGATCTGATCGAGATCGCCACCGAGGCCGGCGTCTGCGGCACCCAGTTCGCGTCCTTTCTGTTCGACTGCGAAGCCAGCTCGATTCCGCCAGAGAGCGCCAACCAGCTCGTCAAGGCAGCCACCACTTGGGCTCTCGAAAAGGACCTGCACTGCCAGGCTCCCTCCGACTACTTTGGTGAGTTCGGCGACGTCTCCACCTGGATTGAGGTGCTCGATACTAGCCCCTGAGGTCAGAGCACCCCAGGCTCCTGTGATCCTGGGGCAGACCAACATGCCTCCTAGAGAACCTCAGTCGGAGAGAATCTCGCCCAGGTCATCCACCAAGCGGCGAAGGACTCCGTGCCCGAAGTTCTCGACGACGGCGTCTCTACCACCGGACTCTGAGCGCCCCCGGTACCGCCGGACATCGACCCGGTCGCCGCCGTCCACCTGAACCTCGTAATACTCCCGGCCCTGAACCTGCTTCCTGCGTGTGCGGAGTACGGCACGACCCGAGCCTCCGTCCGACTCGAGCACCTCGAGCTTTTCGGGCAGATAGGTGAGGCGGTCCCCAATGGCTTCGACTGCCTCACTCAATCGACCAGCTTTTCGAGTGTCTCCGAGAGGGGCCGTACGCTCCACTTCTAGCGCGCGGAGATCGGAACCGTAGGGTCCACTCCCCACCACCTCTGCCTTCACTCGCATGCCGTCTGCCTCGGACGACACCTCACCCGAAGCCCCCGAGCGCAACGCATCAATCAATTGTTCTCCCAAGCTCACGGTCTGCTCGTCTCCCCACCATCATCGGCTGCGCCCTCTTCCTTCGCCGCATCGGGAGCGGGCCGCTCTTCGCTGCGGTCCAGGAATACACGGCTAGGCTCCGTTCCATCGTGCCGGATCAGAATCGGGCGGCCTCCCAGCTGAGTCTGAATGCACACGGGTCGCTTCCACAGGCGAACCAGATTGGCGAGCGTCGTCTCCGCCCAGTCCATCTGGAGGTCAGCACCGGTATGGGTATGGGCAAGCAGAAGCTCCCCTCGATTCTCAAAGTTGCCATCCACTACATCGACAATGGGCTGACCAAAGTTGGTGAGTTGTCCCAGCAGGCGCTCTTTCACCTCAGAGAACTCACGGCTCTCGACCACGAACTCACCCGATGTCTTGTCTTTGCCGTAGGTAAAGAAGCCATGTTCGCGGCAGAACTCTTCGGTCAGAAAGGCATCGACAAACTGCAGATCGTTGTAGATGCGGCGTACCCCGAAGATTTTCTCGATGCCCCCCTGCTCGTCCACGAACCAGTTCTTCCGCTTCTCTAGATCATCACAGTTCTCGTAGTCGGGCCCGTGGCGGCCAGTGTCCCAGCGGTGCTCTATGTCACGAAAGAGCTCGAGACCCAGCTTGTAGGGGTTGAGTCGGTAGGGCGTCATGGCAACCGTTCCGCTGTGGTGGTCGGCGTAGTCGACAATCTCAGCAGCGGTCGCCAACTCCTCGGTCATCAGTCGCGTGTGCCAGAACGTTGCCCAGCCTTCATTCATGATCTTGGTCTGCCCTTGAGGAGCGAAGTACATGGCCTCTTCCCGGATGATCGCCAGCACCTCGGCCTCCCAATCATGCAGCGGGGCGTGCGCAAGGATGAAGCCCAGCACATCACGCTCGGGACGCTCGGGAATGGGACGCGGCTCCATGCTTCTCTGCAGCGCTTCCTCCCGCATCGCCAACACCTCTTCGGGTGGATTGATGTAGCCATCCATGTACGAGTGATCCACGTCAACCTTGAAGTGCTCGGCGGCAGGAAGTCCGGGCTCCTCGCCATCTCGAGCGGCCTCCCGGAGGCTCTCAAGCATGGCGTCGTCACTGCGAGGCTGGCGGCGGATCGCTGCAGCGTGAATGTCGATGAGGTTCTCCACCGACAGACAGCAGTCGATGAACTCCTCGACCCGCTCAGCGCCCAGGCGATCGATCAACCTGCGAACTCGAGTCGCGTGGTTGGCCATCGCATCGATCATCCGGCGGTTCGTGTGCTGGAACCACATGTTGTTCTTGAAGAAGTCGCAGTGGCCATACACATGAGCCATCACTAATTTCTGGTCCATGAGTGCGTTGGCATCCATCAGATACGCGTAACAAGGGTCCGTGTTGATGACCATCTCGTAGATCTTCGAGAGACCGTATGAGTAGGACTTGTGCAGCTGCTCGAACTCCATACCGAAGCGCCAGTGGGGGTACCGGGTGGGAAATCCCCCGTAAGCGGCCAGCATCGACATCTCTTTGGGGCTGACCATCTCGAAGACCGTCTTGTAGAAGTCGAGGCCGGCGTCCCGAGCCACCTGCTCAACCTGAGCCTGCATCTCTCGCAGCTGCTCCGGGAGCCCCTTGCGGAATCGGATCTCGAACAGGTCGGTAGAGGTGGACATGATCAGCGACCTCTCCCGAGAAAGGTCTTAATGGACGCCATGACAGCGTCCTTGTCTGCAATGTGACTGAGAATCACCGCCTCTTCGTCACCGAACGCCTCCTGCAGGTCGTTCATGAACTGGCCGCTGCCGTATTCGGACTCGACCTGGCCGTAACAAAACGCATTGACCCGCGGCAGCATCTGCTCCCGGACCATCTGGACCGAAGCGCGAGTGTCCGAGCCACTCCAGTTGTCTCCGTCGCTGAAGTGGAACGGGTAGATGTTCCACTCACTAGAAGGATAGTCCTCCTCGATCATCTTCAGACAGAGCTTGTAAGCGGTCGAGATGAGGGTGCCCCCGCTCTCTCGTGTGTGAAAGAACGTCTCCCGATCGACTTCCCGAGCAGCCGCATCGTGAATGATGAAGCGGGTATCGAGACCGTCGTACTGCGATGAGAGCCAAGTGTCGATCCAGAAGGCCTCCATGCGGACGATCTCCTTCTGCTCATCCCCCATGGAGCCAGAGACATCCATCATGTAGATCACCACAGCATTCCGTTCAGGTCGAACATCCTCTTTCCAAGAGCGGAAGCGCATGTCCGCACGCATGGGGACCACCCTCGGGTCATCCGGCCGATACGTGCCCGAGGCGATCTGCCGGGCCAAGGCCTGCCGATAGGTCCTTCTGCCGTGTCGCAGTGCATCGGGCCCCACGGTAGCGATCTTGGTGTAGCGGTCCTTCTTGGCGTCCACGTTCTTCGCGCCCCGCGGCTCGATATTCGGTAGCTCCAGCTCCTCGCCCATGATCTCGGCCAGCTCCTCGATCGTGACCTCAACTTCCAAGATGTGCTGTCCCGGCTGATTGCCAGCCTTGCCCGCACCATCCCCTTCCTCCTCTTGACCGAGCGCATCGCCTGCCTCGCCATCACCAGAGCCCACACCCTGATCGTCGTTGTCACCAAACCGGAGCCGAGGGAGCTGAATCTGTGGAAGCGGGATCGAGACGAAGTCCTTCCCCTTGCGTCCGATCAGCTCACCGGACGACATGTACTTCTTGAGATCACGGCGGATGCGGCCCCTGACGATCTGCCGAAAGCGGCCCACATCGCGCTCGATCTTGCTGATCACCGTAGGCCCCTTCCCGTTCCCCCAGATTGCGCTACTCGCTGTCTCCCCGAGCAAAGATCGATGCCACGTAGCTCAACACGTCCGACGCACAGATCTCGCAATACTTGTAGTCGCGAATGAGGCGCGTTCGGACCACCTCGATCTTGGCCTGAGTGTCATCGTCCACGACATTGCTGACCAAGCTGCTCAGCTTGATGGAGTCTTTCTGATCCTCGAACAGCTTGGACTCCAAGGCGCGGTGCAGTCGCTCGTTGCTTCGATAGTCAAAGGTCTTGCCCTCAAGCGAGAGCGCCCCAATGAAGTTCATCACCTCACGTCGGAAGTCGTCCTTGCGAGCCTCGGGGATCTCGATCTTCTCCTCGATGGAGCGCATCAGACGCTCATCGGGCTCATCGTACGAGCCCGTAAAGCTGTTCTTGATCTTCTCTTTCTGAGTGTAGGCCTTGATGTTGTCCACGTAGTTGCCGCACAGCCTGGAGATCGCTTCCTCATCAGCCGAGATCGCCTTCTGCACCTCGGTCTTGACGATGTTCTCGTATTCCTTCTTCACCTCGCCGAGGAGCTCCCGATATCGCTTGCGGGTCTCTTCATCAGCGATGAGCGAGTGATTCTTCAGGCCGCCCTCCAACTCCTTGAGCACCATGAAGGGGTTGATGCAGTCGTGGGTGTCCCGAACCAACGCATTGCTGATCTTGTCCTGGATATATCGGGGCGAGACGCCCTCCATCCCCTCTCGCTTGCTGTCCTTTCGAAGTTCCTTGACGTTGTCCTCGGTGAAGCCCGGGATCGCGCGGCCGTTGTAGAGCTTGAGCTTCTGCAGAAGTGTCAGGTTGCCCTTCTTGGGGTCCTCGAGACGCGTCAAGATCGCCCACATGGACGCCATCTCTATCGTGTGGGGCGCGATGTGCTTCGAAGCGACGGACTCCTCACTGAAGTCCTTTCGGTAGATCCGCTGCTCGTTATCCAGCCGGGTGCAGTAGGGGACATCGATGCGAATGGTCCGATCGCGCAATGCCTCCATGAACTCATTGTTTTGGAGCTTGCGGTACTCCGGCTCGTTGGTGTGCCCAATGATGACCTCGTCGATGTCACACTGCGCAAACTTCTTGGGCTTGATGCGGTGCTCCTGGCTCGCCGTCAACAGGTCGTAGAGAAAGGCCACGTCGAGCTTGAGCACCTCGACAAACTCAATGATGCCGCGGTTGGCGATGTTGAATTCGCCATCGAAGTTGAACGCACGAGGATCCGAATCGGATCCGTAGATCGCGATCTTTCGGTAGTTGATGTCACCGGTCAGCTCAGTGGAGTCCTGGTTCTTTTCGTCCTTCGGCTGGAAGGTGCCAATGCCGACGCGGTCCTTCTCCGACAGCAGCAACCGTCGGACCTGCACGTCCTGCACGACCTGCGACCAGTCACCATCGTGCTCCATGAGCTTCCGGCGATACATGAAGCGACAAACAGGACACAGCTCGCCCTTGATGGCGACCTCGAACTCCGACTTGCTGTTGCGGTTCAGCTCACTGGCCACCTGCGCCCGGAACTCCTCTGGGATGAGGTGCAAGGGATCTTCGTGCATCGGACAATCAATCCAACCACCCTCCTCCTCGTCGTCGCGCCAAGAGAAGGAGTAGAGGGCCCCCTCTTCAGTGCGGCTGTATTCCTCGAGTCCCTTCTTGAGCATGCGAACGATGGTCGACTTGGCCGAGCCCACCGGGCCATGGAGCAACAAGACCCGGCGTTCGGGGCCATAGCCCCGCGCCGCTGACTTGAACACTTGCAGGAGCTTCTCGAGCTGAACATCGATACCGTAGATGGCGTCTTTGCCGTCATCGATGGGGTCATCGAAGAAGTTGTAGTGAGTGATCCGCTTCTTGAACTCCACGTACTCCGATGTGCCGTAGGTCATCACCATGTCGTACATGCGACGCCAGGCAGTACGAGTGACCTCTGGTCGCTTCTGAATTAGGTCCAGGTATTCCGAGAACGAACCTCGCCAACACAGATCCCGGAAGCCTTCCAGATCCTGGTTGTTCTGGATGAGCGAG
This sequence comes from Deltaproteobacteria bacterium, assembly GCA_002724675.1. GTDB lineage: Bacteria > Myxococcota_A > UBA796 > UBA9615 > UBA9615. The sequence continues at coordinate 26,715 of PBPL01000164.1, read as the reverse complement.
ATGATCGAGCTACCTGTCCCCATGGCAAAAACCTCCAACCCTCTACCGGACTTATCGGACAGTCGGGGAGTGGCATTGAGGAGGAAACGGCGCCCTAGTTCCTCTGGATTCACTCGCCCGAGCTACCAAAGAACCGGGGACCCATCGAGGTCCGTCAGGGCCCTATACCTATCTACGTTAGGACCAACTGCCCCTCCATGCCAGTGGTCACCGCGGCCTGGTTCTTCGTTTTCACAAGAACGAGCATATTTCTAAATATTTTCAATAGCTTGCGACAGAGCCAAGGGGCCGGAAAAAGATAAACTTGGGTGGAGGAGGGCTATCGAGGCCCGACGAATACACGGACCACCAAATCTCCCAGCCCCGCAAGACGAAGCTTCGATCTGAACTGTACATCTGGACTAGGGGTGTCGGCGGCTTCGTAGGGAGAGTGCGCCACAAGACAGCAGCAACAACAAGGTCATCCCAGAGGGCTGAGCATTCGCCCCAATGGAGCACGCAAATGGATCGTATTGGGGGCTCCCACAGTCCTCGTCATCGGGCGGGCTCGTGTCGGTTCCGCCCGTGCCATCGGGATCGCCCGTCGTGCCCGGGACGTCGCCACCGTCGGACGCCGAGTCATCCAGATCCTCACTTTCTTGCTCATCCGCCTCCGCAACGAGCTCCAGAGACGTCTCGGTACCCGACAGCCCTCCGACTTCCACCCAGAGGCAGCGACCAGTCCCCGACGGGCAGCTGTCACAGTCCGTGGTGAGTTCGGAGGCAAGCCAGTCGCAGACCTCGCCAGAGTCCGGCGCGATGTCCGCGAGGTCGCTAGCTCGAAGCCAACCGCGAAGGCCCACCTGCAGTAGCGACGTTGCGTCAGCAGCGAAATCGCCATCGATCCATCCCTCTTCGAGCACGAGCAATTGGCTTCCCACGAGAATCTCGAGATCACCCGAGGGGTTGGAAAAGTAGGAACGGTCAAGCTCAACACTCGCAACGCCACCACCCAAAGGCCGCGCGTCGACACACTGATCCTGGACGAAGCCATCATCGACCCCTTCGCCCATGGCTACCGAGATCGACAACTCGTCCTCGTAGGCTCCGGCTTCCACGCCCCAGAGCCAGACAAGACTGCTGGGCAACTGAGAGACCAGAGCAGACAGGCCAACTGGGGAGACCAAGCTAGCGTCCTGAAGAGACAAGGCGTAGGTCCTACCTTCCACCGAGGCGCCCTCATCCAGGGGACCGCCCACCGAAGACGTGGTGAATGAATAGTCCAGCCGTGCATCGCCCACATCCAGGGTCACCGTGTAGCTGGAAGACGGCAAGAGGAACACGCCAGGATGCACCGAGGCCACAGTATTGAGATCGTTCCAGCGGACATCAGTCGGGATCACGTGGTCGGGCTCGCCCGCCGTAGGCCCTGACAGTGTGACGGTCGCTCCCGTCGCATCCGAATCAAACGTGACCAGGAGAGGGGCCCGATAGTGGTGCGTCGTGGAATCGGGAGCCGGCTCCAAGGCGACCACTCCGGCCTCGCCCCCAGCACCCGGCCCCTCGGAAGAGTCCATATTATCGTCGACCGCATCCGTCGCCGTATCTTCGCTCTCCTCGTCGCCCCAGCCTAGGGGGCCTTCCTCCGTGTACTCAGGCACATCCTCCAGCGCCCGGCTGTTGGACAACTCAGGTTGCCAGGCCGAGCCACACCCCTGCACAACACATAGGCCCACAGCCACTGCGACAGAAGAAAGGACTCGCGCAACCTTCGTGTTGTTCATGGACCTCTCTACACTCACATCTCGTACCGGCGTTCCGGGTCGTTTTGTGCCCGGTGCACTAAAAGCCGGCCTTGATGGCCGTCCACAGTGACTTCCATCCCATCGTGGAGCATTCGCGTCGCGCCTTCAACATTAACAATCGCCGGCAGTCCATATTCCCGCGCGACAACCGCAGCGTGGGAAAGCATGGAGCCCAACTCAAGCACCAGCGCACCAGCAGTCAGAAACAAAGGAGTCCAACCGGAGTCAGCAGCCCTGGCGACGAGAATGTCGCCAGGCTTGAGCTTATGCACGTCGTCGAGAGAACGAAGGACGCAGACCCGCCCCCGCACTCGCCCGGGCGAGATTGCAAGTCCAGAGAGCGTCACCAAGTCACGAAACGACGAACTCGAACCAGCAAGGGCGACAGACTCCACATCACCCTCTCCGCCTTCTTCGAGAAAGTCCGGGTGATCCACCCGACGGTTTTGCTCGAATTCCGAACGGCGCAGGGCGATCCGAGCCCGGGCCTCTGGAAGCTGAAGAACACCACGCGCCAGAGCCGACACCTCATCGATCTCTAGGAACACGATATCTGCACCAGCATCAAGCAGGCCGTCGCGCTCCAGGAGTGCTCCCATGCGCTCCAATACCTGCTTGAAGCGCAACAACAGCCGATCAAAGGAGAAGCGCTGGTTCTCGCGGAGCAACACGTACTGTCGCGTAATCCCCAGCAAGGTATTAAAGGCCTGCTGACGCCAGGGAAACAGCCGCCGCCACCGGGTCCGCGCCATCCGACTCCGAACCAACCGCTCCGCCTGCTCGCGATCAGAGCGCCTTCGCTGCTCCATCTGACGCGGGTCGTCGACCAAGTCGTTCCTCAAATAGCCGGCGACGAGCCGCAAGACGAGCTCGGGACTGTCCGCCCAGCGCGGAGCAAAGATCTCCCAGGAGGCCGAACTTCGGTGGCCGTAGTCAGCCAAGAACTGGTCAAGTTCCTGGCGGAACGCTGCACCTCCAGTCAGACCCTCCAGCCCTTCGAGTGATGGCTGCGGCGAGCTCGTCAAGTAGACGTTCACAGAGTCATCGGACGCGGCCACAACAGCTAGAGCCCACAAGGCACGGTTGCAGCGCAAGGTCTGGTTGTCCTCGCAGTTCGCAACGAGAGCCGACCGAAGGACTTCTCCCGAAAGACCAACCCAGCTGCGAAGCATCTGGCCGAGCGCTTCATACGAGAGGTGGGCAAAGAGCAAGCTGAGGAGATGGAGCCCTACGTACTCCACCATGAGATTGCGAGCCTCCTCCACTGTCCCAAGTCCCTCTTCGGGCTCAGTAAATGCGAGGGACAGCGCTTGTACTCGGGCCTCAAAGCCTGGCTGAAAGTCCTCCCACTCTCGATAGTTGGTGACGAAATTGTAGTGATAGCGCTCCCACCGACGCTCACGAATCAACTGAGTGACGATCGAGCCAACCAAAGCCATGTTGGGCAATAAGGGCCCGTCGCTCCTCAGCTCCTCCTGCTCGTCCGGTGGGAACATCTCCAGAATGAACTGCGGAGGCGCTCCTCCAGGCAACCGAAAGACGAGATGACGAAAGATCGACAGGTTGAAGTAGGGCCTGCCGCGATAGAGGCGGGTCGGTAAGGACGAGGACAGCCAACGCTTGGAGGCGGCCTCCCAGAGCGTGAAGTGGTGCAGGACTGGCTGGACCAACGACCAGCCTAGGGGCGTCGCCAGGTCCGTCCAGCGCTCACCCGAAAAACGCTGCGTCCACAGTATGGGGCGAGACCGTAAGAGTGAACCCCCACGAGGTAGACCAGAGCCACGAAGCTGACCGGTCACGGGTCGAGCCTGCAGAACGTGAAGCTCGCCGTCGGTATCAAGCACCCATTCGATGTCCAGCGGACTACCTAGTTCCTCTTCAGCACGAAGACCGAGACCGGCCAACTTGAGAACCTCGTCATCGTCGAGAGAAGGCGACAACTGGAGGGCCTCTGGCAGCGGCTGAAACACGAGTTCCCCGCTTCCCAACGGAGACGGTACGAGATGCCGCTCCTTCGGCGCGATGGCCCGCTCGGAGATCCTGAGTTCATGGGCCTGGCTGCCCCTGCGAGACACCCGGAAGAGATCGGGGTGCACCAGCGCCTGAGCGAGCGCCTCACCGAGGCCCGGAGCCGCCTCAATCATCATCTCGCCTTTGTCACCAGTCACCGGGTCGGCCGTGAACAACATTCCCGACGCCCGGGGCACCACCATCTGCTGCAGCACAACCGCCATGGGCGGGACAAGCGAGCCCGACCACGAGGCTCCAGCCATGCCACCTTCACTCCCTGTGACAGCCTTCGAGGATGTGAGGCGATAGCTGATCGCCCGATCGCTGAACCAGGACGCCCAGACCTCGCGAACAGCACCACGAACAGCGTCGATTCCGGAGACGTTCAGCAGCGATTCGTACTGACCTGCGTGGGAACGAGACTCCCCGTCCTCACCCACCGCGGACGAGCGCACGGCCAGCACAAGCGGCTCTTCATCCGCCGACGTGCACGCCTCAAGTGCACAGAGGCCAGCAACCAACGCCTCATCCACGACCACCGGTAGCGGCGCTGTTCGGATCGACTCCGCCGCCGCACGGCCCGTGGCGCGAGCCCGGTCTCCATCCCCATGCGCCATGGCCTCTGCCGCATCCGAGAGCGTCCCGGTGAGACCCGCCTCGCGAACAAAGGCCTCAAGGACCGCCGTAGAGAGAACAACGACGGGCGGCACGGCAAAGCCCAGACGACAGAGCCGATGCAGGCGGGCTGCTTTGGAGCCTACTCGCCGTGTGGGAGCTTCCTCGGCACCAAGCCGGATTACCCAGCCCGAATCAGTGGAAGACGAGCCGCCCAAGAAGCTGTGCGCGGGGGTCTTGCGGCCCAGAATCCAACCTACCGGGCGTCGCCCGAGCGGCCTTCCACTCCTGCGACGAACTCACCCTCGCCCGAGTAGTAGTGGAGGTGTGCGCCAAAGTCACCTTCAGGCGAATACACGCTCTCTCCCGACCAGGAGAAAGTCGCATCCTCCGAATCCACAGCCCCAATCCCGACGTAGAGAAGAGGTTCTTCAGCGCTGGCGATGTTTCGCCACCAGCGAAAGTGGACGTCGGATGCGTCGTCAAACTCCAGGCCAATCTTGCGCACATACTCCGCTTCGAAAGGCAGCGAGGGACCACCCAAGCACTCCTCCGCACCCGGTTGCGCGACAAACGTCACCTGCCACACCTGGTCACACGATGGACACAGGGTGTTGTCATCATCGGAACCATCATCCACACCGGAAACGGACCACTCAGCCGCGCAGTCCTGCTGACCATCAGCAGCCAGGGTGGGATCCCAGCGAACATTCAGGAACTCCACCCCCACCAGCGCCGAGAGATCCAGAACAAGCGCCTCCTCATCATCGTCGTCATCAGCCGCGACCTCTGCGCCCAGATCGATACTCAAGGCACCAGGGCAACCCACCAGAATGGCTGAAGACAGGCCCGCCCAAAGCCACGAGCCGAACACGAGCAGCCGCACTCGGCCCCAGCGAAACATTCTCTGTATGGGTTGGGGGTACACCATCGCGCAGATGCAGATCCTCCGAGGCAAAACCAACGGGAACCACCCGACTACCCCTCTGGCACAGTATGTAGAACCAGAGTGCATTTTGCCGAGCGAGAGAGGGCGCCGCAACCATAGCCTCGACCGGAGCTGGAGCCTCGAAGTCCGCGCCGAGTCACGCAATGGAAGGCCCCAGGATTGTTCCTGCTCCCCAAGCCTTGTATCGTTCCCGGGCTTCCGAGATGGAAGAGGAGAGTTCCGATGACCAACAAGACCCTGATTGACGAACCGCTGAAGGTCGGCGAGGTAGCGGCCATTCCCGGTGAGATTGACGCTCGACTACAGATTGTGGCGGGGCCGGACACCGGCAAGATTCTCTACCTCGAAGACCCGATCACGGTGCTGGGGCGCGAAGACGACTGTCACATGGTGCTCGACGACCCTCGGGTCTCGAATCGACACGCCATTGTTTACTTCGCTGGGGGCGAGTTTCGAGCCCGGGATCTGAACAGCACCAATGGAAGCCTTATCAATGGCAGCGCTCTCACCGAGTGCGCCATCTCGGATGGAGACGACATCCGCGTCGGTAAGACAGTGGTGCGCCTGGTCGTGGACTTCCGCGAAGACTGAGCAACTCGTGCCATCCGAAACCGACCCTGGCCCACTGGAGCAAGTGCTCCAGGAAACCTGGGAAGCGGCCCTTCGTCTGCCCGACGACGACTCATCTTTCGACAGTCTCAGCCCGACGGAACGACGACGAGCACACGACCTGGGCGTTCGCGTGCAGGACCGCGTGACAAGAGCGCTCGCTCGGCTAGTCGAGGGCATGGCACGGGACGGCGCGGAACTGGTCGATGAGGCTGGACTCTCAGCCGCGCTGAAGCCTGAGTAGAACGCTGAAGGCACACGGCCTTCAGTGCCCAGAGCACTAGGGCGGTAGCGGAAACTCGGTATACAGGCTGGCTGGACCGTCCGGTGGTACCGACACAAACGCACGGTACTCACCCAAGCGTTCGTGCCACAGCACAACCTCCCACTCCCCCGGATCAAGGTGGGGCATGGCAAAGCGCCCCTGCTCGTCCGTAATGGCCGCAGGATGGTCCGTCACGACGATCCACCCCTCCATCCACTCCAGGTGATCCGAGCGGACGTGGAGACGCGAAGAGAGCTCTAGCCCCCACTCAACAGGGGGCCCTCCTGGTGGAACGGCGATATTCTGCAAGCTCCGCTCGCGCTCGTCGGCAGCACCGCGATAGAGATGGAAGGTGTGCAGGCCTGGGTCGTCGTGCCCCGCCCTCAAGACCGTATTCCTCGGCACCACCGAGACTCGAGGCTGAAATCGACAGTCGGCGATGCGCAGCTCTAAAACCTCAGTCTCACCCTTCTGATGGGACACGACTCTTCCTGCAGCGCTGGGGTGCTTGCTCACCAAACGAGCCTCGACGACCACATCCGCCAGGCCCCGCTCCGGCCCAACACGCCAGGAGTCCAGGGGCGAACCGCCCGCACATGCCTCTCCTCGTGGCGGAGCTCCACCAGGCAGGCGAGGGGCTGTGATCCGACCGACCAAGCCCCAGGCCATGCCCGCATCCACCGATTCGGAGGGTGACTCTGCGGCTTCTCGAATGTCAGGAGACGCCTCTATCAGCCCCTGCTGGCGGCAGCCTGGGACCACAAGGAGTATCCAGGGTAGGAGCAGAGAGACCAGCCGGCCACAGCCCCACCGACCGACCGATTCCTGACGCGGCGCCTCAGGGTAGGACACTGTCCAGAGCATCCACCACCAGCTCTACCTGACTGCGAACGTCCGCATCCTGCTCCAGATGGATGAAGCGACCCGACGAGGTGTCGGCAGACTCGGTACAAGCGTCACCGACACCGTTGACATAGCGCCCCTGCACGTTGGTGGTTCCGCACAGCCGTGTCTGCCAGAGTGAGCCGGGCCAAGCGTTGCACGTCGTCACCACTCCCGGGAACTGGGCCATTAGCGCGGCCCCGAAGTCGGCCACTGGGGTCCCCACGTCGGTATCCAACTGAGTGCCGTCAGAGATACTGATGCCCGTGTCGCCCATACCGTGGAGGCTCAAGAACCAATCACTCTCGTAGGTGTCAACGAGGGTCTCGTGAATGGTCTGAAAGAGACTTGCCTCCACATGCGCCATATCGGACTGACGGTACGGCGTCGTATCTGCTGGTCCACCACACGCTCCGGTAGTCCCATCACACACCGAATCGGAGTCGTTGGCACACCGATGAGTTCCTGCAACAACTAAGGCGCGGGCACTCAACTCATGAAACATTGCGACCCCTTGTTCCAACGTCCCGGACTCGAACCACGGGTGAGGCACCTCGACCACCAGGGGGCGGGCTCCCAACGCTCTCCAGGCAAAGAGGGCGCGGCCACTGGCGGGCGTGGGAGCTCCACCAGGCTGCACCAGTTGGCGATCTGGGCGCCACAGAGCAGTACCCTGCTCCTCGCCCTCCCCGCGGCAGAGTTCGTATTGCACCAAAGAAGCCTGAGCAAGCGCCTGACCGTAGTCGCCAGCGATGAGCGCATCCAACGAAGCCTCCATCGCCTGCAAGATGTCTGGGCTGGGGACCATGTAGCCCTCTGAGTCGGGCTCCGGCGGCTGGATCTCGGACTCAACGAAGGCCGTGATGACGCCCCCATCACAAGGAGGCAAGAATAGGGTGATGTCTTCGGGAACCTCGGCGGAGTCATCATCCCCAGCGTCATCGTCGCCGGAGTCGTCGTCGTCGGAGTCATCTTCGCTGGAGTCGTCGTCGCCAGAGTCGTCGTCCCCCACATCATCCCAGGGGTCCCAGGAACCGATCCCTCCCCCCGTGTCGTCGTCATCGTCGGCCCCGGGGCGATCCAGGCAAGCGCAGCCCACCGCTGGCGCGGCGTCATCTGCGCAGTTCCATTGGGACAAGAACAGCGGCAGCAATAGCAAGAAGCGAGGCAATAGCGATCGGACCGAGCGGGCTGGGAGCGCACCGCCCCCGGCCTTCTCTCGCGGCGAACTGAACTCGGGACGATCAGGCTGCATAGCGGCAAAGAGGGCTCACTGAGTACGTGCCCCTCATCCATCGTCGATTGCAGGCGGCTCTCACTGAGCCGCCTGCAACCGGAATGGTTCGAACCAGTCTTGCGACTTAGTAACGATAGTGCTCGGGCTTGTACGGACCCTGCTTGTCCATGCCCAAGTAGTCCGCCTGCTCTTGCGTCAGTTCGGTCAACTCCACACCAAGCTTGCCGAGGTGAAGTCGAGCGACCTCCTCATCCAAGGTCTTGGGCAGCATGTAGACACCCAGGTCATACTCCTTCTCCCACAGCTCAATCTGCGCCAGCACCTGGTTGGTGAAGGATGCAGACATCACAAACGAAGGGTGCCCTGTGGCGCAGCCAAGGTTCACCAGACGACCGCGGGCGAGCACGATGAGGCGCTTGCCATCGGGGAACTCGAAGATGTCCACCTGCGGCTTGACGTTGATCTCCTCAATGTCGTCACGCTCCTCGAGGTAGCTGATGGAGATCTCGCTATCGAAGTGTCCAATATTGCAGAGGATTGCATGGTCCTTCATCGCCGACATGTGCTCGCCGTTCACGACGTCACAGCACCCGGTGGCGGTCACAAAGATGTCGCCGATGGAAGCGGCCTTCTCCATGGTCGTAACCTCGAAGCCTTCCATAGCCGCCTGCAAGGCGATAATCGGATCAATCTCCGTCACGATGACGCGGGCTCCAAGGCCGGCCATGGACTGGGCACAGCCCTTACCCACACCGCCATAACCAGCGATGACACAGACCTTGCCAGCGACCATCACATCGGTGGCACGCTTGATGCCGTCAGCGAGAGACTCTCGGCAGCCGTATGTGTTGTCGAACTTCGACTTCGTGACCGAGTCATTGACGTTGATCGCCGGAACCTTGAGTTCCCCTCGCTCCAGCATCTGGTAGAGCCGGAGGACACCTGTTGTGGTCTCTTCCGACAGGCCCTTCACGTTGTCCAGGAGATGCGGATAGTCGTTGTGCATGATGGCGGTGAGATCACCTCCGTCATCCAAGATGAGGTTGGGGCCCAGGTCGCCAAAGGCGGCAATCTGCTGGTGGATGCACCAGTCGTACTCCTCCTCGCTCTCACCCTTCCAGGCATAGACTGGAGTACCACCGGCAGCGATGGCAGCAGCAGCATGGTCCTGGGTCGAGTAGATGTTGCAAGAGGTCCAGGTCACCCGTGCGCCGAGCGCTTCCAGCGTCTCAATGAGGACGGCTGTCTGGATGGTCATATGGAGGCAGCCGGCGATACGAGCACCCTTGAGGGGTTGAGTCTCAGCGTACTGGTCACGCAGCGACATCAGGCCCGGCATCTCCTTCTCGGCCATCTCGATCTCCTTGCGGCCCCACTCGGCCAGGGAGATATCGGCAACCTTGTAGGGAAGGGGCTGGTCCGCATTGGGCACAGCTAGTGGACTCTCTGTATTGGGGGAAACCATGTCACTCAACTCCTGCATTAAGGGGATGGGGCCGACGCGCTGTCGGGTGACCTCTCCCCGCGGGTGGCCCGGGCAACAAACACCGATGGGGCACCCTCATGGGTGGATGGAAGGGACTCGATAGTCACGCGGGAGAACCCGGCAACATCGAGCCAACTGCTGATATCAGAACGCGAGAAGCCCAGCCACTGATCGGCCAGAGTTTCTCGCATCCACTCTTGGTCATGAGGAAGAAAGTCGCCCAACAGCAGTGTGCCGCCGGGCCGCAAGACTCGGTAGATCTCGGAGACCGCCTGAGCCGGCTCCGGCGCATGGTGGAGGACCATGTTGGCGACCACGGTATCGACCTCACCGTCGGACAGAGGCAGATGACCGATATCGCCCAGGCGAAAGTCCACATCTTCGACACCGGTAGCCGACATGCGACGGCGAGCTTCGTCCAGCATGGCGGGAGAGGCGTCGACAGCAACGACCGATGCAACGCGCTCGCGCAGCGCGCCAAGAAAGCGTCCTGTGCCCGTTCCCAGATCGAGCAGCACACCCTGCTCAGGCACCAGATCCAACAGTCTCGGCATGCAGTCCGGCGACCCAAGCCAGGGGTTGCTGGGCGAGCTCGGATCGAGGGCGTCGAAGAAGAGAGCTGATCGTCGTCGCCGCTCCTCCCAGACCTCACCCGCGCGGCGTCGAGCGGCACTATCAAGCACCGGACCATGCTCCTGAATCCAGCCTTGCAGCGCAGCTCGAGAGGGCTCCAAGTCATTGCGCCAGGCATAGAAGATCAAACGTCCTTCTCGCCGACCAGACAGGAGGCCCACATCCACAAGAATCCGCACGTTGCGCGAAACCGTCGACTGTCCCACACCGAGGATTCGGGTGATCTCCGAGACGTTGAAGGCTCCTTCACAGAGAAGCCGACAGAGCTGTAGCCGACCTGGGTCGGCCACCGCCTTCAGCAGCGAGGCTGCAGTCACATTGATATCCATGTTCACAAGCTCAATATATCGACGAATCTCGATTTGTCTATATGGATGGTCAGTTTCCTCAATTTCACTGCGACGGTAGTAGGCTGCTAGGCTCCAATCTGTGGGCTGGACTGACTGGATGAGTGGCTTCTCGGATCTGTTCTTGGGTCCACGTGAACGTGGACGACGAAGGCAGTGTGAGTTCCACCTGAAGGTGGCCGAACCCATGCGAGCCGGGGCCCTTCGCTACGACGAGAAGCTCTGGCGGGACTACTTCGACGAGCTGGAGCGGGCCGTCGCCGCTCGACCCGAGACCATCGAAGCCCATTGGCTGCGTGCCGAGGCCCTGCAGCACTGGTTTGTGACGTTCAATCCGCCGCGGAAGGAACCGGAGACCAGAGAGATGGCTCGCACCTGGAACAACGACATCACCTTCATCCTGACCAACTACCCCGATCGGGACCTACCCTCTGTCTCGCTGAATGCTGCGCGGGCCATGCGCCGAGAGTTCGAAGTACAAACTCGTGGTGTCAAGATCGAGTAGCGTGACACTCCACCCTCGGACTCTGAGGACGGCCACACGAGACGAACGTGAGACGCCCCGAATACCCCAACGCGGACATCCAGTTGCCCCCTGGTCGCTATCGCGTGTTCGGCTTTCCCCCCATGACAGGCCTGCTCCTCGACAAGTGGATTCAAGTCTCCGATGAGAATCGGGCCGGCTGCTACGGCCCCGCAGACATTCCCGTTCGAAAGGCCATCCCCAACATCGATCGTATCGAGGATCAGGAAGGACGGGTCGTATGGCAATCAGGAGCCTGAGGTGCGCTGCTGCATCATTGGGTCGGCTCACCCTCGGCCTGATGGCCATAGGACTGGGCGGCTGCGCCGAGGCACTTCGGGTTCCATCCACGATTCAAGCCGTGTTCGACCCGCAGCTGGGGTCGGGTTTCTGGTCGATGCCCTGGCCGGCCGACAACCGACTTCAAGCGCACGACGGCGGAGTGGGACTCGACCTGACTGGCTTTCCCAATCCCAGCGAGAACCCGCTCCTCAACTCCTATCTAGCGCTTGCCGAGACGGAGCTGAGTGGCTTCGGACTCAATGCGCCCATCTATCTTCCGTTCGACGGAGCCATCGCACTCCCCGAGATGAGCGAGGACGCCGTTCGAGCATCCCTGGACTGTCAGGGGCCCATTCGAATTGTGGATGTAGATGTCGACTCAGACCACTACGGTCAGTGCCACCCAGCGCGGTGGACCATTGTCTCAGGCGATAGCGTCGACCCCTACGTGCAGCCTCATCTGGTCGCCGTGGCCCCCTACTGGGGGTTTCCGCTGCGGGAAGGGACAACGTACGCGGTCTACCTCGTGGATGCTCAAGACGACCAAGGCAAATGGCTGCAGGCATCACCGTTGCTCGAGAGCCTCCTCAACGGCACATCCACGGACACAGCCCTACAGCCAGCCTTCCGCCCGCTCTCCGATTACCTAGCCAGTGAGCCCATGGCGGTCGGAGCAGAAGGGCTCCAGTGGATCGCCCACGCATCGGTCTTCACAACACAGAGCGAAATACACGAGATGGAATCGCTCGCGGACTTCATCCGCAGCAACCCCTCCCAGCCGAGCTGGCAGGGGGAACTCGCTCTAGTGGCGCCCGAGCACCCCGCTTTTCAACAGGAGTATGCGGTGTGGGATGGCGCCTACACCGCACACAACTTTCAACGGGGCGTCGTGCCTTACGCCAGCGAGGGAGGTGGCTTCGAGTGGAAAGCGGGGGTTCCGGTACCCCAGACCACCGAACGCATCCCCTTTGCCATTGGCATGCCTAGGGTGGTCTTCGAGCAACCAGAAGCCGGCTGGCCTCTGATCATCCATGCGCATGGCACTGGCGGTGACCGCTTCAGTCACTTGACGGGCGGCTCCCGAAGGCCAGGCCTGCTGGGCGCCGCACGCGGGATGATGTCGCTAAGCATCCCCCAACCCTTCCACGGCGATCGTTGGGAGGACGGTACAGACACGGCAATTACTCTGTACTCATTCAACTACTTCAATCCGGAGTCGGGACGTTCGACCTTTCGGCAGGGAGCCCTGGACATCGTGAGTGCTGTCGAGTTCGCGACCCGATACCTGGCTGACGGTGGGCCAATCGCTGAGGCTCACCCAGGCCTTCGGATCGACCCCGACTCCATCTTCTTTGTAGGCCACAGCCAAGGGGGGCTCACCGGAGCTATGGCCCTTCCTTTCACAAAGGGCATCCGAGGCTGGGTATTCAGTGGCGCCGGCGGTGGACTCAGCGTCACCGCAATGCAGCGCGAAGATCCGCTAGTAATTCGCGATGCTATCGCCACCGCGCTCGACACCGCCGAAGGCACCGAACTGTTCGTCATGCACCCACTCCTCGCCATGGTTCAGACCCTCGCAGAGGTCACGGATCCCATCAACTACGCGCCACGCTGGGTGGTCGAGTCGGAAGGCGAGCCCGTCTCTGTGCTGCTCACTCAAGGAATGCACGACGCACAGACACCAGCCGACACGGCAGAGGCGCTTGCTGTCGCCGGTCGGCTTCCCATTGCGAGACCCTACTCCGAGCGAGGAGTTCTGGGACTGGAGTTGCGAGAACTGGACCGTCTCGATACTGCATATAGTGCCAACACAGTGCACCCCGATGGCACGGCGGTCACCACCGGCCTCGCCCAGTTCGACACCGACCACTTCGCGATCTTCAATACAGGGGATGCAGCCCTGCTTTGGTCCAACTTCCTCTACTCGATTGTGCGGGATGGGTCCCCTGGTGAGCTGGGCGGCGACTTTCCATAGGCCCACCTACCAGGCTTGACCCGGGTGCCGCACTCAGCTACTCCGCTCCCATCATGACGTCGCCCAAAGACACTTCTGAGCAAGACCTGTCCTTCGAAGACGCCCTCGAAGAGCTCGAAGGCATCGTCAGCCAGCTAGAACAAGGTGAGATCCCACTCGAGGACTCCATCGCCCGCTTCGAGCGCGGCATCGCGCTAGCTCGCCGATGCGACGAGCGACTGGGAGAAGCGGAGCAGAAGATCAGCGCCCTAATGAAAGAGGGTGGCAAGATCGTCGAGGTAGACCTGCGAACAGGCGAGACCCTCCAGGTCAGTGAAGAGTTGGGCGACGAGATCATGCCTGCGACGCCCGGCGCACCGCCGAGCCCTCCAAGGGACGACAACAGTGACGACGACATCCCCTTCTGAGCACCAACATCAACCAGAAGAAGAGGACGGGGTTCCCCTGCGGCTCGACGCCTACCTACGTGACCGCCGACTCCTCATAGATCAGGCCCTCCAGCGCTTTCTGCCAGCGCCAGACCGGTGGCCAACAAAGCTGCACGAAGCGATGCACTGGGCGCTCTTCGGTGGTGGAAAGCGACTCCGTCCTGTGCTCGCATTGGCCGCATTCGAGGCTGTAGATCACCATCGTGACCGCCCTTATGAAGCCGTCCTGCCGGCCGCATGTGCGGTGGAAATGATCCACACCTACAGTCTCATCCACGACGACCTACCGGCGATGGACGACGACGACGAACGCCGAGGGCGACCCACGACCCATGTGCGATACGGAGAGGACCTGGCGATCCTCGCTGGTGACGCACTCCTGACAGAGGCCCTTCGCTTAGTCCTTGATCGAGACGCCTACCGTGGCGGAGCAGATGCCACTCGCATCATCGAGGTTGGCAGGACTCTGGCAGAAGCTGCCGGCTGGCGCGGGATGGTGGGCGGTCAATCCACGGACCTAGGACACGAAGGAGCGGTGGACTCGGAGGAAGCTCTGACCTTCCTGCACCGCCGAAAGACGGGCGAGTTGTTCCGATACGCCGCCATGGCTGGCGCGACCTTGGCGGATGGGAGCCCCGAAGAAGTCGAAGCCTTAGCCGAATACGGAGAGACTCTGGGGCTCGCCTTTCAGGTGGTCGATGATCTGCTGGACGACGAACAGGACCGACGCGATGGCAAACCTCAGGCCCAGGAGCCAAGCTTCCCGGCACTGCTCGGCTTGGAAGAGAGTCGAAGGCGGGCCGAGCAGCTGCACCAACGCGCCCTCAGCTTGCTGTCCCCATTTGGTACGAGCGCCGACCCCCTGCGCCTACTCATGACGTTCGCGGTCGAGCGCGACCACTAACAGCTATGGCGTCACGCGCGCGCATCGACCAACTCCTGGTGGAGCGTGGACTGGCAGCCTCCAGGGACAGGGCTCGCCGGCTGATCCTCGCCGGCAAGGTTCTGGTCAACGACTGTGTCGTCGATAAAGCGGGGGCGCTCGTCGATGTACAGGCGACCATCCGGTTGAAGGTGCCCGATCACCCGTACGTCGGACGAGGTGGCCTGAAGCTCGAAGGGGCACTCGACGACTTCCGATTGGATGTGGCCGGTCTGCGTTGCCTGGACGTCGGTGCCTCCACAGGCGGCTTCACGGATTGTCTGCTCCAGAGAGGGGCAGAGCACGTAGTGGCCACCGATGTGGGCTCCAATCAACTGGCCTGGAAGCTGCGACAGGACCCTCGAGTCACCTGCCATGAACAAACAGACGCCCGCTCCCTGACACTCGAGCTCGTTGGGGACCCCGTCGACCTCTGCGTGGTCGATGTGTCGTTCATCAGCCTTCGCCTGATTCTACCCAGCGTGCGCCCTCTGCTGGCTGAGGGGGCCCCCATCCTGGCGCTAGTCAAACCCCAGTTCGAGGTGGGACGAGAACACGTGGGCAAGGGAGGGCGGGTCCAAGACGATGCGCTCCGACAGGCCGCCGTGGATGGTGTCGTCGCTGAAGCTGTCCAGCTCGGCTTTGAGGAAACCGGCCGCCACGACAGCCGCCTGGAAGGAGCAAAATCGGGCAACAGAGAGGTGTTTCTGCTGGTGTGTCCCCGGAGGGGGTGCTAGGCTTCGCCCGACGCTCTTGAGCCGCAATCGGGGTCCCACCGGCTGCCTGCACAAGAGCTCCAGCAATAACCACGGAGACACCATGGCCCGCACCCGCCTCGTCGGATTTCTCTGCATGTTTCTCGTCGGCTGCGGAAGCGACACGATGTTGCTCGGTGGCGGTGGCGGAGACGCTGCCACAGACGTGGAAGAAGAGACCTTCGAAGAGTTTGATGGCGCGACCCTGGTAGTCCACGAGCCCGCCTCCGCAGCCATCCACCTCGTCGACCACGCGCTCCCCATGTCCGCTGAGGTCGTTAGCGTCGATGGCGAAGTTCTCGAGTTCGAAGACATCGTCTGGATGTCCGATCAAATGGATGAGTTGCTGCTGGAATCTTCAGAAGGCGAAGCTGAGCTGCCATTCGGGATACACGCCATCACCGCAACCGCAGATCTGCCCAATGGAGACCGCCTGCAAACGACCCTGGGCGGCATCCGAGTCCAGGGCGAACACACCGGTATCTATGCCGGCAACATGAACATCGCTCTGTCAGGAGACTTCCAGGGACAAGCCATCTCCGCATCGTGCGTTGGCGGCTTGGACTTTGTCGTCGACATGAGTGGTGAGCTGCTCGGCGGAGATGGGCAGTGCACTGTAGACCTCCTGGTCCTAGGCTCGTTCGATGTCGCCTACGACCTGTCAGCCGACATTGAGAACCACGAGGCCGATGGAGATGTCGCGGTCGACATGGGCTTCTTCCCCCTATCCCTTGGCTGGACCGGGGAGTTCAACGAAGAGAGCGCCCTAAATGGCGGGTTCGAAGGCGGAATGATGCTCTTCGACATGGAGGGAAGCGTCGAGGCTGATCGCGTCAGCCTCTACGTCGATCCCTGAGCCGCAACGGGGTCTCAGCGCCTGCAACCAGCCAGAGCGCAATCCTTTAGAACGGAATGTCCTCGTCATCGGCGTAAGGAATCGCCTCGGCAGCTCCTTGCGCTGGAGCGGCGCTACGACCACCAGCCACAGCCCCAGCAGCACCCGCAGAAGCACCATTGCCCCCACCCGCATAGGCATCGGCGGGATGGGGGGCGCCTTGGCCCTGACCGGCCCCCGAACGATCCGTAGTCAAGAACACCATCTCACGCGCGACAACCTCGGTCATCCAGCGCTTGTTGCCGTTACGGTCCGTGTACTCACGAGTCTGGAGGCGGCCCTCCACGTAGACCTTGCTGCCCTTCTTGATCAGGCGCTCGCAGAGCTCAGCGAGCTTGTCCCACGCGACGATGTTGTGCCACTCGGTACGATCCTGGCCATCCCGTCCTGAGCGCTCCGATGTTGCGAGTGTGAAGTTCGCCACCGGCTTGCCCGCCTGGGTGTACCGGACTTCCGGGTCCCGACCGAGATTGCCAAGCAGAAGGACCTTGTTGACGCTATAAGCCATGTTCGTTCCTGGAGTAGTCCGGTTGAGCCGTTTTGCCCCCCTGATGACCACTCAAATTGGGGGGGTGGCGGCGACTGTAACAGGACCCAAAGACCCGGTACAGCCCCAACCTGCTACAGTCCGCTAAATGCGCTTCAGGCTCCTGATTCTCGCTCTCGTCACAGCGGTACTACTCGTGCTGCCGGGGTCTGCTGCACGAGCTCAAGAGTCTCCAGCCGGCGTCCAGGACACGGAACGTGACGATGTCGACCTGGACGCTTATGAAGAAGAGCGCCTCCGAGAAGACATCATTGATCGGGCCGAGTTCACCGAAGCCGACATGGCCCAGGCTCTACTCATCGTTCCTTTTTCTGCGGCCACGCGTGAGTCAGAAGGGGTCGCGGGTCTCCTGGCCACCTTCGTGCAAGACGCCCTCCGAAACCAAAACCGATTCTCCACAGTCAGCCTGGACCAATGCGCGCCCATCGACGAGGTCTCGGCGGCGCTCTACTACGAGGGCTGCCCTCGGGGTAATGAGCTCGGTTGTCAGTTCGTCATCGGCGAGAACGCTCAGGTGGACAGGGTCGTCGGCGGGCGAGTCACTGTGCGTCAAGGAGGCCGATACAGAGTCGCCGTAACCATCCTCAACGTGGACGATGCCGAACTAGAGTTCAGCTATGCGGTCGACCTCGCTCCCGGTGAAGAGACTCTGTTGCCAAGAACGGTCGAGTTGGCTCTCGACCGTCTGCGCCGCGAAGAGTTGCTAGCTCCATTGCGAGCTTCCGAAGCAGCTCAAGCAGAACGTCAACAGGCCGTGCTGGAGGCCGAGACCGAGGAGGAACTCGCTTTGGTGGGGCGCATGGACATCAGCCTCCGCGAGGGAGAGCTCCAGCGACTGGAAGAGGACCAACGAAATCGAGTGGCCCCACGCATGACCGAGGAAGATATTCAGGAACTCGAGGGAGCCGAGGGGGTCCCGCGCGAGTGGGAAGACCTGGGAATTTCAGCTCGCCAGTACCTCTCCTACCGCAACTCGGGGCTCGAATTCGACACTTGGAGGTGGCGATGGGCCGGACATCGACTCCAGCTCCTCGGCAACGTCCACTTCGGCTTTATCGGTGGGGCGACTGGCTTGCGCTACTCCGGTGAATACCTGATGAACGAAGACCTCACAGAAGAGGTCGACAGCTTGGCTTGGCAGCGGGTGGAAGCCGGTAGCTCGGGAACCATCGGTGTCGGCATTGGTATTGGGATCCTGAGAAATCTGGACCTCGAGGTCTCCGGGTTTTGGAGTCGGTCCAAGGTGCATCTCCGCCTGACCTCTGGCGCCACTGTCTCCTGCTCGGCCATCGACCCGCCGGCCTGCGATGACCCAGAGGACACCACCCAGCTCGTTCCCGACCCGACCAATCGCCCCACGGGAGACTGGGCTGAGCAGTCCGTCAATCTCTGGGGGGGCGAGCTGATGCTCCGCTACTACATCCTCACCGGACCGGTTGTGCGACCCACCGTGGGGGCGGGGCTGACTTGGCTCAGCTACCCCACCCTCTACAACGACCCGGACGTGGCGGACGACCAAGAGCAGCCTCCCCCGCCGATCCGCGGCCGCTTCAAGACGTTCCGAAGACTCGTAGACATTGGTCCTCAGCTTGAACCCGGAGTGATGATCGATCTGACGCGCAACTTCGGGATCTTCTTGCGGGTTCCCATCACCTTCTCAATCAGTCCTCGTCGCACCGAGGAATATCGAAGCTTCCGAGACGCGCCCATATTGGCTGAAGCAGAGATGCCCGGAACGGTCCCCTTCGGTGTCGTTCGCGTCGTACTCGGTGTCCAGGGGCGCCTATTCGGCCTGGCGGTACAGCCAAACTTCGACAACCAGGACGACGACCTGATCGATGAGATCGAGCAGGACGATGAGGCCGAAGATTCCTTGGACAGCGAACCATCCAGTTCAGACGGCACGGTCCGGGTGCGAAACGAAGCAGCAGGCGACGCCGGTCCGGCAGCGACGAAACCGAAGCGAATCAAAAAGCCAAATGCCAAGAATCGGAACCGGGGGGACGATTCGGCGAAGGATGACGAGCCCCTTCCGGAGCTGGAGGAGGACGAACAGGATGACCAGGACGATCTCCGCGAGTTTTCCGATGACGAGGCGCGCGATGGCTCGAACTCGAGTGAGGATGGCGGCTTTGTCATCGAAGATGCAGAGGATGAGGACGACGGTGATGGCGATGAGCTAGACGACACCGATTCCTGGGAAGAAGATGATCCGGAGAGCGGGGCGAATGCGGGCGAGTGAGAGCTTCGCGCTTCTCACAGCGCTGCTCATGTCGGTCGGGGGAGTGGCCTGCACGGACGAAGCCCGGGAGCAAGCGAAGGCCCGGGCGGCGGAACGTAAACGACAAGCGGTAGAGAAGGTCGTACGCGAGCGCATCGAAGAGTACTGGGATGCTGTTCGCTGGTCGGACTGGCAGACCGCCGCCACGTTCCTAGCCGAGGCTGACGATCAAGTCTCGTTTCTCCGGGGCACCTCCGACGCCGAAGAGGTCTCGCTGTCGATTCAGGATGTGGAAGTCCAATACATCTTCGTAAACCCGGATACCTTCGAAGATGCGGAGGTCCGAGTCGTCTGGACCGCTGTCATCGCAACCCAGGGCAAAGTCACACAAGATGGCCTGACCCAGAAGTGGCACAAGGACTACGGTCGTTGGTGGGTGGACCCCGGCGGCCCACTGCGCCCCGGCTCAGAAGTCGACGCGCCAGCGACTGAGCGCCCTGAACCCGGCGAGACGCTCGACGAGCCTATTCCAGAGCTTCAGTCGAGCCCCGCTCCTGGTCCAGGAGAGTAGTCGTGAGCTCCGCGCCCCCCATCGCCATTGTCCTGGCTGCGGGCAAAGGCACTCGCATGAAGTCTACGCGGCCAAAGGTGCTCTTCGAGGTCCTTGGGCGCTCCCTTGTCCGCCGGGTGGCTACGGCCGCCGAAGCTGCCGGATGCAGTGATGTCGTTGTGGTTGTGGGCTTCGGTGGCGAGCAGGTCCGAGCTGAGCTCAAGGGCGTCCACTTCGCCGTACAGGAAGGCCTCCAGGGAACGGGCCAAGCCGTGGACTCAGCACGAGGAACGCTGGATTTTTCGGGACGCACAGTGCTCATCCTCCCCGGGGACGTGCCGCTCATGGAGGCCTCGACACTCCAGTCCCTTCTTCAGCACCACCACAAGTCCAAGGCCGCTATCACAGTCGCGACGCTCCAGTTGGAGGACCCCACTGGCTACGGTCGGATCATCCGTAGCCCTCGTGGCGACACTGTCGAACGCATTGTCGAGCACCGAGATGCCAACGAAGACCAACGTCAGGTCCGAGAGATCAACAGCTCCATCTACGCCGCAGAAGGTAGCTTCTTGTTTGGTTCCGATGGCCAATCGGGAGCGCTGCGGCAGCTGAAGACCGACAACGACCAGGGGGAGTTCCTGTTGACCGATGTGGTAGCCATTGCCGCAGACGAGGGACGCGCGGTGGTTCCCTTCCCCATTTCCGATGCCCTGGAGGCCGAAGGCGTGAACGACAGAGCACAGTTGAGTTCTCTAGAGAGACGAGTGAGGGACAAGCTCAACAACAAGTGGATGTCTGAGGGCGTCTCGATGCAAGACCCCAGTTCCACCTGGATCGAAGAGGGCGTTGACCTGGCAACAGACGTCACGCTGGGAGCGAACGTGGAATTGCGCGGGGACACTCGGATCGGCCAGGGCGCATCGATTGCGACGGGCTGCATCCTGGTGGATGTCACGGTGGCGCCTGGAGCCAGCGTCGGGCCCTACGTCGTAGCTCGCGGAACGGACATCGCAACAGGTTCAGTGATTCGCCCCTTCTCTGTGCTGTCCGGTGTCAATGAGAAGGCACCGGACCACAGTCAACCCGAGGACCGGGTCCAGGTCGGTGAGGCTGCCCTAGTCGGCCCCTTTGCACACCTTCGTCAGTCCACCGAGCTAGGTCCTGGGTCCAAGGCCGGCAACTTCGTCGAGCTGAAGAAGTCCAGCCTCGGAGAGAACGCCAAAGCCAACCACCTCGCCTACCTAGGTGACGCAACGATCGGCCCAGGCTCCAACATCGGCGCTGGGGTAATCACCTGCAACTACGACGGCTTCAGCAAGCACCGCACCGTGATCGAGCGCGACGCATTCGTGGGCACCAACTGCCAGCTAATCGCCCCAATCAAGGTCGGCGAGGGCGCCTACATCGCGACAGGAACCACCGTGAGTCGCAATGTACCGGCGGACGCACTCGCTATCGGCCGAGCTCGTCAAGAGAACAAGGCCGGCTACGCCAGCCGTATGAAGAATCACCTGGCCCGCAAGGCCGGCAAGGACCCCGGTGACTCCAGCGGCTGATAGGCAACCCATCGAGGCCCTCGTCGAGGGACTAAACGACGCTCAGCGTGCCGCAGTCACTCACCCCGGGGGCCCGCTGCTGGTCCTGGCCGGTGCCGGGTCGGGCAAGACGCGCGTCCTGACCCTGCGGCTGGCGTGGATCCTCGAGCGCTTGGGGCATCGACCGCACGAGGTAATGGGAGTCACCTTCACCAACAAGGCGGCTGGCGAAATGAAGAGCCGCGTCACGGACATCTTGGGTCAGCGGGGCCACGACTGTTGGGTCTCTACGTTCCACTCGGCGTGCCTGCGGATCCTTCGGCGCGAAATTGAACACGTCGAAGGCTTCGCATCAGACTTCGTCATCTATGACGCACGCGACAGCCGAGAGCTACTCAAGCGAATCATCAAGGAGGCCAAGCTTCCCAAGACGGTGAACCCCAATGGGATTGCCTCGATCATTGATCGGGCCAAGAACGACGCGATTGCACCCGATGCGCTCCGGGCCCAGATGAAGCCAGGAGCCCACCCCCAGACACCCGAGATCTATCAGCGATATCAAGAGCGTCTGCAGCAGGCCAACGCCTTCGACTTTGGGGACCTCCTCTTGACCGTACTGCGACTCTTCGAGGACAAGCCGGAAGTGCTTGCCCGCTATCAGCAGCGCTTCCAACATCTCCTAGTCGACGAGTACCAGGACACAAATCACGCTCAGTATCGACTGCTTCGCCTGCTTGCCGACCACGGCCAGCGCAACATCACCGTGGTCGGGGACGAGGACCAGAGCATCTACTCGTTCCGCGGTGCAGACATCCGCAACATCCTCGACTTCGAGCGGGACTTTGAGGGAGCGCAAACCGTACGTCTGGAGCGCAACTATCGCTCGACCTCCACCATTCTCACCGCGGCGACAGCTGTCGTGGAGCGCAACGTCGATCGGAAGGGGAAGGTGCTGTGGACGGAACGACAGGGGGGCGAGCCCATTTCCCTTGAGGTCGCCTACGACGACCGCGAAGAGGCGCGGCGCGTGGTCGACCGAGCACAACAAGTGCTCGGACAGGGTCGGAAAGCCGCCGACATTGGTGTGTTCTTTCGAACCAATGCCCAGAGTCGTCTGCTCGAAGAGGAGTTTCTCGCCTCCGGTCTCCCCTTCGTTCTCGTAGGCGGCCAACGGTTCTACGAACGCAAGGAGGTCAAAGACGCACTCGCCTACCTCCGCCTACTGGTCAATCCCCAAGATGAGGTGTCCCTCGTGCGCATCATCAACAACCCACCGAGGGGAATTGGGGCGCGTACGCTGGGAGACATCGGCACCCGTGCAGCGAGTAAGGGGATCGATCTTGGCCAGGCATTGGTCGAGCTTGCTTCAGACCCAGACAGCAAGCCAAGAGTGCAAAAGGCACTCGGCGGATTCATTGACTTGATGACGAGTCTTCGACGCGAATCCGAGACCCTTCCGCTCCCCCAGTTACTCGGCTCTTTGTACGAGAAGACCGGAATGGTGAAACGTCTCGAAGACGACGGAAGCTTCGAAGCACAGGGCCGCATCGCCAATCTCGAGGAGTTGCTTGCCGCAACAGTGGACTATGGTCCCATGGCCCCACCAGCCGGCCTCACGGCCTTCCTAGATCGAGTCTCGCTCGTCGCCGACACAGACCGGCTGCCCGATGACGAACAAGACCAAGGTCGGATTACCTTGATGACTGTGCACTCGGCCAAGGGGCTCGAGTTCCCGGTTGTCTTTGTGGTGGGTATGGACGAGGGTCTGTTCCCCCACGCACGCGCCTCGACGTTCCAGTCCGAGTTAGAGGAGGAGCGCAGGCTGGCCTACGTAGCCATCACCCGCGCTCGCGAAGAGCTCGTCTTATTCCGCGCGCGGCGACGACCTGCCGGCGGTGGCATGCGCTACGAGGGCAGCCAACCGTCTCGCTTCCTCCGGGACATCCCCCGCGAGCTCTTGAGTGGTCAAGTAGCGGCACGCGACTTGGGCCGAGCTGCTGTGCAGGCTCAAAAGGGACCGGAGTTCCCTGGAGATTCATGGGTCGAGTACGACGAGGCTCCCTCTGGTTTCGGCGGCATCAGCCGGCAAAGAGCAAGTCCGGCGCGTAAGACCAGTCCTTCCTGGAGGTCTCGCTTCGATCGGCCCCAACAGAGCTCAGAGGCCGAGAAGCCGCAGGATGGGACAAGCAATCAGGAACGCGTGGTCACTGAGTTGGAGGAGGGCGACGTCGAGAGCATGCTTCGCGTTGGTGCGCGCGTTCTCCACCCCAGCTTTGGCGAAGGAGAGATACGTAGTCTGGATGGCCCACCAGACAATCTCCGCGCGACCGTCTTCTTCAGGAAGGGGGGCAGTAAGCGCCTGTACCTCCGCTTTGCCCAACTCGAATTGATCTCCCACTGATTGCACAAGCCACCCCACACCGGGCGGCTAGATCGCATTACTGGTCTACAGACCCTTGTGGTAGGATTTCGTTCGATACATTAGGGCCCGAGCGCTGCGCCCAGCGCTCCCCGATTGGTTTGAGTTCCTTGATGGTCATCACTTGTCCCAGTTGCAGTGAACGATATCGTCTCAATCCCAACAAGCTGAAGGGCAAGGGTGCGCGCATCACGTGCCCCAGCTGCGCGCACTCCTTCGTTGTCCTCGCAGGCGAGGATAAGAAAGGGGCTGATTCGCGACGTTCGAAGGAGCGGGGGCGAGCCGATACTCGATCGGGAGCCTTCCAGGCGGTCGGGCTCGTGGATGAAGTGAAGGGTGCAACCACGACCGGATCGATTCGTGTCGTAGCTCCAGGGCCAAGGGGAAGCGACGGCCGCAAGCAGATCGCCACAGTAGACGCCTCCGGACCGGTTCCATCGCTCCTGCAGGACGAGGCCGACCGCGAGGGGGCCGCCGAAGTCGACACTCCAGAAGAGGCGCTGCGGGCATCGGACTTGGACTTCCGCGAAGTGGGCATCGTCACCTGGAAGGTCAAGGTGGCCATCGGCCTCGTCTACGACTTCAGTGATATCGCGACCCTCAAGAAGTACCTAGCGGACAAGAAGGTCACCCCCGACGATCTGATCAGCCACAACGCCAAAGACTGGGTGCGCATCGGGGACCTAGACGACCTGGACGAACACTTCGTAGCCACATGGCGCACCGCGCGTGCCGCCATGAAGGAAGACGAGCGCCCCGCTCGATCTAAGGCGGCCAGCAACACCACAGACGCGGACGAAGCTGCCCACACGTCGTCACTGCCGGGACTGGGATCCAAGTCGTCCTCCCAGGAGGCCGCCGAACAAGTCGCTGCGATGCGTAAACGTCGCACGAGACAGCGGCGAGAGCAGGCAATGGCCGACGAAAAGCGCATGCGCACGCGCACCTTCGCCACCGTCATTGCAGCAATCCTCGCCGTGGGTCTTCTGTTTGCCTTCTACATGTCCCGCAAAATGGCCGAAGAGGCCGAGATGGCACGGCAAGCCGCCGCCGAGCAGGAGGCCAAGCTTGCGGCAGAAGAACAGCAAGCCAGTGCCGGTGAAGATGGGCAAGAAGTGGACGCCGTCAGGGATCGTATTCGGGAAGCACTGGATCGGCGACGTCAGGAGATCCAGGCAGGGGTCCTCGCGGACACGGAACCCATCACAGAAGACACCACAGAAGAGGTCGAAGACGAGGCCCTCGTTCGGGCACGGCGAATGCCTGTTCCGCCCAAGGAGCAAACAACAACCGAACAACCGGCCGACGAGTTTGGGTACAAGAAGCCCATTCGCCGTCGACTCCCCGAACCCCGTCCACCGCGGCGTACTGGGGCTCAGGCCGTCACCTCAACAGCCAACCAAGGCTCCACAGCGAGCATCACCGAGAAGAGAGCCCGGGACCCCGGACTCATGTACTACGACCATGGAGCAAAGAAGCTGGCTGAAAAGAATTACGGTGCTGCACTGAAGATGTTCCAGCGTTCTGTCGATAAGTCTCCAGGCTGTGGTCAGTGCTGGGAAGGTCTAGCGCAGGCGCACAAGGCCCTGGGAAATGCCTCCGAAGCTGCTCTTGCGTTCAAGAAGGCGGAAGGGCTGGGCATCCCAGTCAACGCTTCGAGGCCCTGAAAGCTCTTGCGGATCGTCTGCCCCAACTGCAGCGCTGAATACTTCCTTGAGGCGGACCAGGTAGACGCCGCAGGGACAACAGCACAGTGTTCAGCCTGCAATCACACATTCGTAGCCCATCCCGAACCAGGCGAGGTGACGGACGTCGTCCCAACAGAGCCGGACGGACACGCTGCTGAACAGGAGCTGGGGGGCGCAGCTGCGGAGTCTTCCGGGGACGGCCAAGTTTGGTACCTGGCGCAGGGCGGGCGCGTCTACAAGGTCAAGGACTTGGCGACCCTCCAGCGTTGGGTGGTCGAAAAGCGAGTCTTGCCCACCGATCGCATCAGCAACGACGGGCAGACATGGACAGAGGTCACCCAGCGCGCCGACCTACGCCCCTTCTTCGCGATCCTCGAACAGCTGAAGGTTGCTCGCACGGCTGATGAACGCTCGGCTGCGCCAACCAGCGCTTCAGAAGACGAGGCGATGCCCGGCCAGGACGCCCCACAAGCAGCCCATGTGGAGGTGGAAGAGTCCGTAGACACCATGGACGAGGAGGACGATGCTCAGGCAGTAGCCGCCGCCATCGCTGACGAGCAGAGCCAGCTGGGGGGGCAAGAAGTCACCGAAGGCGGTGAGGACTACGGAGCCGAGCAGAGCGAGACTGCCTTGGCAGACAACTCTCAGCCCGTCGGTGACTCGACTCCCGACGAGCTCAAGGACACCTTCTTCGAGCCCAGGTCCGAGCAGCCTACCGAGCAGGAGCCGAGCGAAGAAGCCCATTTTGGACGCATGCACTCTATTTCGACCCCGGCGGCTCCCGAAGCCGACGATGCACTGGCGACTCCTGAAGAAGACCAACAGGAGACGCCAGGCGCTACGAACAGCGATTTCCGCGACACACGGGCGGTCCCTGTTCAGAATCGGACCCAGCCTCCCGAAGAAGTATCAGCCGAAGACGCTCAGTCCACACCGTCAAGCTTCCAGGACGGCTCGCCCAGTGACGACGAATTTGGAGACTGGGACGAAGCCGAGACTGGAGATTCCAACACCCTGGACGAGGGCGAACTGGGGGCCGCAGCCGCTGGGGACGATGTCTACGCAGCAGGCGGAGACGATGCCTACGCAGCAGGCGGAGACGATGCCTACGCAGCAGGCGGAGACGATGCCTACGCAGCAGGCGGAGACGATGCCTAC
>PBPL01000163.1 GCA_002724675.1 Deltaproteobacteria bacterium | reverse complement strand
TCATCGACACGCCCGGGCACGTCGATTTTACGGTGGAGGTCGAGCGGTCGCTGCGCGTGCTGGACGGCGCGATTGCCCTCTTCTCGGCTGTGGAAGGTGTCGAGGCGCAATCGGAGACGGTGTGGCGTCAGGCTCTCAAGTACCACGTTCCTCGCATCGCCTTCGTCAACAAGATGGACAGGACAGGTGCCAATTTCGCCGCTGTGCTCGACCAGATGGTAGCGCGGCTCCAAGCTCGTCCCATTGCCTTCCAGATCCCGCTCGGGGCCGAGGACGACTTCCGTGGCGTCATCGACCTCATCGCCAACAAGGCAATCGTGTACGACGACAGCAGTCTGGGCAGTGAGTTTCACGAGGCGGAGGTGCCGGACGAGTACCGAGAGGAGGTAGAGCAGCGGCGGGAAGAGATGCTGGAGGCCATCGTCGAACAAGACGACGAACTGGCGATGCGCTACCTGGAGGGGGAGGAGATCTCCTCCGAAGAGTTGTGGTCTGCCACAAGAGATGCCGTCTTGGCGATGAAGTTCTTGCCTGTGTTCTGTGGGAGCTCGTTCAAGAACAAGGGGGTGCAGCCGCTGTTGGATGCGGTGGTCAACCTATTGCCGTCGCCCGACCGAATGCCCGCAGTGATCGGTATGGATCCCGCGGACGAGAGCGTGAAGCTCAAGCGTGAGCCCAGTGGCTCCGACCCTTTCACGGCGCTGGCCTTCAAGATCATGTTCGATTCGTTTGTGGGTAGCCTGACCTACCTGCGCGTCTATGCGGGCAAGGCCAAGGTTGGTGAGTCGGTGATCAATTCCACTCGAGACCGCAAGGAGCGCATCGGCAGGCTGCTCTTGATGCACGCGGACAAGCGGGAGGACGTGAAGGAGATTGGGCCAGGTGACATTGTTGCTGTGGTCGGTCTCAAGTTCACGACCACCGGTGACACTCTGTGCACGAAAGAAGCCCCCATCATTCTGGAGTCGATGGACTTCCCGAAGCCGGTCATCGACATCGCGATTGAGCCCAAGACCAAAGCGGACCAGGATCGGCTCGGTGAAGCGCTCGGGCGTCTCGCCATGGAAGACCCGACCTTTGGGACCCGAGTGGATGGGGAGTCTGGTCAGATGATTCTTTCGGGGATGGGCGAACTCCACCTCGAAATCCTGGTGGATCGGCTCAAGCGCGAACACAAGGTCAATGCCAATGTGGGCAAGCCAGTCGTTGCCTATCGAGAGACCATTACGTGTGAAGCCCCTGGCGAGGGCAAGTTTATTCGGCAGAGCGGGGGCAAGGGTCAGTACGGGCACGTGAAGCTGCGGGTCGAGCCTCTGCCCCGGGGCCAGGGCTTCGAGTTCGTAGACGAAACTCGGGGAGACGAGCTGCCGAGGGAGTTTGTGGGTCCAATCCGAGCGGGGATCGAGGAAGCCATGGAGCGGGGTTGCCTTGCCGACTTCCCCATGGTGGACGTGCGAGCCTCGCTGGTGGGTGGGAGCAGCCATGAGGTGGACTCCAGCGAGCTCTCCTTCAAGATCGCTGCCTCCATGGCTTTTCAGGATGCCTGTAAGTCGGCGAAGCCCGTGTTAATGGAGCCACTTATGGCTCTGACCGTGTCCTTGCCCGAGGAGTATCTGGGCAATGTGATCGGTGATCTCAACGCTCGCAGGGGCAAGGTGGGGAACATGGGGCAGCAGGCAGGTCGACAGATTGTCGATGCCGAAGTTCCCCTGTCCGAGCTGTTCGGTTATGTGGGGGAGCTTCGAAGTTTGACTCAGGGCCGCGGCGATAAGTCGATGCAGTTCGAACGCTATGAGGCCTGCCCGCGGGCGATCCAGGACAAGGTGGTCCAGAAACTGCGGGGGGGCTACTGAGCCCGCCGCGCGGACGTTGGGCTTGGGCTTCATCGGCCAAAAACCCTGGTGAGAGCGAAAAAAGGGCCACTGATCTGCAGGAAAGCCAAGAATCGTCCTTGACTAGCAGCACCGCCTCCGTCATAGTCCGCCCCCGCGTCGGAATAGCCCGGTGCTTGAACTGAGCGGAACCGTAGAAGTCACAGGTACTTCCGCTGTTTTCGCTTTGCTCTCGCCACCGAAAGCCGGGTTCCGAAGTGACCAGGGAGCGAACCGGGGACCAAAGGCCCCGTAGCGTTCCAAGGATGTCTTGAGCATTTGCGAGAGGTGTCCCGTATCAAGTTCGTCGCCGCCGGATGGTGGCCGTGTCTTCTGATTCGGCCCGAAACCGGCGGTGTTGCGTTAGAGCCGAAGGCTTCAGGAGGAGCCCAACCAGTCCCTCGGGACGGAGGACGAGATGGCCAAGGAAAAGTTTGTACGCGACAAGCCCCACGTGAACATCGGCACGATCGGTCACGTGGATCATGGCAAGACGACCCTGACGGCTGCGATCACGAAGACGCAGGCTCAGCGTGGTTTTGCTGACTTCACGCCTTTTGACGAGATCGACAAGGCGCCTGAAGAGAAGGCTCGTGGCATCACGATTGCGACTGCGCACGTGGAGTATCAGACAGAGAATCGCCACTACGCGCACGTGGACTGCCCGGGTCACGCTGATTATGTGAAGAACATGATCACGGGTGCTGCGCAGATGGACGGCGCGATTCTTGTTGTCTCGGCTGCAGACGGCCCGATGCCCCAGACCCGCGAGCACATCCTGCTCGCTCGTCAGGTTGGCGTTCCGTTCATCGTGGTCTTCCTGAACAAGTGCGACATGCTGGACGACGAGGAGTTGCTCGAGCTTGTGGACATGGAGGTTCGGGAGCTTCTGGACAAGTACGAGTTCCCCGGCGACGACACTCCGATCATCCGGGGTAGCGCGCTGAAGGCTCTTGAGTCGAGCGCGACGGACGACAGCGATCCGGACATCAAGCCGATCATCGAGCTGTTGGCTGCTTGCGACGAGTACATTCCCGAGCCGGAGCGTGATCTGGACCAGCCCTTCTTGATGCCTGTTGAGGACGTGTTCACGATCTCTGGTCGTGGTACGGTTGCGACGGGCCGCATCGAGCGCGGGATTCTTCACATCGGCGACGAGGTGGAGATTGTTGGTATCCGAGAGACGTCGAAGACGACGTGCACGGGTGTCGAGATGTTCCGCAAGATCCTGGACGAGGGTCAGGCTGGCGACAATGTCGGCGCGCTCCTTCGCGGGCTGAAGCGAACGGACATCGAGCGTGGTCAGGTGCTTGCGAAGCCCGGCACGACGACTCCGCACACGAAGTTCGACGCGAAGGTGTATTGCCTGACCAAGGAAGAGGGTGGTCGCCACAAGCCGTTTTTCAAGGGCTATCGGCCGCAGTTTTACTTCCGCACGACGGACGTGACGGGCTCTTGTGAGCTTCCCGAGGGTGTCGAGATGGTGATGCCCGGGGACGACATCGAGATGAAGGTCGAGTTGATTACGCCTATCGCGATGGAAGAAGGCTTGCGCTTCGCCATCCGCGAGGGTGGTCGGACCATTGGCGCCGGTGTCGTCGCCAAGATCCACGAGTAGGAAGATTCGAAAGAATGGCTGATCAGAACATCCGAATTCGGCTTAAGGCCTACGACCATAAGCTTCTGGACAAGAGCGCCCAGGAGATTGTGGGGACGGTCAGCAGGACAGGTGCCTCGGTGCGAGGCCCCATACCGCTGCCCACGAAGATCAATAAGTACTGCGTACTGAGATCTCCCCACGTGGACAAGAAGAGTAGGGAACAGTTCGAGATCCGGACCCACAAGCGACTTCTAGACATCATGGAGCCCAACCAGCAGACGATCGACGCGCTCATGAAGCTCGATCTCTCTGCGGGCGTAGATGTCGAGATCAAGTTGAACTAGCGACGGGGTTGTCTGGCGCTCCCGAGTGTCTCGGGTGCGTCGACCCTGACGAGAGAGTGAAGAAGAGCGATGGCTAAGGTCAAGGTGCTCAACATCAGTGGTGAAGAGGTGTCCAGCGTAGAGCTGCCGGACGATCTCTTTGCCAACGACAAGTACGACCACGTCTTGCACGAGGTGGTGCGGTATCAACAGGCGAATCGTCGTCAGGGCACCGCTGCTACTAAGAATCGCCCGCTTGTGCGCGGTGGTGGCAAGAAGATTTACCGCCAGAAGGGCACGGGTCGAGCTCGACACGGTGGCAGTCGTGCTCCGCAGTTCCGCGGTGGCGGTGTGGCCCACGGTCCTCGTCCACGTTCGTACGCGTTCAAGCTGAACAAGAAGTTGCGTCGTGGAGCGCTGAAGAGCGCACTGACCCGTCGCGCGAGTGCGGAGCAGGTCCTTGTCTTCGATAGCCTTGAGCTGAGCGAGATCAAGACCAAGCCCGTTGCCCAGTTGTTGGCGAAGTTGGGTGTTTCTTCGGCCCTGTTTGTCTTGCCTGAGCAAGATGGCACCTTTCAGAAGTCGGCTAGGAACATTCCTTACGTGAAGGTGCTCGCCCAAGAAGGGCTGAATGTCGAAGACATCCTTCGGCACAAGCACCTCTGCCTGACAACCGACGCGGTGGAGAAGCTCTCCGAAAGGCTCCAGGCATGAGACGTATTGATGATGTGATCCTCCGCCCGCTGCTGACCGAGAAGGCCACGGCCCTGGCCGATGCTGAGAACACCTTTGTGTTCGAGGTCGGTTCGCTGGCGACGAAGATTGAAATCAAGGAAGCCGTACAGCAGTTGTTCAGTGTTCGCGTCACCGACGTGAGGACGATGGTGGTCCGGGGTAAGAACAAGCGCTTCGGCCGGCACTTCGGTAAGCGTTCCAACTGGAAGAAGGCTCTGGTGACCGTGGCAGAAGGCGACACGCTCGACTTCTACTCAGGCGTGTAAGAGAGAAGAACGATGGGAATCAAGCGTTACAAGCCGACCTCTCCAGGTCGCCGAGGTATGTCATCCTCGGACTTCGCTGATGTCACCAAGGGCAGCCCTGAGAAGGGTCTTCTGTCCGACTGGCGACGCAGCGGGGGCCGCAACAACACGGGTCGCATTACTCGCCGCCGTAGGGGTGGTGGGCACAAGCGACGCTATCGGGTCATCGACTTCAAGCGGGACAAGCTTGTCGTGCCCGCCAAGGTTGCGGCCATCGAGTATGACCCCAACCGCAACGCCCGCATCGCGCTCCTGCACTACTTGGATGGTGAGAAGCGCTACATCATCGCGCCTCTGGGCTTGAACGTGGGTGATGTGGTCGAGGCGGGTCCGCAGGCTGATATCAAGCCCGGCAACGCGCTTCCGCTGACCAATATCCCGCTCGGTACCTGGGTGTACAACATCGAGCTCAAGGTCGGCAAAGGCGGTCAAATCGCCCGCTCTGCTGGCACCTATGCCCAGGTGATGGCGAAGGAAGGCAAGTACTGCTTGCTTCGCTTGCCTTCCGGCGAATTGCGTCAGGTGTTTCATGCCTGCTCCGCAACCGTGGGTCAGGTGGGCAACACTGAGCACGAGAACATGAAGTTGGGCAAGGCGGGCCGTAGCCGTTGGCTGGGGCGCCGTCCGAAGGTTCGTGGTGCCGCCATGAATCCTGTCGATCACCCCCATGGTGGTGGTGAAGGACGCAGCAGCGGAGGTCGTCATCCGGTGACTCCGTGGGGCAAGCCCACCAAGGGCGCCCGCACCCGCAAGAACAGCACCAGTGATCGCTTCATCGTGAAGCGCAGAAAGTAAGGAGAGAGGTTCGTGGCACGTTCCCTTAAAAAAGGGCCGTTCGTAGACGGTCACCTCCTTGAGAAGGCCGCACAGGCCGAGGCGAGCAAGAGCAACAAGGTCATCAGGACCTGGTCGCGACGCTCGACCATTATTCCCAGTTTCATTGGGCTGACCTTCGCCGTTCACAACGGCAAGAAGTTCATCCCGGTGTATGTCACTGACAACATGGTCGGTCACAAGCTGGGAGAGTTTGCTCCGACTCGGACCTTTCACGGCCATGCCGGAGACCGGAAGTCCAAGGTTCGCTAGGGGAATATGATGGCAACGAACAACGATACGGTCTCGAGCGCCAAGCTCCGGTACGTACGCGTCTCTCCTCAGAAGGCTCGGCTAGTCGCTGACCTGGTGCGGGGGAAGGACGTGGACCGGGCGTTGCGTGAGCTTCAGTTCACCCGCAAGAAGTCGGCCCCCATTATCGGCAAGCTGATTCAGTCGGCCGTGGCTAATGCCACCGAGAACAACTCGGCGGTGGATGCGGACGAGCTCTTTATCAAGACCATTTTCGTGGACGGTGGCCCGTCGGTGCGGCGCTTCCGGCCTCGGGCTCATGGTAGGGCGACGCGGGTCTTGAAGAGGACCAGTCACATCTCCCTGGAGTTGGCCAGCAGGAGTTAAGAATCGTTCGTTCCGAAGGGGCGACTACCCCCTGGTTCCTTCGGATTGACAACGAGTTGGGGGTCGTTATCCTGGCGCGCCTTTCGCCGTCAGGTAGAGAGAAAGCCCCTGCATTTCCGCAGGGATGGAGGATTTGACCGTGGGTCAGAAGGTACACCCCGTAGGTTTTCGCCTCGGGACGATCAAGACCTGGGACTCGAGGTGGTACGCAGAGCGTACGTACGCTCAGAGCCTCCACGAGGATCTGCGGATCCGGAAGTTCCTTGAGAAGCGACTCGAGAACGCCCAGGTAAGCCGAATCACCATTGAGCGGGCCGCTCAGAAGGCGAAGGTCTTCGTCTATGCCGCCCGTCCGGGGATGATCATTGGCAAGCGCTGCGCGGGACTCGAGGATCTCAAGAACGACCTGAAGAAGGTGGCGAAGACAGAGGTCTTCCTCAACATCATCGAGGTTCGCAAGGTCGAGATGGACGCGAAGCTGGTGGCCGAGAACATCGCGGCGCAGCTTGAGAAGCGTGTCTCGTTTCGGCGGGCCATGAAGAAGGCGGTACAGGGGACGATGCGAGCGGGCGCCAAGGGCGTTCGGATCCAGTGCTCTGGTCGCCTGGGTGGTCGTGAGATGAGCTCGCGCACCTGGTACCGGGAGGGCCGAGTGCCTCTGCACACCCTCCGTGCCGACATTGATTACGGCTTCGCTGAGTCCGCCACGACGTTTGGCGTAATTGGCGTGAAGGTTTGGATTTTCAAGGGAGAGATTCTCCCCGGAGATGACGAAGCCTGATCGGCTCGTCGAACGGATACGACCATGTTGAGTCCCAAGCGTGTCAAGCACCGGAAGGTCCAGAAGGGTCGTCGTCAGGGTATTGCCCGGCGCGGCTGCAACGTGGACTTTGGAACCTATGGCTTGCAGGCCCTCGAAGCCGGTTTCCTGACGGCGCGTCAGATTGAGGCGGCCCGTATTGCCATGACCCGTCATGCCAAGCGTGGCGGCAAGGTCTGGATTCGGATCTTCCCGGACAAGCCGCTCAGCAAGAAGCCTGCCGAGACCCGAATGGGTAAGGGTAAGGGCGCGCCTGAGTACTGGGTCGCGGTCGTGAAGCCTGGGCGCATGCTCTACGAGATGGAGGGCGTCACCGAAGAGGTCGCCAAGGAAGCCTTCCGTTTGGCTGGCCACAAGCTGCCTGTGGCAGTTCGATTTGTGAAGCGGGAGCACTGGGCATGAACGTCAAAGATCTCAAGACGCTCGATGACAAGGGGCTGCTGCTACGTCGGCAGGACCTGCTCGGAGAGATGACGTCCCTCAAGTTTCGGCATGCCACAGGGCAGCTTGAGAATACAGCTGCGCTGCGTACCGTTCGCCGAGCCCTAGGCCGAGTGAACACCATCGTACGTCAGCGTGAAATGGAAAAGAGCCTGCCTGCGGGTGGTCTCGCTGCGGAAGTTGGAAGCCTGGGTGCTACCGAGTCCGCGTTTGCATCGTTTCGTCGGGCAATGGGTTCCGACGCAGCAGAGAACGGGTAATCGGTCATGACCGTCGAGACACAGACAACAAAACGTCGCAATCGACGAGCCCTTCAGGGGCTGGTTGTCAGCGACAAGATGGACAAGACGATCGTCGTTCGGGTCACCAGACAGGTGAAGCACCCGCGGTACAAGAAGTACGTGCGTGTTTCCAAGAAGTACATGGCGCACGACGAAGAGAGTCTGTGTGGTGTGGGCGACCTGGTCACGATTGTGGAAGGGCGTCCGCTAAGTCGTCACAAGAGGTGGCGGCTGCGGAGCATTGACCGGAAGGCCGTCGGGTAGGAAATCATGATTCAGTCTGAGTCATTGCTGGACGTCGCCGATAATTCCGGCGCCAAGAAGGTCCTCTGCATCAAGGTGCTGGGAGGAAGTAAGCGGAAGTACGCCTCGGTGGGTGATGTCATCAAGGTGAGCGTTCGCGAAGCGATCCCCAACAGCAAGGTGAAGAAGGGGACAGTGATGGAGGCCGTCATCGTTCGGACCGCGAAAGAAGTGCGGCGTGCTGATGGAACCTACATCCGGTTCGACAACAACGCGGCGGTGCTGGTCAATGAGCAGCGTGAGCCCATTGGAACCCGTATCTTCGGTCCGGTGGCTCGCGAGCTTCGTGCGAAGCGGTTCATGCGCATCGTCTCTCTGGCTCCAGAGGTGCTGTGATGGCTACCAGGGACAAGAACAAGCGGATCCGCCTGCGCATTGGAGACACCGTTCAGGTGACCTCGGGTGCCCACAAAGGTGAGACCGGACAGATCAAGCGATTCAAAAAGGACCTTAGTCGTGCGTTCGTAGAGGGCGTCAACAAGGTCAAGCGGCATGAGAAGCCGATGCCAGCGCTCGGTCGCATGGGTGGAATCGTCGAAAAAGAGGCCTCCATTCACATCTCAAACCTGTCGCTCCTGACGGCCGATGGCCAGCAGACTCGCGTTGGTTACAAGGTGCTTGAGAATGGGCAGAAGGTTCGTGTCGCTCGCAAGACGGGCGAGGAACTTTAGAGGCGAAGGGTTCGAGGCAGGAGTTGGTGATGACAGATAGCGTTCGGCTCAAGGCCAAGTACGACGATGAGGTGGTCGGTAAGCTCCGCGAGGAGTTCGCCTATCCCAACACCATGATGGTGCCTCGTCTGAGCAAGATCATTGTGAACTTCGCGACCGGTGAAGCCATTCAGAACGTGAAGGTTCTGGAGGCGGCGGGAGAAGAACTCTCTAAGATCACTGGTCAAAAGGCGAACACGCGTCGTGCGCGTCGTTCGATCGCAAACTTCAAGCTTCGCGCTGGCATGCCGATCGGTGTGGCCGTCACGCTACGCCGCGCGCGGATGTGGGAGTTCATGGACCGACTGGTGTCGCTGGCGATGCCTCGGATCCGTGACTTCCGTGGCATTTCTCGGAAGTCGTTCGACGGCCGAGGTAACTACTCGATGGGGTTGAAGGAGCAGATCATCTTCCCCGAGATTGACTACGACAAGGTCGAGAAGATTCACGGGATGAACATCACGTTTGTCACGACGGCTAAGACGGATGCTGAGGCGCTCTCGCTGCTGACGCACCTGGGCATGCCGTTCAAGGCGAACTGACAGGAATTGAATCATGGCGAAGAAGAGCAAGATCGCCGCCTGGGCTCGAGGCCCCAAGTTCAACGTGCAGCACCGTAACCGGTGCCGTGTATGTGGACGGCCACGTGGCTACATGCGCAAGTTCGAGTTGTGTCGCATTTGCTTCCGCAACTTGGCCCTCGACGGAAAAATTCCAGGCGTGATCAAGTCCTCCTGGTAGGGAGGCTGAAGGGTCAAGGTCCCTTGGCGGGAAACCAGACTCATCTAGGAGCTGAAGATGGTAATGACGGACCCAATTGCGGATCTGCTGAGTCGCATCCGCAACGCGCAGCAGGCTCAACACGACATCGTGTCGATACCTGCGTCTAAGGTGAAGAAGGCAGTCCTGGACATCCTCAAGCACGAGGGCTTCATCCAGGACTACACCTTTGAGGCCAATGCTCACCAAGGACTTCTGCACATCTACCTCAAGTATGACGCCGACCTGAAGCCCATCATTCTGGGTCTCAAGAGGGTGAGCACACCCGGTTGCCGGCGCTATGTGAAGGCCACAGAGATTCCAAAGGTCCTCGCGGGCATGGGGATTGCGATCCTCAGCACGAGCCGCGGTGTGATCTCGGATCGGGATGCCCGACGGATGAATGTCGGCGGGGAGCTGATGGCCTACGTCTGGTAGGCGCATCCGCTGGAGAAAAGATCATGTCGCGCATCGGAAGACTGCCAGTGAAGATCCCGTCCGGGGTGACGATTGACGTCAAGGGCAAGGAAGTCATGGTCAAGGGGCCCAAGGGTGCTCTGTCTAGGACCATGCCCAACCACGTCGAGTTCGATGTCAGTTCGGAAGAGGTTGTCGTGAAGCGGGTGAACGACAGCAAGCCGGCGCGGGAGCGTCATGGGCTTGCGCGGTCCCTCCTGCAGAACATGGTGACCGGAGTGTCCGATGGCTATGAGCGCAACATCGAGATCGTCGGTGTTGGGTACCGGGCCAAGGTCAGCGGTGGAAACCTCGTGCTGAACCTGGGCTATAGCCATCCCATCGAGTATCCGATTCCCGCTGGGATTGAGATCGTGGCACAAAAGGCCCTGATCACCCTGCGCGGAATCGACAAGGAAGTGATTGGCCAGGCGGCTGCGACCATTCGGGGTTTCCGAGCTCCGGACCCGTACAAGGGCAAGGGTCTGCGCTACCAAGGCGAGCGCATCAAGCTGAAGGCTGGCAAGGCCGGCGCGACAGCTGCTTAGGAGCGGTGATGAGCAAGATGAATCCACGTCGACAGGCCCGCCTTACTCGCAAGGTGCGGATCCGCGGCAAGCTTCAAGGGTCGAACGAGCGCGTTCGTCTGACGGTGTTCCGTTCGGCTCGTCATATTTACGCCCAGATCGTAGACGACAGCGAGGGCAAGACCCTCGCATCGGCCTCGAGTCTGAGCTTCTCCGGAAAGACCAGTGGTGGCAACCGCGAGGGTGCGACCGAGGTTGGCAAGAGCATCGCCGAGGCGGCGAAGAAGGCAGGCGTCGAGTCCGTCGTCTTCGATCGCAATGGTTATCGGTATCACGGCCGGGTGAAGGCCCTGGCAGACGCTGCCCGTGAGGGCGGCCTGAAATTCTAGGGAGCGGTCCATGGCACGGTTTTCAGATGGGGATGTTGAGCTGCTCGATCGAGTAGTCGACATCAATCGGGTCTCCAAGGTCGTCAAGGGTGGCCGTCGGTTCAACTTCTCGGCGCTCGTGGTCGTAGGCGACGGTGCTGGTCGTGTTGGCGTCGGTCTCGGAAAGGCCAAGGAAGTCCCCGAAGCGATTCGCAAGGGTGGCGAGAAGGCTAAGGCGTCGATGTTTTCCGTCCCCATTAGCGACAAGGGGAGCATTCCGCACGAGATCGTGGGTCACTTCGGCGCGGGACGCGTGCTGCTGCGGCCTGCCAGCGAAGGTACCGGCGTGATTGCCGGAGGTGCTGTTCGTGCCGTGCTCGAGTGTGCAGGAGTGCAGAACATCCTCACCAAGTGCATCGGCAGCAACAACCCCCACAACGTCCTCAAGGCCACAGTGAAGGCCCTGCAGGAGCTTCAGGTTGCGGAGTCGTATCTGCGGCGCCGCGGTGCACCTGAGGTTCGAGATGAGGCCAATTAGGCCTCGGATCAGGAGAGAGACGGGATGACACACCTCGAAGTGAAATGGACGCGGAGCGCCATTGGACGACCGAAGGACCAGCGGGCCACCCTGCGTGGACTGGGTCTCACCAAGCTGCAAAAGACTGTGAAGCTCGAGGACACACCGTCCATTCGAGGCATGGTCAAGAAGGTCCTCCATCTGGTGGAGGTCAAGGAGGTCGACTAGCGGCCTTCAGCGCACAGTAAGTAATGTCGGACAGCGAGTCGTCAGGTCCTCTCGGGGATCGTCCGGCGGTAACGGGTGACTGAAGTACTCGGAGCCAATGACGGCGGGAGCAAGAACATGGATCTCAATAAGTTGAGCCCCCAGCCGGGCTCCAAGCGCAACAGGAAGCGTGTCGGTCGTGGCCCCGGTTCGGGGCGTGGCAAGACGTGTGGGCGTGGCCAGAAGGGACAGAAGTCCCGGTCGGGTGGCGGAATCCCAGCGCGGTTTGAGGGCGGCCAGATGCCGCTGGTTCGCCGCCTTCCCAAGCGTGGTTTCTACAATCGTTTTGCCAAGAACATCGCCATCGTGAATGTCGGTGATCTCAATCGTTTCGATGCCGATTCAGTGGTCGACATCGCCGATTTCTTGTCCAGTGGTTTGGTGAACAAGCTCGGTGATGGGATCAAGCTCTTGGCCAACGGTGAGTTGGACCGAAAGCTGACAGTTCGCGTTCACAAGGCATCGAAGGCGGCCCTTGAGAAGGTCCAGGCGGCTGGCGGTACGGTCGAGTTGCTCTAGCGTTTCACACCCTGTTTGATTCCCATGCCCCGGTGCGGCATGGGAGAGGAGAGCCCCCCGGATGGCCTCTGGCATCTGGCAGATCCCGAAGATCCCGGAGCTGAGAAATCGGCTCTTGATCATGGTCGCGCTGTTGGGCGTGTACCGCTTCGGTGTGTTTATTCCCAACCCCGGGACGAACCGGGGCGCGCTGAAGAGCTTCTTCGGTGGCGACAGCGGGACGCTGTTTGACCTCTACAACATGTTCTCAGGGGGTGCGCTCGAGCAGTTCTCGATCTTTACGCTCGGGATCATGCCGTACATCTCAGCCTCTATCATTATTCAGCTCCTGACAGTGGTCGTTCCGGCTCTTGAGCGTTTGCAGAAAGAGGGGGAGGCTGGTCGTCAGAAGATCACGCAATACACGCGCTACGGAACCATTGGCATCTCGGTCATTCAGGGCTTCGCCATCGCCTATGGTCTCGAGAACATGTCTGCTCCGGGAGACTCGGGTGCGGTGGTCCTGACGCCGGGCTGGCACTTCCGCTTGATGACCGTACTGACCCTGACCACGGGCACGGCCTTCATCATGTGGTTGGGAGAGCGCATCACCGAGTGGGGAATTGGCAACGGTATTTCGCTGATCATCATGGCCGGCATCATTGTCCGCTTCCCCGATGCCCTCTTCACGACCTTTGGGCAGTTGCGCACGGAAGAGCGTAACTTCTTGCAGCTGCTGGTACTCGGCGTCTTCGCGATTGGCGTCATCGTGTTCATCGTCATCTGCGAGCGTGGCCAACGGCGGATTCCCGTGCAGTATGCGAAGCGAGTGGTCGGTCGAAAGGTCTACGGCGGCCAGAACACGCATCTACCGCTGAAGATCAACATGGCCGGTGTCATCCCGCCGATTTTTGCCTCGTCCATCATCATGTTCCCGGCGACGGTGGCTTCGTTCTGGCGTGGCAATCCGTTCCTGGATGCGGTGCAGGCACTGTTCATGCCCGGCACCACGATGTACCTGACCACATATGCGGCCATGACGATCTTCTTTTGCTACTTCTACACCTCGGTCACGTTCAATCCAGCAGACGTGGCGGAGAACATGCAGAAGCACGGTGGCTATATCCCGGGCATTCGCCCTGGGAAGCACACGGCTGAGTTCATCGACCGGTGTCTGACGCGTCTGACGCTGTCTGGCTCGCTCTACATCGCGCTTGTGTGCGTGATCCCTGACATTCTTATCTCCCAGGCTCGAGTCACGTTTTACTTCGGTGGGACCGGGCTCCTTATTGTGGTGGGCGTGGCCTTGGATCTGGTTGCACAGATCGAGAGTCACCTCCTGACGAGGCACTACGACGGCCTCATGGGAGACCAGGGTAAGCGCATCCAGAGCTCCTATGGAAAGAGGGGAGCCAAGCCACTATGAACCTCATCCTCTTTGGCCCTCCTGGTGCCGGCAAAGGCACTCAGGCTCAGAGGCTCGTAGCAGAGCGAGGCATCCCTCAGATCTCCACTGGAGACATCCTGCGCGCCAACCGTCGCGAAGGTACGGCACTTGGCAAGAAGGCTCAGGTGTTCATGGACGAGGGGCTCCTGGTACCTGATGAGTTGATCATCGAGATGATCGACGCTCGGTTGTCCGAGTCCGACTGTCAGACCGGCTACATTCTGGACGGCTTTCCACGCACTGTGAGCCAGGCGGAAGCGCTGGACGGAATTCTTCAGAGCCGCGGTGGCTCCATCGA
Organism: Deltaproteobacteria bacterium; assembly: GCA_002724675.1. Taxonomy (GTDB): domain Bacteria; phylum Myxococcota_A; class UBA796; order UBA9615; family UBA9615. Next base: position 3,806 of record PBPL01000163.1, on the reverse strand, counting down.
CAAGGTGGTGGTCCTACAGGTCCCAGCCGACGCGATTGTCGGGCGCATTGTGGGGCGCCGAGCCTGTCAGGACTGTGGTGCTGCCTATCATCTTGAGTTTAATACGCCCAAGGCTTCTGGCGTCTGCGATTCGTGTGGCGGCAGCTTGTACCAGCGAGCTGACGATACGGAAGACAAGGTGCGCGTCCGGTTGACCGAATACGACCGCAGTACAGCACCTGTGGCCGCATATTACGGCGAGCAAGGTGTGGTTCGAGAGATCGATGGGCTGGGGTCAATGACCGAGATTTTTGGCCGTTTATTGGCCGCAATCGAGGATTGAGTTGGTGGAAGTTGTTGGATCAGTAGTTGATCTCGCCACGAATCGGATGTATAGCGTGCGGCTCGATGGCGGAACTGTGGTCAGCGCCCACTTGGGAAATGATCTGCAGATGCGCATCGTTCGGCTCATTCCGGGGGATCGGGTCGTCTTGAAGCTAAGTGATGTGGACCCTTCGCGGGGTCGAATTGTCCGCCGCAGTGACGCGGCAGTAATGAAGGAGCGGGTCCGATGAAAGTGAAAGCGTCGGTCAAGCCCATGTGTGACAAGTGCCGGGTGATTAAGCGACGTGGTGTGATCCGCGTCATTTGTGAGAACCCCAAGCACAAGCAGCGTCAGGGCTGAGGCCCAGGAGTAGTCAAAGTGGCACGGATTGCGGGCGTCGACATCCCACGCAACAAGCGTGTTGTGGTTGGTCTGACATACATCTACGGGATTGGTCCTGCCATCTCGAAGACTGTTGTCGAAGAGGCAGGCATTGATGAGAGCACGCGTGTGCAAGATCTCACCGAGGCCGAAGTGGCCCGTCTGAGGCAGGTCATCAATGCCCGTTGCAAGGTGGAAGGAGATCTTCGTAAGGAGGTCGCCATGAACATCAAGCGCCTCATGGACCTGAATTCCTATAGGGGTCTAAGGCATCGGCGGGGCCTCCCCGTGCGAGGTCAGAGCACCCACACCAACGCCCGCACCCGCAAGGGCCCGCGTCGCGTTGCCGTGAAGAAGAAGGGTTAGGCCATGGCCAAGCCACGTAAGAAGACAAGTCGCCGAGTAAGCAAGAACATCCCTGTGGGTGTTGCGCATATTCATGCGACCTTCAACAACACCATCGTGACGATCGCTGGCCCGGACGGGGCGGTGATCTCCTGGTCTTCTGCCGGAGCCAGAGGGTTCAAGGGCTCACGTAAGAGCACCCCGTTTGCGGCTCAGCTCGTCGCCGAAGACGCAGCCATGAAGGCAATGGACCATGGCGTGCGGACAGTGAGCGTCCAGGTCAAGGGGCCTGGTAGCGGACGCGAGTCTGCCCTGCGCGCTCTCTCGACTGCTGGCCTGAAGGTCACGCTGATCAAGGATGTAACGCCCATTCCCCATAATGGCTGCCGGCCGCCGAAGCGCCGCAGGGTCTGACGGAGCGTAGGAGGCAACAATGGCACGCTATACGGGTCCAGTCTGTCGGTTCTGCCGTCGAGAAGGATTGAAGCTTTACCTGAAGTCGGATCGGTGCTTCACCGACAAGTGCTCGTTTGATCGCAACCAGTACCCGCCGGGCCAGCATGGCCAGCGGCGGATTCGCGTATCCGAGTATGGACAGCAGCTTCGTGAGAAGCAGAAGGTGAAGCGAATTTACGGAGTTCTTGAGAAGCAGTTCCGCCGGTACTTCCAGCAGGCTGCTCGCAAGAAGGGCAATACGGGTGAGAACCTGTTGGCTCTGCTCGAGGGGCGGTTGGATAACACTGTCTTTCGTCTCGGTTTTGCCGGGACGCGTGCAGAGGCCCGTCAATTGGTTCGTCACGGCCACGTCCAGGTCAACGGCAGGAAGGTAAACATCCCGTCGTACCAGGTTCAGGTAGGTGATGACCTGGCTGTTCGCGAGAAGAGTCGAAAGATGCAACGTGTGATTGATTCACTCGAGCGGGCGCAGGGACGTCCGTTGGTGAGTTGGCTCACGCTGGATCGTGAAAAGTTCGCAGGAAGCGTGGGTGGTGTACCGGTTCGCGCCGAGTTGACCCTGCCCATTCAAGAGAATCTCATCGTCGAGCTCTACTCCAAGTAGGAGAAGAGGCTGCAGGTTCGCGGGTGAGTGCCTGCGGCCAACAGCCGTTGCCCGGCCGGGACGCAGAGCACGAGTTCTGTGGCCCAGTAAGTAAATCCCCGGATACAGACTTCGCCTGGTCTGGGGCACTCAAGGGACGGAAAATGACCGAGTTCCATCACAACTGGCGCACCCTAATCCGACCTCGCAAGCTGCTGCTGGAGGAGGTGTCCAACCCCGAGACCTACGGCAAGTTCGTAGCCAAGCCTCTTGAGCAGGGCTTCGGAATTACGCTGGGTAATGCCCTTCGGCGGGGGCTGCTTAGCAGCCTTCAGGGCACTGCCATCACCTGGGTCAAGATCGATGGTGTGCTGCACGAGTTCTCGACGGTGGACGGTGTCATCGAGGATGTGACCGACATCATCTTGAATCTCAAGGGTGTCCTCATCCGGATGGAGACCTACGAGCCGCAGACGTTCGTGATCGAGATGAGTGGGGCCCGCGGTAAGGAGATCGCTATCACTGGTGCTGACATCCAGACGACGGGCGACGCCGAGGTGATGAATCCCGAGCATCACATCTGCACGCTGTCTAGCGACGGCCGACTGCGGATTGAGATTGGTGTGGAGAAGGGCTCTGGCTACGTTCCAGCTGTTCGTGACGAGAATGATGAGGCTCCCATTGGAACGATTCCAACGGATGCGATTTTCAGTCCCGTCCAGCGCGTGAACTACACGGTCGCCAATGCCCGCGTGGGGCAGCGCACGGACTACGACAAGCTCAGCATGGAAGTCTGGACGGATGGAACCGTGCTTCCTGCCGACGCCATGGCCTTTGCGGCCAAGATCCTCAAGGAGCAGCTTCAGATCTTCATCAACTTCGACGAAGAAGAAGAGCCCGAGTTGCTCGAAGAGGAGTCCATTGAAGAGTGGAACGAGAATCTGTTCAAGACGGTCGATGAGCTCGAGCTCAGCGTCCGATCTGCTAACTGCCTGCAGAACGCAGACATCAAGTACATCTACGAGCTGGTCGAGAAGACCGAGGCCGACCTGCTGAAGACGAAGAACTTCGGTCGGAAGTCCCTCAATGAGGTCAAGGAACTGCTCGCTGAGATGGGCTTGTCACTGGGAATGAAGTTGCACAACTTCCCCCGGGTCCGCGAGCAGGAGTAACACCGGACAAGGTTCCGGGAGGTCCCCATGAGACATCGTAAGTCCGGGCGTCGGCTGGGCCGTAATTCCAGTCACCGCAAAGCTCTGTTCCGCAACATGGCGACGAGCCTGTTGGAGCATGGTCGGATCCAGACCACCGACGCCAAGGCCAAAGAGTTGCGGCGTGTCGTGGAGCGTCTCATTACCCTGAGCAAGCGAGTTCCAGCGAGTGCGCTGGAGGCCGCCAGCGGGGATGCTGAGGCTCGTCTGATTGCTCAGCGCCTGCACGCCATTCGGCGCGCTCGTCGCTGGGTGACCGATCGGGATGTCCTGCAGAAGCTGTTCGACGAGTATGGCGAGCGTTATCAGGATCGTCCCGGTGGCTACACTCGGATTACCAAGATTGGTCGACGGACGGGCGACAATGCCCCCATGAGTATCATCGAGTTGGTCGAGGAGGCTTGCGAGCCCCGGACCAAGAAGAAGGCTCCAAAGGCTGAGGCCGCTCCCGTCGCGGAAGAGGCCGCAGAGGCTGCTCCTGCCGAGGAGGAGGCCGCAGAGGCTGCTCCTGCCGAGGAGGAGGCCG
>PBPL01000162.1 GCA_002724675.1 Deltaproteobacteria bacterium | reverse complement strand
CTCAGTCGCTCCGCTTCCCCAACACCCAGCTTGAGTTCGAGGTCTCTACCTCGTCCTGAGTCTTCGTGCGCACCGTTACCCTGTTGGGACCAGCGTGCAGCACCGATGCAGCATCGATGTCCAGAGAACGGACCTTCGTCCTCGGCGTGTGACCATCGCTTGCTTCGTCGTCAATCCAATGGCTGAAGATCTTGTCTTGGCCGACAAACACCTCCACTGAGCGGAGCCCGGCTGGCGCTTCTACCCGTCCCCTCACCCGGAAATTGCCCTCACTGGAGCTGGGGTGATTGGTCGGACTAGCCCTTGGCGAACTGAGAGTCACCGTGGGCGGGTGCCGCCAGCCCGTCGTGCTTGCGGAACCGGGCGCAGGCAGATCTACGGAGAGAGTGGTGGCGACTCCTGTACGCCGGTCCCGTGCCCGAACACGAATAGGTCCAGTCTCACTGCCCTCTCGTACCCGCAGGTTCAGCAGCACCTCCTCGGACTCACCGGTGGCAAGGCTTGGGATGGTCTTCCACTGCTCCAGTCGTTCGATGGCATCCGAACCAGGATCGCCGAAACGTACTCGGATCTCACCCGCTGCTCCCTTCCCGTCATTGCGCACCTTGACTCGTGCTTCGATCCCCGCGCTGCCGTCATCGCGTTGAACCGTGTTGGTTTGGACGGCGATGGCGAGCTCGGGGCGAGAGCCTCCCCGACTGACTGCCGTGCCGTGGACGGGGCCGCCCAGAGGCCCACTGTCATCGAAGAGGTACAGACGATAGCGATCGAGCCGGGTTGGAGTGCTCTCTGGGATCGCGACGGGAATGGACCATGTGCCCGTTTGGCCGGGCTTCAAGTCACCGATCAGGAAGCTGGCTCCATCGAGCAGCCTCGTGGAGCTCTCTACTCGGGCCCGGAGATGGTGAAGGGGCTTCATGGTGGTGTTCTTGACCTCGAGGTGGATCTCCATGGTTGCTCCCGCCTCTATCCGCTCGGGTAGGTGGAGGCGGGCCACTACGTCTGGTGGTGGAGCCAGCATCTGAGCCTCGACTGCGTCCAGCGTGCTCGGCGAACGCGCCAGCCAACGCGGACGAGGCTCAGAAGCCCAGTCAATCTTCTTCAGGGCCAATGCCTCTTGCATGCGGAGCCCCTGTCCCTGCTGCCAGTCGCGAACGATGGGTCCCGAGTGGGCCAGTAGCTCTGTTCGACGGTCGCTCGTCTCAGCCTCCAGGAGGCTCTCGTATGCAATGCGCAGGGTGACATCGTTGAACAGCGGCTCGCCGGCGTCACCCGGAAGGGCGCTCCAGCCAGGAGGGCCTTCTTCCATCGGTTGCCACCCGGGGTCGTCCTCACCCTGCCCCAGAGTCTTTCCGTCGACGTCCGTGTTTTCCCCATCGGTCTCGTAACCGTCTCCCGACTCAGGGAGCGATGGCTGCTCTCGAGTGTGCGCTGCGTCCCAGTGGTCCAGGACTCTCGGGTACCACAGGGACTGGCTGGGGGCTGCGTTTAGCCCGAAGCGGGATGCAGGTACCCCGCCGCCAGGATTCCTATGGGCGTCGAGCCCTTGGTGTGGGCTCTCGGTCCCGGTCGCTCTCTCGGGTTCTCTGTAGCGGTCGGGAAGCGTGGGTTCGTCTGGGTCGAGCACGACCGTGTCCACCTGCACGTCGGGGGTGACCCCGACGGTGTTGATGAAGGCCTCTCCGGGCAACATGTATCGGGCGACGGTGAGCTTGAGCGTTACGGCCTCCTGGCCCTTTCGCAGTGGGTACAGCTTCTGCACCGTGCCCTTGCCGAAGGTCTGCGAGCCGATGGTCAGCGAGCGGTTGAGGAACTTCAGCCCTCCAGCCAGGATCTCAGCACCCGATGCGGTGGCTCCATCTACGAGCACGACCACGGGACCGTCGAAGTGATGTCGGTCTATCTCAGCGTCAATCTTGGGCGTGAGCTTGGGGACCTTGCCACCATCTCGTCCCTCGGTCCGCACCAAGGTGCCCGTGGGCACGAAGTAGTTGACGATGCGGGCGGCATGGCGCATCGATCCGCCGGTGTTGCCGCGGACATCCACCACGAGCCCTCGAAAGCCAGAGGAGGCTTTGAGCTTGTTGGCGTGACGGACGAACTCGCGGCTTGTCTTCTGGGAGAAGTGGTCAATGCGGATGAGGCCCACGCCCTCTGGGAGCATCTCTGACTCCACCGTCGGGACACGCACCTTCTCGCGGACAATCACGAAGACCCGAGGCCCCGACTCCCCATATCGCCGGATGGTCAAGACAACGGGAAGTCCTTTGGGCCCCCGGATCCGTTCGACGGCCTCTTCGACGGTCATGGCTGCGGTCGGCACCCCATCCACGTGGGAAATGACATCTCCCACTCGGAGACCAGCGCGACCCGCTGGTGCATCCGCAAATGGCTCCACAACCCGGAGCTTGCCCCCTCGACGTCCAATGCGAGCTCCAATGCCCACGAGGGTTCCGCGAAACCGGGTGTTGAATTCGTCGAGCGCCTCGCCGGTGTAGAGACGGCTGTGTCGGTCGATGACTCTCAACGAGCCGCGAAGAGCCGCAATCTCCAAGGCCTCTGCGCTGAGAGCTTCGTCTCCGTCCTCTTGGAGGAACTCCACCGCTTCGCGAATGCCTACCCGGAGATCCTCGAAGTCGTTGGCGTCGGCATCCATACGGAGCTGTTGGCCTCCGTGGTGGAGTTCCAGGGTTCCGTCCTCGTTCTCTACGACGAGAATGCGAGGCGACAGGGTCTCAGTTCGCTGGATAGCGGCTCGCAGCATGGCAGCCGGGTTGGCGGCCTCAGGGTGCAGGTAGCGGTCCTCTATCAGTGGAAGCGCGGCCTCGAGGAGGGCGAATGCATGAGGCTCGCCGACCCCTGTTGTGATTTGTTGGGAGTCCTCGGTTGCCCAGGTCGTAGGAGCGCTCAGCAGCGCACCGAAAAACGCGACTACACAAGCCCTCATGCAGGTCTTTGGCGACCACCGCGACGGGTCTAGAGCGGTGTTCCGGAGGTGTGGGAGCCTGAGCGATGGCATGGCGGCTGATGATAGCAGCGAGACTGCGTGCTAATTTCGCCGCCATGGATAGGCAACAGCTACAGAAAATGCTCGAGGGAGTGCGCGATGGGGATGCCTCCATCGAGGACGTCTTGGACGAACTCTCGTCCCTTCCCTTTGTGGAGAATGCATACGCTCGGGTCGACTTGCACCGCTCGATTCGTCTCGGTTTGCCCGAGGTGATCCTGGGCCTGGGCAAGACTCCCGAACAAGTCTGCGGGATCTCTCAAGTGCTCTTGGACAAGGGGCAAAAGGTGCTAGTCACCCAGGCTACGCAAGCTGCGGCCGAGGCGATGGCGGAGCAGTACCCTCGCGCCGAGTGGCACCAGGTGGCACGCTGCATCACCGTGGCCCCGGAAGGACACGTGCCCGGAGAGCCCATGGGCAACATCGCCATAGTTACCGCCGGCACCTCCGATCTGCCCGTGGCGGAAGAAGCTCGGGTAGTGGCCGAGTGGTTTGGCAACCGAGTTGATCTCCTGGTGGACGTGGGGGTTGCTGGCGTTCACCGCTTGCTGGAGGCTCTGGACCGCTTGCGTGCCGCCCGAGTGATCGTGGTCGTGGCCGGAATGGAGGGGGCACTGGCTAGCGTGGTGGGTGGGCTGGTGTCCTGCCCTGTCATCGCGGTTCCCACGTCCGTGGGCTACGGGGCGTCTTTTGGGGGACTCGCCGCGCTGCTGGGGATGCTCAATAGTTGTTCGTCCGGCGTCACGGTGGTCAACATCGACAACGGGTTCGGCGCTGCGTACTCGGCGACACTGATCAACCGAGCTGCTGAGGGCTGATTGTAATGCCCAACCAGCACCTCCACCTGGACTGTTACTCCGGTGTCTCGGGGGACATGTTTCTGGGCGCGCTGGTCGACGCTGGGGTCTCGGTGGAGGAACTGGAGCAGGGGCTGCAGTCTCTCCGAGTCGACGGCTGGAGGCTCGAGCGCGGAGCGGAGCGGGATTCTCGCATCGGAGGGACCCGACTGCATGTCCACTTGGACCACGGTCACGACCACCATCATCGCCGCCTGCCAGACATCCTGAAGTTGATTGAGGAGGCCGCGGGCCTCTCTCCGGAAGTGAAAACCCGAGCCTCGGCGGTCTTCCGGACCTTGGCCCAAGCGGAAGCCGAGGTGCACGGTCTCGCGATAGACGAAGTGCACTTTCACGAGGTCGGAGCAGTGGATGCCATCGTCGATGTGGTCGGCGTGGTCCTGGGCCTCGAGCTTCTTGGGGTGGATTCCGTGTCGTCATCGCCGCTGGCGTTAGGAAGTGGTGTGGTGAAGTGCGCCCACGGCACCGTGCCGGTCCCGGCGCCTGCTACGGCTCTCCTTCTGCGAGGACTTCCCACCTACGCAGCGGCTGGGGAGCATCCGACGGGGGAACTCGTCACGCCGACCGGCGCAGCGCTCGTGCGCACTCTGGCTTCGGACTTCGGCAAGGCGCCTGCCATGACCTTGTTGGGAGTGGCCTACGGTCTTGGAAGTCGCGACCGGGGCCCTATCCCCAACGCTCTGAGGCTCCTTGTGGGTCGATGTGCAGCTCCTTCGGAGGAAGCTCCAGGCTCGCTCATTGGCTTGGCGGATGAACAGGTGGAGGTCTTGACCACTACGCTCGACGACATGGACTCGCGACTCTGCGGCCCATTGATCGAAGGCCTCTTGCTCGATGGAGCCCTCGATGCCACCTTGCGGTCGGTCTATGCCAAGAAGGGGCGGCCTGCCATCGAGTTGGTGGTTCTCTGTCCCCCCAATGATGAGGTCATGGCTCGGATCGAGGAGCGCGTGTTCCGAGAGACGACGACCCTTGGGGTCCGGTGGCGCGCAGAACGTCGCTCGGTGCTCGAGCGCCGTGAGGTCGGAGTGGATACTGCCTATGGCCGCCTGCCGGTCAAGGAAGGGCTGCTCCGAGGAGAGGTCGTCACGGTTCAGCCTGAGTTCGAGCCCGCTCTGGCCGCTGCCCGTGCAGTGGGGGCTCCGGTTGGTGACGTGATTGAAGCGGCTCGCCAGGCGCGAACGGGTCCGCCCGAGCCGCCCCAGGCCCCTCCTGCGCAATCGAATGGAGAGGGCAGTGGCGATGACGACTGAGCTGCACACTCTGGCTCGACAAGGGCGTTCTCGCCCGCTATCAAGGGTCGATCCGCCCGCCGATAGTTCTGGAGAACGCTCGATGTTTCGTGCTCTGCGCCCCTTCTCTTTGTCTGCCTTCTTTGCTGCTGTCTTGTCGACGCTTTGTTTGGTCTCGGCTCCTTCATCGGCTCAGGCCACTGAATTGACAGCCGCCGAGATCGTTGCCCGGAGTGCCTCCAACCGGACAGTCCAAAACTCCGAACAGTGGATGACCATGGAGATTTATGACCGCAACGGTCGCTCACGCGTTCGGAAGATTGTGTCGCGAGTGAAAGAAGGGGCCGATGGTGTCTCCAAGTCTCACGTGGAGTTCGTAGAGCCCGAGGATGTCAGCGGGGTGCAGTTTTTGACCGTCGAGAATCCCAAGGGCGAGGACATGCAGTGGTTGTTCATGCCGGCCTCTGGGATCCTCAACCAGATCTCTGGCTCGACTCGTCGTGGCTCGTTCATGGGTTCGGACTTCACCTTCGAGGACCTGTCCGTGGGTCAGGCCGGAGACGGTGACCACACCCGACAGGACGATGGCACCGTGACCATTGGCGGTAAGACGATCCAGACCTATGTGGTGTCGAGTGTGCCCAAGGCTGAGCTCAAGTCTGCCTACACTCGGATCGTCAGCTACATCGAGAAGGACCGCCTGATCCCGCGTCAGATCCTCTTCTACGACAAGAAAGGGGAAAACTCGAAGCGGATGACCATCCTCGATGTGGCGTTGCGGGGCGACGTGCTCGTTCCCATGCACACGACGATGGAAAACCTCAAGCGAGGCACCCGGACCGAGGTCAAGGTGGAGTCCGTGGAGGTGAATGTCCCCGCTGAGCGACTGCCAGACCACCGCTTCACCCCTGAGGCGATGCAGAGCGAGGGCTGAGCGCGACGTGCGAGCCGTCTCTCTGGGAGCGACCGCAGCGCTCCTTCTCAGCGCCGGTGTCTGTCTGGCCGCTCCTGCCACGACGCAAGGCGCTCTTGTTGCCTCGGCAGACGACTCCGAGGACGCGCCTCGCCTCTGGACTCAGCGCCCCCGGCCGAGGGGCTTGTCCTACGGTGGGCGGGTGTTCTCCACGGTGGCTCCCGACCTTCGCATGGAGGGGGACTATGAGGACCGCTTTGCCTGGAGGACAGGCGTCGACTTTCGAGTGAAGTATCGGTTCGCCGATTCGGCTTACTTCCGAGTAGGCACTCGATTTCGCTATGAGCTTCGGGTCGGTGACCGCACGGAGGCCGACGTCTGGCTGGATCCTGGCGAGGCCTATCTACAGTTTCGCAAGGGCCGCTTTAGTGCGCGACTGGGTCGCGTGTTGCTCAGCTGGGGGCGGAACCCGCTGTTGTCGCCGCTCGGGATCTTGAACCCCCTGGATCTTCAGGGAGCACTGGCATCGGCCGGAGAGGACTCGCCGCGCATTCCGGTGTTGGGAGCGCGCCTCAAGTTGGGGTTGCACCCGCTGGCCATCGAGGCGGTGTACTTGCCATTCTTCCAGCCCACTCGCTTTAGTCTCTATGGACGGGACTTCTCAGCTCTTCGCCCTGGGCTGCTGGAAGGGCTTCTCTCTGGATCGGTCCCCGGGACGGGAATCGGTGTTGCCGACGATCTGATTCGCCAGGGGGCGCAGCGTCTCGTCGATATCCTCACGGAGCTCGACCCCTACGCCCGGGACGGTCTGCAGAGCTATCTAGTTTCGGATCTGCCCGAGGAGTTCCCGTGGCACGGTGATCTCGGCTTGCGTCTGGGCCTCACAGGCATGGGAGTGGAGGGGGATCTGGTCGTGCTCTGGCACATTCTCGACCGCCCCGAGTTCCGCATCCATGAGGCCCTGCGCCGGCCCTTGCTGGAGCGCCGGCTCCCGGACACAGGCGAGTGGACCCGGTTGACGAACCCCGGCGCCGAGCCGGTGTCGACGGTCTATCACCGCTCGTTGATGGTGGGTGGGGATGTGTCCCTGGCTAAGGGGGGCTTCGTCGTGACTGCCGAGGGTGCTGTGCACACGAAAGCCATCTACTACAGCAAGTCACTGGAGTCCTACCTGTCCCCACGAGTTCATTACGCAGCGGCTGTTCGGTACACCTTCGGCACCGTCTTCGCCATTGATGCCGAGTTCGCACACGACATCATCCTCGAGCCGGTCGAGGATCCGCTCCTCCAGAAACCGCACGATGTCCGTCTCGCTCTGTTGGGGACGCTCCGGTTGTTCCGAGACAAGCTTCAGATTCTTGTCTCGGGTACTTACAACTTCGCCCAACGTGACCTGTACTTGCAGCCCCAGGTCACGATTGAGGCCGACGATCGAGTGTCATTGCGCTTTGGGGTCGCGATCTTTGAGGGATTCCGGAATGATCCCGAGCCCAACCTGGATAGTCTCCTTGCTTACCAGGGCGGGGCATTTGGTTTGTTTCGGGGAAATGATTACGCGTATGGAACGCTCACTCTTCGCTTCTGAGGCTGTCGTACGAGTTGCGCAAGCTGCGCTTGTCGTATTGCTTCTGGGCTTGTCCTCAGCAGGAGTCGACGCCCAGGAGGCTTCTTCGACGGATGGGACCGCGGCTTCTGGCGGTGGCCAAGAGTTCAGCCCGATGGCAGCCTCTCCAGTCACGACCACCCAGCTGACCGATCCCATCACTGGCCAGTTGTTCGAAGCCGAAGTCTTGTTGGTGACCAATGGTCGCGGTGGCTACGACTCGGATGGCTGTCCCTATTCTCAGGGCCCCCAGCCTAGGGCCTACGCCATCGCGACGTCCCCCTATACCTTGTACTCGGCTCCGGTCGAATCGTATGGCAAGGGTGTGCCCGCGAAGGCAACGGGGAGCCTCCATCAGTACCTGCAGCAGTTCGCAGACAAGGAGGCCACGAGCCCCCTCACTCCCACTCGTCGATACGAACTGGCTGCTCTTGCTGCGGAGCATCTGGGGGAGGGTCCTTATGCCGTGGGAGACTATCTGCTCTCTGCTGGCTGGACCGTTCGCGATCGAATCGTTGGCTTTTTGCCTGCCGTTCAAGGAGCTAGTGATGCCTGGGAGAAGCTCCAGGGGGTGCTCCCGGATTATCGTGCTGTAGCCAGTCCGCGCGGACGCACCCTGGCTAGCTTTGACCTGGCGCGCCTGAGCCATCGAGGAGGCTTCGGTTGGGAGCGAGATGCCCTCCTCGCTCAGCTGGAGAGCTTCCCAGATGCGGGTCTCGGTGCGTTCTCGAAGCGCGAGGAGTTCCGGCGGCTCGTTCGACGAGAGCACGAGTTGCTTCGTGCGGCTCGGAGTCGCTTCGAAGAAGGCCTTGGCATGGGCTTGGGTTCTAGCGAGGACCGTAGCTATCGTCGGTATCTCGTAGGGGAACTCTCCCGTCGCCTGGGAGAGCTGGAGCGTGCGGGAGACGAGTTGAGGGCCGTAGCCAACGACACGGAAACGAGTGCGGAAGTCCTAGGAGTGGTTCGGGACATCCTCGCGGTCTTGCAGCTTCAGGGAGCCACAGCGAGTGCGCTTGATCTGTCCTGGACAAACGAAGCAAAGGAAGCCCCGTGATGATCAATCCCAAAGCCATCGTGCAGGCGCTTCGTCCAAAGCAGTGGACCAAGAACCTGTTGTTGTTCGCGGCGCTCATCTTTGCCGAGCGCTACAAAGACATCGAAGCCGTCATCGCTGTGATCGTCGGTACGGGCTTCTTTTGTCTCTTGTCGTCGGCTGGATACCTGGTCAATGACCTGCGTGACGTGGAGGCGGATCGGGTTCATCCGAAGAAGAAGTTGCGCCCAATTGCGTCGGGGCGTTTGCCCGAAGGACAGGCTCGGATTCTCGCCGTCCTGCTCATTGTCGTGGGCATCGCTGGCAGCTTCGCCTTGGACCTTCACAACGCCAGAAGTGCTGCTGGTTCGCCCACCTTCTTGCAGCAGTGGGCGTTCGGAATCACGGCCACCTCCTATCTGGCGGTCACCCTTTCCTACACGGTGTTCTTCAAGCACATCGTGTTGTTGGACGTGATGCTGATTGCTGCTGGTTTTCTGTTGAGAGCCGTCGCAGGTGCCGCGGCGATTCCCGTGGAGAGCTCGGCATGGTTCCTCACATGCACGGGCTTTGGGGCTCTCTTTCTGGGGCTCGCCAAGCGTCTTGCAGAGCTTCGGCTGCTGGAACACGGTGCCGGTGCTCATCGTCCCATCCTCCAGGAGTACAGCGTTCACCTCCTGAACCAACTGATCGGGATTGTGACCGCTTGCACCCTCATGGCCTACGCCTTGTACACCTTCAAGGGTCCCCATGGCAGCGGCCTCATGATCACGATGCCGCTCGTGATGTACGGCATGTTTCGATACCTGTATCTGGTGGACCGGCATGGTGAAGGCGGCGCACCCGAGCACGTCCTGTTGGGCGACCGGCCGCTGCAGATCTGCATTTTCCTGTTCCTGGCAGTCGCGGTGGTCATGTTGCAGCTAGGGGGCTGAGTATCGTCTCGGCAGCCTGAGGCTGCCGATGGACTGAGCGTGTTCACTCGGGTGATTGGGGCCAGTGACTCCGGTGTGGGCCCTCGCGTCTTTGGCCGCTACCGAAGCCCGTGTCCATGTCGGGCGTAGAGATGCCCGATCGAGTCGGCACGGCGCTCGCAAAAACCCCGAAATGTTCGAGACATTGACAGGGTGTTGAGAGTTCATCGGGACCGAAAAAAGCTCTGTGTACAACGAGTAACAGACGCTACGTTTGATCTAGTAGCCGGCTCCAGTACCCGAAACCCGGGGTTCAGACGAGATTGTTCGTCAGACCCCTCATCTTGCCCAGGACGACGGGCAATCACGGAGGCGATCCATGCACCGAGCCATCCACACAATCATCGCACTTGCGGCCGTTGGGGCCATGACTACGGGATGCGTACCTACACGCTCGGGCCACGGAGGCGGTGATGTGCAACAGACTGAGTTGGCACTCCTTACCTCCGACGACACGGGCGCCTGGGACATTGCCGTGGTCGATATGTCTGGCGACATTCAGCACTGGGTCGACTCCAACCTGACCCAGCCGGTCAGCATGGCCCATCACCCTGATGGCTTCTTCTTGGTCAGCGATGGGATGAACATCGATCGAGTGGACATGGACGGGGAGGTCTCCCGATTCAACCAGGACCCGATGCCTTCCGTCGTCTACCGAATGAACATTACCGATGATGGTGATGTCACGGTCGCTGAAGAATACGATGTCACGAGGCTCGACAAGGACGGCAACATTGTGGCCCACACCACGGTTCCAGACTTTGACTATTGCTGGATGGACGCCGCCCCCGGTACGTCGCCCCAGAGTGGTGATGCTCTTTTGGACATCTTTGGTCCTACGATTGCCACTTGGGATGCTGAGTCGGGAGCCTTCGAGCCCTTGGCTGAGGGCATTGGCGACTCGCTGACGATCCTCGGTGTGGATGGAGCTGGCGACTACTACGCAGCTGCCGAGTGGGATAGCCGCATCTGGACTGTCGATCAGGACGGCAATGCCGACATGGTCGGTAGCTTGTCTTCGATGGGGGTCCCGGCACACGGCGTGCGGGCTCTCGAGTCAGCAGGGACCCACTCCGTCTACGCGCTCTATGACGGCTCGGATGGAAGCGGCATCGTCGAGGTGGACTCGGACGGCACGACTCGGGAGGTCATGGTCGCAGAGGACGCTCTCTGGTTGGACATGGTGATCTTCTAGAACACCCCCGTTGGCTGCTAGCCTCTGAAAGCCCCGGGCCGTGTGGTCCGGGGCTTTCTTGCTTGTGGCCCTTGTTGTTCGTGAACTCTGGGTGATTGGTGATCGTGGACCTCTCCATTGGTCGGATCCTGCTCGTGTGGACGGTGTTCGTGACCGGTGCTTGCCGAGATCGCGCTCCGGCGGATCAGCCGTCTCCGCCCCCTCCTCCCGAGCTTGTGGCTGTCAGCGCGCCGATGGACGAGCCGAGCGAGGAGGCTGTGGACTGTGCGGTCCTCCCGCTCCGCTGCAATGACGACTATCTGGCTTTCCCGTCCAGGTACTCCGACCGGGGAGAGGCCGTCGAAGACTGCGAGGGGCTTGTGACGAGGCTTCTGACGTCATGGGACCGGCCCGAGGAGCCACTGCCGGAGGTGGAGGTGGGGGCGACCTTCGATGTGGGTGAAGCACTCCTGGATGCTCTGAACATCCGCTTCTTGCAGTCTCCCCAGAGAGGCTGGGGTGGCGGGGAGGTGTTGGTGGAGCCGTTGCCTGCCGGCCCCGGCTATCGGCAGCAGCGCCTTCGATTCCAGGACCCTCACGTGGGCACCTTTGGTGCCTTGTTGTTGTTGCCGGACAGCGGGCCCGGCCCGTTCCCGGCGGTGCTCGCTCTGCCGGGGCACAACGAGACGCCCGAGGATCATCGGGACCGCCGTCATGGCGCCGTGCTCGCCCGTCGCGGGTTTGCGGTGCTCATTCCGGCGATCCGTGCCTATGACTCTCGGGAGGCGGAGCACGAGGCGACCGTGCGATTGCTGTGCGAGGGTTTTTCGCTCCTGGGCCTGCGGGTGTACGAGGCGCTGGTTGCTTTGGGGCACATGGCGACACACCCTGAGCTGGACGCTGGACGCCTGGCTCTCTTGGGACACTCGGGTGGGAGCGCGACGCTGAATCTGGTCGTGCGGCTCACGGCCCTTTCCAAGGCGTTGGTGACGGACACCGCGACGGGCTACCTCAATGTTCAAGAGGGGCCGGCTGGGCAGCGCTACATCCTGGATGAGACGGACCTGGCAGTGGCGTCCATGGCCGAGCCCATCAATGACTTCGCCACGGTGGGTTGTCCGGTTCTTCAAGTGGCCTATGGTGCCCCGGAAGGACCGGAGCCCATTCTCCAATTCTTGGAGAAGTCGCTGTCTTCGACATCTCGCTGAGGCCTCTTAGGGCCTTGTTTGGTTATTCTGCTCCCCCATGCACGTACTCGACGAACTTCAAGCCCGTGGTTTCATCAAGGATGTGACGGATCTCGATGGTCTGCGCGCCCGAATGGACGAGGGTCCGGTGACCTTCTATTGCGGCTTCGACCCCACCAGTGGGTCGTTGACTGCTGGTCACCTGCTCCCTTTGATGCTGATCGCTTTTCTGCAGCGGGCGGGGCACAAGCCGCTCGTAGTTCTGGGTGGCGGTACCTCGCTGATTGGTGACCCTTCGGGGAAATCAACGACCAGAACGGCCCTGTCGCCTGAGCAAATTGTCGCCAACCTGGAGGGCCAGCGTCCCCAGTTCGGGCGCTACCTCGAGCTGGCCGAGTCGGGCTCCCCGAACGGCGCCCTGCTCTTGAACAACGCGGACTGGTTGCAGGAACTGCACTACATCACGTTCCTTCGTGATGTGGGCTGTCACTTCTCCGTCAACGAGATGGTGACGGCCGATACCTATGCAACTCGACTGAAGAACCAACAACACTTGAGCTTCGTGGAGTTCAACTATCGACTCGTCCAGGCTTACGACTTCTTGCACCTGTATCGAGAGCACGACTGTGTACTTCAGGTCGGAGGATCCGATCAGTGGGGCAACTGTGTGGCCGGCACCGAGCTCATCCGCAAGACGATTGGCAAGAAGGCTTGGGTCTTGACGACACCGCTCTTGATGACGGCTGCGGGCACCAAGATGGGCAAGAGCGAAAAGGGGGCGGTCTGGCTCGACGGTGAGCAGACCACAGCATTCGAGTACTTCCAGTACTGGATCAATCGCGACGATCGTGACGTAGGAGTCTGCCTGCGTCGATTCACGTTCGTTCCCGTCGATGAGATCGCTGAGCTAGAGAAGCGCCAGGGCGAGGACCTCTACTTGGCCAAAGCGCGACTCGCGTGGCACACCACAGCCCTTTGTCATGGTCGAGAGGCGGCGAACAAGAGCCTCGCAACATCCCTCCTGTTGTTCGATCTGGAACGTTATTTCCGCTTCGAAGACGTGGTCCCCGAGGGCGAGGTGCGCCCTCAGCCGGACATCCCCACCGCCTCCATCTCTCGCGCAGCGCTGACAGAGGGGCTCGCGGTATTCAAGCTGTTCGTGGAGTCGGGTCTTGCCGGTTCGGGGAAGCAGGCCAAGGGCTTAGCCCAGCAGGGCGGTGCCTACGTCAACGGTCAGGCCATGGACGATCCGTTTCAGTCAGTGACGGAATCGGACCTTCGAGACGACGGTACGTTGCTCCTGCGTGCTGGCAAGAAACGCTATTGTCTCGTGGTGCCCGAGTAGTCCCTACCGGCCAGGCATTCGAAGCACGCTCCGACCCAGCGCCATGTCTGG
>PBPL01000161.1 GCA_002724675.1 Deltaproteobacteria bacterium | reverse complement strand
CGATGACGACGACACGACAGCAGCCGATGACGACGACACGACAGCAGCCGATGACGACGACACGACAGCAGCCGATGATGACGATGCAACGGCAGCTGATGACGACGACGCAACAGGCGACGACGACGACACGACCGCTGCCGATGACGACGACGCAACAAGCGACGACGACGACGCAACAGGCGACGACGACGATACGACCCCTGCCGATGACGACGACGCAACGGGCGATGACGACGACGCAACAGGCGACGACGACGACACGACCCCTGCCGATGATGACGACGCAACGGGTGACGACGACGACGCCACTGGCGCGACCTATGAGTGGAACTGCTCCGACGGCATCGACGATGACCTAGATGGCCTCACCGACTGCCAGGACTCGGACTGCACGGGCCTGTGGGGCAGCAGCAACTGCGACGAGTCGATGAACTGCAGCGACAACCTAGACAACGACCTGGACGGCCTCAGGGACTGCGCCGACTCCGACTGCGACAGTGACTTTTCCTGCTACGAGGACTGCAGCAACGGCATCGATGACGACGGCGACGGCCTCGTCGACTGCGCCGACTCCTACTGTGACACATCGTTCTCTTGCTACGAAGACTGCAGCGACGGCAGTGACAACGACGGCGACGGCCTCATCGACTGTGCCGACCCCGCCTGCGCCCTCTCGTCCGTCTGCTACGAAGACTGCAGCGACGGCAGCGACAACGACGGCGACGGCCAAATCGACTGCGATGACTCGGACTGCAGCAGCGGCAGTGAATGTAACGAGAGTTACTACAGCTACTATTGTGGCGACAGCACGGACAACGACAACGATGGGCTCATCGACTGTCTAGACCCCGACTGCATCCCGACCAGCTACTGCGAAGAGGACTACTCGGGCAACTGCGTCGATGGCATCGACAACGACGGCGATGGCGATCTGGACTGCGCGGACTCGGACTGCGTCGGCGACAGTGACTGTGACGAGGGCTACAACAGCTCCGACTGCGACGACAGCGACGACAACGACGGCGACGGACTGTTCGACTGCGACGACCCCGACTGTGACGATGCCAGCAACTGCGACGAGGGCTACTCATTCAACGGCTGTAACGACGGTGTCGATAACGACAACAACGGCCTCATCGACTGCGCAGATCCCGACTGCAGCGACGACTCCGACTGTGATGAGTCGTACTCGGACAACTGTCTCGATGGCATCGACAACGACCTCGATGGCGATACCGACTGCGACGACAGCGACTGCAGTAGCCAAAATGACTGTGACGAGTCCTACTGGTCGGGCGACTGCAGCGACGGCATCGACAACGACCTCGATGGCGACACGGACTGCGAGGACTCCGACTGTAACGGTGACAACGAATGCGACGAGGACTACTCGGGCAACTGCGTCGATGGCATCGACAACGACGGCGACGGCGATCTCGACTGCGCGGACTCGGACTGCATCGGCGACAGTGACTGTGACGAGGGCTACTACCCCTGGAGCGACTGCTCCGACGGAGTGGACAACGACGGCGACGGGCTGTTCGACTGCGATGACCCGGATTGCTACGGCGAAGGAAGCTGTGATGGCCCGATTCCCTAGTCCTAGCCCCCCTTAGCACCACAACTCGCCCGAGCCTCCGCACCAATCCGGCGCTCCGCCCACAGCGGCATCGCTACAATGCCCACTGTCACCGGAGGTCGCTGTGCAGCCAACACCCCCTGTCCTCATGAGCCCATCGAGGGAAACAAGCCTGGTCGGCTGGCTCTTGCTGCTCGTCGCGCTCACCCTCCCCACAGCCTGCACGGGCTACCGCCCATCCAACATGGAAGAACAGATCGAAGGCGACGCCGAGGGCGAGTGTGCGGACGAGCTGGACAACGACAATGACAGCTACATCGACTGCGACGATGAGGGCTGCGTCGCCGATCCCGCCTGCGCTGGCGACGACGACGACTCCGCAGGAGACGACGACACAGGCGATGACGACACCGGCGATGACGACACCGCGGATGCCGCGGATGACGACGACACCGCGGATGCCGCGGATGACGACGACACCGCAGATGACGACGACACCGCAGAGGACGACGACGACTCGTTCCCCACGGACTTCGAGCTGGACTGCACGGACGGCCTCGACAACGACAACGACGGCTGGACCGACTGTGAGGATGACGACTGCTGGGGCGATGCTGAGTGCATGGAGATGGACTGCACGGATGGGATCGACAACGACAGCGACGGCATGACGGACTGCGTCGATCCGGATTGCTCGATCATCCCAGGCTGCATAGAGATGGACTGCGCAGACGGCGTGGACAATGACGGCGACGGCTTCACCGACTGCGCAGACGACGACTGCTCCTGGATGACGGCCTGTATGGAAATGGACTGCGGAGACGGCCTCGACAACGACGGCGACGGCCTCGCCGACTGTGCGGATGGCGACTGCTCCTGGGCCCCCGGCTGCTACGAGAGCAACTGCAGCGACAACATGGACGACGAGGGCGACGGGCTGATCGACTGCGCAGACCCAGACTGCTCCATGGAGATGTACTGCATGGAGGGCGACTGCACCAACGGCGTCGACGACGACAGCGACGGAGCCATCGACTGCAACGACTCGGACTGCGCCTGGGACAGCATCTGCTCGGGCACCAGCTTCTCGTGCGTCCCCGTCGCACCGATCCTGTGCGGAGAGACCAAGTCCGCCCAACACAGCAGCCTCGGCTTCAGTGATGTGCCCTACTGGAGCTGTGGAACGTCGCCCAGTACCTCCACGCCCCACACGGGCTACGGCGGCCCCGAAGTCATCTACGAGTTCGTGGCGCCGGCCACCCACACCTCGGCACAGGCCCTCATCGTCACTGGCGCTCCCGGCCTCGACCTCTTCCTGATCCCCAACGCCGGCTCTGGCTGCGAGTCTGCCGCCTGCACCCAGTATGGAGATACGTTTTCGACCTTCAGCATCACCGAAGGTGTCAGCTACTACATCGCCGTCGACAGTCTCATGGGCCAGGGAGGTGCTTTCGACATCACCCTCAGTTGCTTCTGATACCGATGACGGCCCTGCTCCGCACCACCACACCGCTCCTGGCCCTCGGCCTCAGCCTGTGCCTCGGGCTGGGCTGTCCCGCCCCCCAGGACGCGGCCGATCCCCCGCCGGATCCCATCAGCTGGGCCGTGTCCGAGCCCGGCCCCTACTCGGTGGGCTATCGCACCTGGGAGAGCACCTACATCCCCCCAGGCAGCACAGAGCAGCGCAGCATTGTGATTCACCTCTGGTACCCCACGCTCGACGAGAGCGGAGAGACTGCCACCTACGAGTTCATGTTCCCCGATGAGCAGAGCCTTGTGGGTGCGACGCCGGAGGCTCCGGTCCATGCGGAGGGCTACCCGGTGCTGGCCTACTCACACGGCAACCAGGGCTTTGCGGGGGCCAGCGCATACCTGATGCGTCACTTTGCGAGCCACGGCTGGCTTGCTGTCGCCCCCGATCACACGGGCAACACGCTGAGCACACACCAGAGTCCCCGCCCCCTGTCCCTGTGGCTGGATCGGCCCTCGGACATCGCCCACGCGCTGGATCAGCTGGAGGCCGGCAACAGTGACGACGGCCATCCCGCCGCCCTGCCGGGGCTCGCCCACACCAGCCAGGTCACTGTGGCCGGCCACAGCTTCGGCGCCTACACGGTCTGGGCGGCAGTGGGAGCACGCTTCGACCGGACGCAGATCCAGGCACAGTGTGATGCTGGCTCCTACACGCAAGAGCAGTGCTCCGACGATCTGCTCGATGCCTTCGAAGTGAGCGCCGGCGACCCGCGGCTCGTGGGCGGGCTCCCCATGGCCGGAAGCGGCCGAGAAGAGTGGTTCGGAGCCACCGGGCTGAACGCGGTGAGCCTCCCCATGCTTCAGATGAGTGGAAGCCTGGATGCTGGGGCCGTGGACGGAACCTGGGAACGAGCGGATCAGGTGGACATGACGTGGATCGACATCGAAGGGGGATGCCATCAACTGTTCGGACTGGGCACCTGCCCAGAGGTGCCCAGCGACGAAGGCTTTTCCATTGTGAACACCTACGCTCTGGCGTTCGCGCGGAACCTCGTGCTCCAAGACAGCACCGAGACCACCCTGGCGATCCTCGATGGCTCTGAGCTGGTGTCCGAGCGCGTGACGTTTCAGCGGCGCTGAGCACGCGCACCCTGGGGTCCGAGAGCGACCGTCGACACACAACCACAAAGTCCATCAACGATCCTGCCCCCCTGCTAGGCTGCGCGCTGATGAGACTCTCGGGCCCTGCCGTTGCTCTGCTCGCCCTGACGCTGCTCGCCGGCTGTCCCCAGCCCATGCCCGACATCACCCCCGAGCCGCCTGTGCTGCGGCGGCTCACCGCGGCCCAATTCCACAATACGATCGGCGATCTCCTGGGCGATGACCTGTACATCCCCGAAGGGCTAGAGCCCGATCTTCGCGCCGGTGGGCTGCTCGAAGTGGGCGCCTCCAAGGCAGCCCTCTCGCCCCGCGGCACCGAGAACTTCGAGCAAGCCGCCTATGTGCTCGCAGAGCAAGCCATGGCGGAAGACCGGCGTGGGGCGCTGGTGCCTTGCACGCCCACAGGACCTGTGGACTCGGCATGCGCCGAGACCTTTGTGTCCGAGTTCGGTCGGCGGGCATGGCGCAGGCCCTTGACCGACGATGAGGTCCAACGACTGACGGGGGTGGCAGACCAGGGCGCATCCACCCTGGGTGACTTCTACGGCGGCCTGGAGTTCGCGCTCGCCGGGCTCCTCCTGGCGCCCGAGTTCCTCTACCGCATCGAGCTGGGCGAGGCCGACCCCACCGGAGCCTGGGCCCGACGGTACAGCGACTACGAGATGGCCTCGCGCTTGAGCTTCCTCCTCTGGAACTCCACTCCCGATGACGAGCTCCTGGACGCAGCGGAGCGAGGCGAGCTCACCCAGGAGCAAGGCCTTCGGGTGCAGCTGGAGCGGCTACTGACCTCCCCCCGATCACGCGAAGGTCTCCGCGCCTGGTTTGCCGACTTTCTCCAGCTGGCGGATCTCGATGATCTGTACAAAGAGACCTCGGTGTTCATGCACATGAGCGACACTCTCGGCGCCTCGGCGCGTGAGGAAACACTGCTCACGTTCGAGACGCTCGCCCTGGAGGAAGCAGGAGACCTCCGGGATCTCCTGACGACCCGACGCACGTTCATCAACCGAGAATTGGCGGCGCTCTACGACATGCGGGCTCCGGCGCGCGACGGCTTTGCCGAGGCGGCCCTCGATCCCGATCGTCCCCGCCGAGGGCTGCTAGGCCAAGCAAGCTTCTTGAGTCTGCATGCTCACCCCGTCTCTTCGTCACCCACCTTGAGAGGGCGCTTTCTTCGTGAGGTGCTGCTCTGTCAGGATCTGCCCGGAGCCCTCGCTGATGTGGACACATCGATCCCACCCGTGTCGGAGGAGGCCCGCACGCTGCGGGAGCGAGTCCAGCGACATCTAGAGGACCCCAGCTGTGGCGGGTGCCATCGGCTGATGGATCTACCGGGCCTGGGCCTCGAACACTTCGACGGCATCGGCCGCTACCGAGCCAGCGAAGAGGGGGTAGCCATCGATGCCAGCGGTGAACTGGATGGCATCCAATTCGACGATGCCAGTGGACTGGCAAGTGCCATCCACGACCACCCCGACTTCATCCCGTGTGCAGTCCAGACCTTTGTGCGCTACGCCACCGGCGTCGAAGAGCGGCAAGACCAACAAGATGGTCTCGACTGGCTCAGCGACCAGTTCGCCCTCCGGAAGCACCTGGTGGCAGAGCTGGTGGAAGACCTCGTGACAAGTCCCCTCTTCCGACAGGCGGGGACGATCTCGGAAGAGGCCTCTCCATGACCAGAAAGCTTCCTGGGCGCGCCACGCGATGGCTTCCTGTCGGGGTCGAGCGAGTACCTAGCCGCCGAACAGTTCTTCGAGGGCTGCTGGGCGGCGCGGCTGTAACGGTCGGGCTGCCGCCGCTCGAGGCCTTCCTCAATGCGTCGGGCACCGCCTACGCCGACGGCTGCTCACTGCCCGCCCGCTTCGGCTTGTTCTTCTGGGGCAACGGCGTCCTGCCCGACCGCTGGATCCCCCAGTCCACCGGACAAGGGGACGAGTGGAGTCTCTCCGATCAGCTGGCCCCCCTTGCCGATGTGAAGCACTTGATCTCCGTCGTGAGCGGCACCGAGGTTCGCGTAGTCAACGAGATCCCCCACTACTCGGGAGCCGCAGGCTTCCTCAGCGGCATCGCCCCCCTGGGAGAAGAGGGCGACAACACGTTTGCCGGCCCCAGCATCGATCAGATCATCGCCGCCGAGATTGGGGGCGAGACCCGCTTCCGGTCACTGGAGGTGGGAGCCCATCCAGGCGCCGGGCTGTCCTTCAATGGCCCCCACAGCAGCAACCCTCCAGAGACTTCTCCGCACGCCCTGTTCGAGCGCCTGTTCGGGGCTGGCTTCACCGCCCCAGGGGAAGAGCCGGTCATCGACCCTCGCCTTGGTCTCCGTCGGAGCGTTCTCGACGCCGTCATGGAGCGCATCGACTCGCTCAAGGGCCGAGTGGGGGCTTCTGACCAGATACGCTTGGAGCAGCACTTCGATGGGATCCGCGACCTCGAGCTGCGGCTGGCTCGCATGGAAGAAGACCCACCCGATCTGGCCGCCTGCCTACGCCCCGAAGAACCCATCCTCGATGAAGCCATCGCTTCGCTGTCCCAGCGCAATCGGCTGCTCTGTGACCTGATCGCCATGTCGCTCGCCTGCGACCAAGCCCGGGTGTTCAGCAACGTCTTCACCCGACCCGTGGACAACTTCGTGTTTCCGGGCATGGAAGACGGCCACCATCGACTGACTCACGACGAGGTCGACCCTCAGCCCCAGGTTCACGAAGTCATGGTCCAGATCATGGCTGAGGTCGCCTACTTCATTGAGTCACTGAATCGCATCCAAGAGGGTGATGGGACCCTCCTCGACCACTGCGCGGTGCTCGCCACCACGGACGTGTCCTACGGACGCACCCACTCGCTGGATGACTTCCCAATCATCGTCTCTGGGGGAGCCTGTGGGGCACTAAGACAAGGGCTCCACTATCGCTCGACCACACGCGAGAACGCCTCCCAGGTCATGCTGACCCTGATCCGTGCCATGGGGATTCTCGCACCAGAGTTCGGCAGCGGAGATGCCCACACAACCGAGGGCCTCGGAGCCATCGAACTATGAGAAGAAGGGCTCCGCTGCACGCGCACCTGGCCATCTTCAGCGCGGCTGCCATGACCGCCCTGGGGTGTCAGCCCCAAGGCTCCGAACCCACTGTCGCCGTCGTGAGCGAGCTCTACTTTGCCTCAGAAGAGCCCAGCGGCGTCTCCGTGGGCTTCGACCTGGACGAACGCACCAGTGATGAGAACGACACCGGAGGCTGCGGGATCCCTGACCTCCAAGACCCAGAAGGTCGAGCGGGGATCGACAACTCCTTTGCGAGCGTTCTCCCCGCGCTCGAACTCACCGAGGGGGTCGCTGTACAGGCCCTGATTCAGGCGGCGGTCAACTCAGGCGAGCTGCTGCTGATGTTCGAGATGGACGGCCTGGAGACCTGGACACCGGGGGCTTGCGTGGGACTCTCCGTGCTACGAGGCACGGGCGAGCCCAAGCTGGGCAGCAACGACCGACTGCTAGGCGGACAGACCTACGACCGCAACCTAGATGCCCCACATCACGCCATCGACTGCGCCGAGATCACTGGTGCCACGCTCGAAGGGAGCCCGTTCGAGTATCGCCTACCGCTCCAGATCTTCGACGAGTACATCGACTTGACTCTGCTGGACGGTGTCATCGAGATCGACATGCTGGGCATCGGCGAGTACCGGGGGCGATTCGGCGGCGGTGTGAGCGTTCAAGAGGTCAAGGACAACATGGCCATGATCGACGGAGTCGGTGACGAAGTGAGGTCGCTCATCGACACGGTGCTCAACACACGCGCGGACCTGCAGCCAGACGCCGCCGGCATCTGCCAGCAGATCTCAGTGGTATTCGAGTTCACCGCCGTCTCGGCCTACTTGTTCGAGGACTGATCGCGGCCAGCCTCGCGCCGCAAGAAGGCCCGGGTCAGCCCGAACTGCCGCACTTCTCGGTAGTGCTCGCTGAGGTAAGCATGAACCCCAGACGCTGAGGCCTCGAGTTCTTCCAGCGGTGTGTCGAACTCAAGCGATGGACGCACAAGCGCGACGGCAGGAGGCTCGGAGCGGAGGCGCTCCAAGAGCCGGTCTTGCTCTCGAGAGCTGGTGAGATAGGAGTCCAGAGAGGCGTAGCCCGTGACGTCCGAACGGCCGGCTAGCGCGTAGTAGAGCGGCTGGTCCGTCGGCACCCAAAGCGGACCGGGTGGAGCCTCGCGCTCTAGCCAGATCAACAGGGGCTCCAGCTCGGCATGTTCGGCAGGACTCAGCCACACCGGTCCAATGAGTGTGTCCAGGG
>PBPL01000160.1 GCA_002724675.1 Deltaproteobacteria bacterium | reverse complement strand
GCGGGGCCAGTTCGAGGAGGCTCTCCTGTTGTTCGAGGCGGCAGTCCAGGCGGACTCGGGGGCCCCACTGCCTCAGTCGGGGAAGGCTCGCGCCCTGGAAGGGCTGGGACGTCACCAAGAAGCGCTCGATGCGTTCTTGCAGGCCCGCGAGAAGGCGGTAGGTGACTTCAGTAGTCCCTTGTTGGTCAATGAGGTGATTCAGGGGGTGGCGGAAGGTGAGGGTGTTCCCTTGCTGCCCGCTGGCCAAGTGTTCCGCTCCTGGCAGCGGGAGAACAGCCGCAGCCACTATCTCGAGGATCTCATCTACGACGAGTGTCACCCCAACCCGAAGGGCAGCGCTCTGATTGTGGAGGGGGTTGTTCAGCTAGCCCTGGAGCGCGGCCTCTTGCCGGGTTCGGCTGGGGATCCTGTGGGGTCTTCGGAACAGCCATGAGCTAAGTGGCTGGGCTCTACTCAACTTGTAGCGACGCTCCGATAGGCTCTTCGGTAGTAGACCAGCGGCTGGCCGTCCTCGTTGGCCGAGGCTTGTTGCACTTCGCCAATGATGATTGTGTGGTCGCCCTGGAGCACGGATTCGTGGTGTCTACAGGCGATGTGACCCAGCGCATCTGCCACGACTGGGAGGTCCGGCGAGAGCCACGCTCCTCCCTGGCTGGCAAAGTCGTCGGATGGGGTGCGACCGGCGCGTGCGAAGTGGTTGGAGGCTGTCTCCTGGCTGCGGTCTAGGATGCTGACCCCGAACTGTCCAGCTTCCACAATCATCGATGGGAGGCGGTTGGCGTTGTTTAGGCAAACGAGGATCAGAGGAGGATCCATCGAGAGCGAAGAGAAGCTCGAGACGGTGAGTCCGTAGACCAGCCCCTCGACCTGTGCCGTGACGACAGTCACCCCCGAGGGCCAGGACGCCAGCGTGTTCTTGAAGTCGTCTGAAATGGACACGGTTGTCTCCAGGCCGGGACTCGGCGGTTCCAGCGGCGCTGGATTGTACATGAGCCCAAGCCCTTGGTCTGTGGTGTGGGGTCGCTGTGCTGGTAACCTCCGCGGCAGGACCAGGAGGGTGGCACGGCAGAGTGAGCGTTTCGATCAGATCAGAACCCAATCTCGGCAAACGTGCAGAGCGCCTCAGCACGATCTCGGGCCTCGCCGCCGCCACATTGATGGTCGTGAGCGTGTTTCTGCCATGGGTACGGACTACGGTGCGCGTGGACTCGGTGCTGGGGCTCGCCGACCTTGGGGTGCCTGTGGGGGCACGAGGCTTCCCTCTCATCTCGACTGCCGGGGGACTGGAGCCCTGGTTTGGCAAGGGTGCTCTCGTCCTAGCCATCTTGGCAGTCTGTCTCCTCTTGTTGCGCCGCAGTTGGCTTCTCTTTGGTGTGGGGGCGGTCTCGCTTGTCCATGCTCTCCTGGCACTGGGCTTCTATGTCCCCCAGGCCGCTCGGTC
The DNA here is from genome assembly GCA_002724675.1 of Deltaproteobacteria bacterium. GTDB lineage: Bacteria > Myxococcota_A > UBA796 > UBA9615 > UBA9615. The sequence goes on along the minus strand of PBPL01000160.1, from coordinate 21,810 downwards.
CTATGGGGACCGTTTCGCATCGCGGCTAGCTCTCTTGCCCGAAGCAGCCGAAGCGACAGTCAGCGGGGGGGGCGCGACTCCGGGTTCAGGCCTCCTTTTGTTCTTGTTTGCGAGCTACCTGCTGTTTGCTTCGACAGCCTGGGTTGGGCGGGCAGTCGAGATCCATCGCCGCATCGCCGGGCTCGTGAGCAGAGCGACCTCCCGGGTTGGCACTCTCGTTGCCTGGTTGGCGCTGGGCATGGTGCTGGTGGGTGCCTACAACGCAGTTGCCCGAAAGCTGGACCAGTACAGCGACATCCATCTGAGCTCCAATGCGCTCATTGAGACCCAGTGGTACATGTTCAGCTTGGTCTTTCTGTTGGCTGGAGCATGGACTCTTCGGGAGGATGGCCACGTCCGAGTGGACGTCTTCTATGGCCGCTTGTCGCTGCGTGGTCGGGCCTGGGTGGATCTGTTGGGCACGCTCCTGTTCCTCTTGCCTTTTTGTGCTTGTGCCATCTGGTTCAGCTTGCCGCTCGTCGAGAACTCTTGGGGTGTCCGAGAGGTCTCGCCCGACCCAGGAGGCTTGCCTCGCTATCCGCTGAAGACCTTCGTGCCTCTCGCGTTCTTGCTGGTTGCGATGCAGGGGCACGCGGAAGTGGTTCGCAGCATCCGACGGCTCGTAGAGCGCAGCTCGAGCGACTTGCCTCCAGCGGAGTCATCGGCCCCTGGGGATTCCCAGCATGCGGGGGAGGCCGACCGTGGCTGACTTGCCGCTTGGACCGCTCATGTTCGTGGTCGTCTTTGCCCTGATCTTTTCGGGCTATCCGGTCGCCTTTGCGCTGGGCGGCACCTCGCTGGTGTTCGCCGCCCTCGGGGTGCAGGCGGGGTACTTCGACTGGGATCTGATGACCGCCTTCTCGGGGCGAACGTTCGGCATCATGGAGAACTACGTCCTCCTGGCTGTTCCGTTCTTCATCTTCATGGGCACGATGCTCGAGAAGAGCAAGCTGGCCGAGGACCTCTTGCGCACGATTGGGATGCTCTTCGGTTCGTTGCGTGGTGGGCTGGCGCTGGCCGTGGTGCTGGTGGGAGCGCTGTTGGCTGCGGCCACCGGTGTCGTGGGCGCCTCGGTGGTAGCCATGGGGCTCATCTCGCTTCCCGTAATGCTCCGCTACGGGTACTCACCGGAGCTCTCCACCGGTGTCATCACCGCTTCCGGGACCCTTGGGCAAATTATTCCGCCCAGCGTCGTGCTGGTTGTGCTGGCAGACCAAATGGGGGTCTCGGTGGGCGACCTGTTTGTGGGCGCTCTACTCCCGGGGCTGATGTTGGCAGGCTTTTACGCTCTCTACGTGATGGGCGTAGCGTTCTTTCAGCCCGAAGCGGCTCCGGCCCTGCCAGTGGAAGAGCGTGTTCCGCTGGGGTGGGAGCTGGCCAAGCAGGTGCTGTTGGTCCTCTTGCCGCCGCTCGTTCTCATCCTGGTTGTGCTGGGGAGCATTTTCGTAGGTCTGGCTGCGCCCACCGAGGCCGGCGCGCTCGGCGCAGTGGGCGCCATGATCCTGGCTCGACTGAATCGTCGCCTGGATCTCCGGGCCTTGACCGAGACGATGCGCTACACGACCAGGCTGACCTCGATGGTGATCTTCCTGCTCATCGGCTCCACGGCCTTTGCCTTGGTGTTCCGTGGCTTGGGTGGCGATGCGTGGATCGAAGGCCACCTGACAGACCTGCCCGGAGGGAAGATTGGCTTGCTGGTGGTCGCTAATCTCGTGATCTTCATCCTGGGCTTCTTCATCGACTTCTTTGAGATCGCCTTCATCATCTTGCCGCTGCTCGTTCCGGCTGCTCGGGCTCTGGGCATCGACCTGGTCTGGTTCGGCGTCATGATTGGGATGAACCTCCAGACATCGTTTCTCACGCCGCCATTTGGCTTCGCGCTGTTCTATCTGCGAGGAGTCACACCCGAGTCTGTGCCGACCTCAGCGATCTATCGCGGAGTGATCCCGTTCATCGTCATCCAGCTCTTGGGGCTGACTCTGCTGTGCTTGTTCCCCGAGCTGGTTACCGGTCTCTTGAAGTAAGCCACCAGAACAGCGGCCCTATGACGACACCCTTTGGCTTGACTGCTGGCGGTGTAGCGCTGCAGGTCGTCTTGGCGCTCAGGCACCCCGATATGCGAACTGAGAGTAAGCAAGCTCTGCGGTTCCCCACCAGCGAAAGGCCTCACTGCGCGCTTTCTTCCAGGGCTCGTAGACGGCCCGGTAGCGGGGGTCCGCCTCGGCCTGTTCTTCGAGTATTTCGAATGTGGCCTTCTGGGCCGCGTCCATGATGTCGTCGGAGAACTTCTTGAGCTGAACACCTTGCCCCAGGAGGCGGGACAGCGCGGCCGGATTTCGAGCGTCATAGCGAGCCTGCATGACGACCGCCGCATCCTTGGCAGCGCTGGTGAAGATTGCCTGGTAGTCGCGGGGCAGCTGGGCCCAGTCGTCTCGGTTGACGTAGAACGACAGCGAGGGGCCCGGCTCCCACCAGCCCGGGTAGTAGTAGTACTTGGCGACCTTATAGAAACCGAGCTTCTCGTCGTCGTAGGGACCGACCCACTCGGTAGCGTCGATGACACCGCGTTCGAGCGCCGGATAGATGTCGCCCCCGGCCAGGACCTGGACTGTTGCTCCCAGGCGGTTCATTACCTCTCCACCCAAGCCGGGGATACGGATCTTGAGGCCCTTCAGGTCGTGGGCCGAGTTGATCTCCTTTTTGAACCAGCCCCCCATTTGAGCGCCCGTGTTGCCTCCTGGGAAGTTGATGATGTTGAAGTCGGCGAACAGGTCTCGTAAGAGCTCGAGGCCACCCCCCTCCTCCAGCCATGCTGTCTGTTGTCTCGCGGTGAGCCCGAAGGGGACGCAGGTATCGAAGGCGAGCGCCGGGTTCTTGCCAGTGTAGTAGTAGCTCGCGGTCTGACCTACTTCGACTGTGCCTTGCTGTACGGCATCGAGTACCTGTAGGCCAGGGACGATCTCGCCAGCGGGATGGGTCTGGATCGTGAAGGCGCCGTTGGACATGGCTGCGACCCGCTCGGCGAGCACTTCTGCTCCTCCGAAGATGGTGTCGAGGCCTCGAGGGAAGCTGGATGTGAGTCGCCAGCTGACCTTGGGTTGGGTGTGGACAGCGGGCGCCCCTGTCGTCGCCGATCTCGGCCCCTCTGCGCCAAAGTTGTCGCCTCCAGACGAACTCGAACCACAGCCGGTTGCTGCCGCGGCTCCTGCGACCCCCGCGGCTCCGGCTACGGCCTGCTTCAGGAACTCTCGTCGCTTCATTGTTGCCTCCTCGCGCAGCCGGCACTTGCCGTGTCGACCGGAACGAATGCTCTCCGGCAGGATGCCTCGTGTCAATGGTGTGCACGAGGCGAAATCCCTTGTACTGGAGCTGGGGCTATGGGGTTCTGCCAGTGCTCGGTTGGCCCCAGGCAACAGCCTCCCTGAAGGACATCAGCTCCACTCCCTTCGCCTGGATGGCTGCAGCCACGTCTGGGTGACGGAGAGTGTCGGCTTCCCGGATGCCGGCTTTGGATGCGCCGTCGCCCAGTGCTGGATGAACCATCAACTCGGTGGTGCCCTCGGTCAGTGTTTCCAAAACATGGCAGAGGCGCTCGGTGGTCAGCCGACCGTCCATGAGCCGCAGCCCTCGAAAGTGGTCGGAGGTCTTGAGAGCACTTTCCCCCAGCATGTATCGGCCCCGTGTGGCCAGAAGCCGGAGCGCAATGGCCTCACCGGTGCGGGTGGCACTGCCGCGGGAGCCCATGGGCTCCACGGGCCACCTCAGAGCTGGAAAATCGAAGTCCCGAGCTACCTGGATCAGAGGAGCAAGAACGGCGGGGTGTACGTGCAGATGATGGTGGGCGTTGATGTGGTCTGGCTGGGGGACAAGGGTCAGGAAAGCATCCATCTGCGCCCGGAGCTCTGTGGCCAGGGCCTCTTGCAGGTCGCTTCCGCCGCTGGCGAGCCGCCCTAGAAAGCGGAGTGGGGGGAGGAACTCTCCGTTGTCACAGAGCCCGACTCTGGCTGGGCCATGGGTCAAGGGTGCGCCCAGGGTCAAGCGCAGGTGGAGACCGAGGGGGAGCCCGAGGTCTCTTGCTTGCTCCACGGCGACTTGGGTGTGTTGCATCCCTACCAGCAGAGATGCTGCAGTGACAATTCCGTTTCGATGGGCCTCAAGGACCCCCCTGTTTATTGCTGGAGAGGCGCCAAGATCGTCCGCCACGACCACCAGTCGTCGACTCACGGGTCCTCCGATCGGCCAGTCCAGGTGGACCACTGGAGCCTCACGAGATCGCGCACCATGGTGAGTGAGTCCTGAAAGGGCTGAATACTGCTGCCGATGACGTGGCGCACCGGGAGCGGGAGTTCCAGGATGGTGCAGTCACGAGCCTGGGCAAGCAGGAGCAACTCGAGGTCGAAGGCGAATCCATCGATGACCAGTCGAGAGAACAAGTCGCGAGCGAGCTCGCCTCGCAGGGCCTTGCAGCCGCACTGAGTGTCGGTGAGGCCGGCTGGCTTTATGGGTAGTGTCGCTAAGCGGAAGGCCTGGCTGATCAGCACACGCAGGGTGGGCACGTGCTCCACGGTCGGTGAATCAGAGAGCCACCGGGACACCTGCACCAGGTCGGCTGCTCCATCGCAGATGGGACCGAAGAGACGGGGAAAGTACTCTGGGTCTACGGGCATGTCGGCGTCCGAATAGATGACGATGTCCCCGGTGGTCTCTGCGACCAGCTCGCGAAGAATTGCGCCCTTGCCCTGGTTGGACTGCCGCGAGACTAGTCGGCACCAATGATGGTCAAGGCAGAAAGCGCTGACGACCTCAGCTGTGTTGTCGCTGCTGCCGTCATCTCCGACCAGGACTTCGAGTTCCGGGATACTCGAGGCGAGGGTCTCCCCGAACCGCTGGAGGGTCGGCAGGATACGGGCCTCTTCGTTATAGGCCGGGATGATGACAGAGAGCTTCATCGACCGCCTGAGAAGTCTACACCCGGGCCCGACAGGGAGCACATCTACGTCGGTCTCTGCCCCCTGTCCCGGGTGCCAATGAGCCGAGGTACATGCCCCAGAGGCATGGGCCGGATATTCTGCACACTGTGAACCACTGGATGGACATCTGGGAGCGGCCTTCGCGGCTCTTTGGTCCGCGCACAACCACCGCGTTGGATGCGAGGCGCGTCAGCGAGGCTGCTGGGGCGGCCCTGGGACTGGGCTCGGGCTCCGTGATACTCGACTACGGGTGTGGCCCTGCTCTTGGTGTCTCCCCTTGGCTGGACGCAGGGGTTGAGGTGCTGCTCTACGATCGTTCCCCCCACTTCCAGGAACAGGTGCGTCAGGGTCCTGGGTGCCGCAGCGGAGTGTCGGTCTTGGGTGACGACGAGCTTGCCCTGCTGGGGGAGGGCGTCTTGGATGCTGTTGTGGTCTGTTCCGTACTGCAATACCTGACCGATGAGGAGCGCACTGCTCTGCTCTCAGGATCGCTGCGTTGGCTCAAAAAAGACGGGGTCCTTGCCCTCGTTGATGTCGTGCCGTCCGACTACAGCCTGCCCTCGGACTTGCTGGCGACTCTCCGCTCCGATCTTCTCTCTGATCGACTGCTGAGAGCGCCCGGCAACGCTCTGGCCTTGGCAGGCTCTGTGGTGCGCCGGTCTCGCAGCGGTCTTTCTCTGCGTCGGTATGGCGACGATGAACTGGTGCAGTTGTTGACCGACGCGGGGTTCGATGCCGAGGTTCAGCCCCGCAACTTCAAGCCCAACCCCAGTCGCCGCACATGGTTAGCACGGCCGTCGCTATCCTCCCCCCAATGACTGGCGCTGACTCGTTGTCCCCCACCTCTTCCCTGCTGGCCAGCCTGCTTCGCTCGGATCGGAGGGCTGGCTTCGTCGTCTTTGTCGGCTTCGTCGTCGTGCATCTCGTGTTGCTGTCGGGCTCGTTCGATGTCATCGATCTTGAGGAGCTGGAGTACGGCAACTTTGGCGTGGCGCTCCTGGATGGTGTTGATCAGCCAGCAGGGACCTTTCAGACCTATCCGCGTGAGGGGTCTCGACTGCTCCTCGAGCCCTTGCTGTGGCCCCTCTTTGCAGTGCTGGGGAGTTCTCTGTGGACACTCAAGCTTTTCGGGATCCTGGGAGCGGCGCTCTGGGCCACCTTGTGGTTTCTCTTGGCCCGTCGTGTAGTGCCTGGAGGAGCCCGCTGGCTCGCAGTAGTTCTGTTCTTGCTTCCACTCCCGCTGGTGCAGCGGGCCGCACTCTCCACCAGCTCGATTTTTGCCCACCTCGGAGCCTCCGCTTGGTACGGCCTGGCACTGTTGCTGTCTATTGGGGCCGTCGGTCGTGGACGGCCCTGGCTTTGGTTGATTGCCAGTGGTCTAGCTGCTGGCCTGGGCACCTACTGCGGCTTTGCTCTCGCGCCGCTACTGCCAGGCCTATTGTGGCTGGTTTGGCGTTTGAAGGGCCTCCTGGGCTGCGGTCTTCTCGGTCTGGGTGCTGTCCCGGGTCTCTTGTTGGTGTTGCGAACGAGAGACAGCAGCCGATTCGGTTCTCAGGTCGACCCCGTGGTGGCCCTCACCGGCCTGGAGGCCGACGGAGCCTTTCGAGCTAGTGGCCTGGGAGGGACCCTCGAAAATCTATGGAATACGGTGGCCTATGGCGCAGGGTTTGGAGTTGTGGATCCATCGACGCTGGATCTGCACTACCTGCCGCTGGGGGCGCTCTACACAACCCTGATCGTGGGCGCAGTTGTCTTTGCCTGGCGCGGGCGCGTGGGCAGCGGTACGGAAGCGAACCATGCGGAAGAACAGAGGGAGAGCGGAGCGGACAGACGGGTGGCTCGTGAGCTGTGCCTCGCGCTGGCGATCTCCACGGCTTGCTATGCGGCCTCTGTGGTCGTGACCGGATTCAAGATCGAGATCCACTACTTCGATGGTCCTCGCTATCTCTTGCCGCTGGCCCCACTTCCAGCCCTCATCCTTCTGTGGGCCATAGACCGGATGGCTGATTCCTGGGCGCGGATGACCTGGGTCGTTGTGCTCGCGCTCCACGTGTTGGGGTTCGCATTGTTGTTTCGCCCAGCTGTTTTTCCCGCGCCCTGGATGTCTGTAAAGGGGTTCGAGCCCTGGGTTCGGCGCCAATTCCTCGAGGTCCCCTTGGAGCCGGAGTCCATCGACCCCCAGCGCCTGCCCCGCTGGGCGGTCTGGGCGGGAATTAGCGCCTCTTGGTCGATGGAGCCCAAGGGCCATTGGCCGGATTGGGAGGGGCTTGATGGTCAGCACAAGCTCGATGGTCTAGCTCAAGAGGAGTTTTGGCGAGGGTTTGGTGTGGGGCTCTTGTTGTCACAGGAACACCAGGAAGAGCGCACTTATGTGCCTGCCGAGGCGCCCGACGACGTGCGCCTGTTGGTCTGGGAGGGGCTCGCAATGGGCTACTCCAACGCAGGGTGTCAAGAGCGGGTGAGGGCCCAATTGCTGGAGGTGGCTCCCGCGGACCACCAGGATGCGCTCTGGTATGGCTTTGGCCGGGCGGACGTCTACTGCAAGAACTTCTTGCCGGGCTTGCCAGATGAGGCCGATCAGGATGCTTTCCGGCGGGGGCACCGAGATGGTTGGGTGCTCGATTTCTGGTCGGGTTACTCGACCCCGGACGTCCCAGATTCGTTCATCAATGACCTCAAGGTCTATTGAGACACTCGGGCCTAAGGGTCTAAGTCGTGCTCTACCAGTCGAGCGAAGGCGGCTGACAGTGTTCGGGTGATCTCGCCATTGCAGGTGGGCAGGAGGCGCTCGTTCACTTGCCGAATGCCCTGAACAGAGCGTGTTGTTGATGTGAGGAAGGCTTCTTCCGCTTCTTCCAAGGCTGTGAAGCGCAGGGGGTCCTGATGCACCTGGATGCCTTCCTGTTCGGCAAGCTCGATGACGAGTGCCCGGGTGACTCCAGCAAGACAGCCTGAGGTCAGCGGCGGTGTATAGAGGGCGCTATCACGAACCAGAAAGATGTTCGTCCCCGTCCCTTCACACAGTTGGTCGTTGGTGTTGGCAAACAAGGCCTCGGTGGCCCCATGCTCGTGGGCCCGGGTCAGTGCACGGACGTTTTCGCCGTACGAGGTTGTCTTGAGTCCGGCCAAGGCGCTCCGCTCGTTGCGCGTCCAGGGGACCGTGATCACCTTTGTTTCTGCGAGGGGAGGCTGCAGTGGGGTTGCAGTGATCAGTACAGTGACGGCACTGCCGCTCCGGGCCGTCGATGGCGCTGACGGCCCGCCAGTTAGGGTTACTCGAACTCTGCTGTGGGGGTGTTTGTTGGCCTGCACCACGCGCTCGGCCCATCCGCGCAGCACGTCACTGCCTACAGGCATCAGGCCCATCACCGTGGCAGAGTGGCTGAGCCGATCGTGGTGGCGGGACCACGCGAAGATCTGGGGGCCGAAGGTGCGAAGAGTCTCGAAGACACCGTCCCCTACGGTGACTCCGTGATCAAAGGGTGAGAGCGTTGCTTCAGCCTCGGGCACCAAGTCGCCGTTCAGGCAGAGGACTGGGGGCGATGGTGTATCGGTTGCCATGGCTCTTTCGCTCGTGCGCAGTGGACGCTGCCACACCTGTGGCGCGCAGCCTACCAGCACCGAGCAGGTGTGGCTGGGCAGCCCCGAGGAGGCGAGGTAGCCTGCGGCTTTCCTACCCCCCTGAACGGTGATGCGATGACTCTTCAGCCCCTTGATGATACCGCCATCTACGACATCTATATCAGCAGTCGCGCTTCGGCGTGCCTGGCTGTCGGTGTTCGCCTCGGCCTGTTTGCCGGACTGGAAGAGAGGCCTGCGCACGCCAGCGAGGTCGCCGAGCGTTTCGGGGTGTCGGCTCGGGGGGCTGACGCCCTCTTGGTCTCCCTCCATGCCCTCCGTCTGTTGGTCCGCGACGAGCGTGGCTACCGGCCCACCCCTGAGGCCGTGGAGTATCTGGTTCCGGGTCGCCCGAAGTCGCTCTGTGGATTGATCGAGCTGGAGTTTGACGCTTTCTTGAGTCCCGAACGACTGTTGCGGTCGGTGCAGTCCGGCGAGGGGGCTGTCTACGATGGTGACGAGGTCTGGGGAGCGCATGACGCGGACCCGGAGCGCGCAGCTCGCTTCACGAAGGCCATGCACTCCATCTCCGCGAGGCCGGCTGCTGCGCTGGCGCAGAGCATCGACTTTTCCAACAGCCGGTGTGTGCTTGAGGTGGGCGGCGGCTCTGGCGTCTATCTGATGGAACTCTTGCGGTCCCACAGACATCTGAGAGCGGTGCTCATGGACTTGCCAGAGGTCTGCAAGCAGACCGGGTTGAGAATCGAGCAGGTGCACGCAGAGAGCCCCGAAGTGGGTTTTCTGGACCGACTGGACCTGGCGCCGGGCGACATGTTTCGGGATCAACTGCCGGGCTCTCCCGACGTCATCTTGTTCTCCCAGATCCTTCATGACTGGTCGCTGGAGCAGGGTCGCGAGCTCCTCGCCAGCGCCTTTGATGCGCTCCCTTCTGGAGGCCGCGTGCTCGTGCACGAGAAGCTGTTGAATGATGAGCGCAGTGGCCCGCCGGCCAATGCGCTCGTGACCCTGGACATGCTCTTCTGGACGGAAGGCCAGCAGCTCACCTTTGGGGAGGTACGCACGATGATGAGTGATGTGGGCTTCCGCGAGCCGCGCTTGCAGCCTACGGTGGGTTACTGGTCTGTTGTGGAGGCCTGGAAGTAGGGTGGTCTCTGGATCAGAGCAGCGCTCGCTCCAGCAGTGCCCGGCGAAGCGTGGCGGCATCCACGAAGACGATGGCGTCCATGCCTACGGCTCTGGCAGCCTCGCAGTTGTGGGACATGTTGTCGATGAACAGACACTCCTGGGGGGGGCGCCCCAGCGTCTCCGCAGCACCCAAGAACGCCTCGACTGCTGGCTTCCGTACCCCTGTATGGCAGGACACGAATGTCCAGGGAAGGTACTGCGAGAGCTTCAGCTTAGTTTCGATGCGTTGGTACCAAAGCGGGTAGTTGGACAGCACGTGCAGCTCACGGCCCAGGTTCTGAAGCTCGGACAGGATGGACTCCATGCCAGGTAGCCATCGGTAGCCACTCTCGAAGATGTCTAGAAAGCCTTCTTGATCGTAGGGGCGGCGGTCTTCGAAGAAGCCATCCAAGAAGCTCTTCTCGTCGATACGACCCGTCTCGAAGTCGGGCCAGTGTCCGGGGGTTCTTGCCGCTGCGAGCTCCTCCCAGCTCAGGCCAAAGAACTGTGGCATTTGCCGATAGGGGTCATGGACGAGAGTGTCCATGACATCGAAGAGTATGGCCGGTGGCTTGTCGGTCATGGACTGTTGATTTTCCAAGGTCCGGTTCGGGTTGGTCGCCCCATGCACTGACGTAGTCGTTGCAGGTAGTCGTCCCTGGGGATCTCCCGGGCACCTAGGCGTTCCACATGTTGGGTGTACACCTGAGAATCAATCAACTCAAAGCCCCACTCCTGCAGTTGTTGGACGAGACGAACGAATGCCACCTTCGATGCGTCGGAGCGCAGGGCAAACATGGACTCGCCGAAAAAAGCGGAGCCGAGGGCAACGCCGTACAAGCCCCCAACCAGTTCGTCGTCTAGGTAGGTCTCAACCGAATGCGCGAACCCCAGCTCATGGAGGGTGACATACGCCTCGTGCATGTCCTGGGTGATCCATGTGCCGTCCTGGCCAGGTCGAGGTACCCGGGCACACTGTGTGATGACGTCCTCGAAGGCCTCGTCCATGCGGCATTGGTAGTCGGTGTTGCGGAGACTCCTTCGGAGGCTTCGAGAGATGTTGAGCTGTTCAGGAACCAGGACGAAGCGTGGATCGGGAGAGTGCCACAAGATCGGCTGGCCTTCGGAATACCAGGGAAAGATCCCCATGGAGTAGGCGAGGAGCAGCCGTCTGGGAGAGAGGTCGCCGCCGATGGCCAGGATGCCACTCTCGTCGGTCAGCGCTGGATCGGGGAAGACGTGTTCCTCGGGAAGTGCGTAGATGGGCACGCTCAGCTTGGCTCCCGCTGCTTGGCCTCGGCAGAGCGGCGCCGTTTCGTTCGGTTCTCGTTCACAGAAACTGGAGGTCGCTCACTGGGCCAACTGCAGGCGGGTGATCCCGTGGGGAGCGTTGTCCAGTCCTTCCGGTCCCATCCCGAGCTGTTGCCAGAGCTCTGTATCCAACAGGTGCGAGGGCCGCACTCGGGTCAGCGCGGCCAGCATGGAGCCTCGGATCTTGGGGTGCTTCTGCTCCAGCTGATTGATCAGAGCCTTGACGGCTTGACGCTGAAGGTTGTCCTGACTGCCGCAGAGGTTGCAGGGCAGGATCGGAAAGTTCTGTTCTTCGGCGTAGCTCACCAACGCACTCTCAAAACATCGCATGAGCGGTCGGATCACGATGTTTCGTCCATCTTGCGCCTGGAGCCAGGCTGGCATGGTCTTGAGCTGGCCGGTGAACATGAGGTTCAGTAGGAGAGTCTCTATGGCGTCGTCGGCGTGGTGGCCTAGGGCAATCTTGTTGCATTCCAACTCGGCTGCGGCGGAGTAGAGGCTGCCTCGCCGAAGTCGACTACAGAGGCTGCAGTAGGTGTCTCCCTCTTTCACTTTGTCCATCACGACGGAGTAGGTGTCTTGTCTGGAGATCACATAGGGACCACCTCGTTCTTCCAACCAGTTACGCAGCGGCGTGCCGTCGTAGCCGGGTTGTCCTTGATCTAGATGCCAGGGCAGGAGCTCGAAGCGAACCGGTGCTCGAATCCTGAGGCGGTCGAGCAAGCGCAACAGAGCGTACGAGTCCTTGCCACCAGACAGGGCAACGAGGATGCGGTCTCCGTCGTCGATTAGGCCAAAGTCTTTGATGGCCCGCCCAACGCGGGACAGGAGCTTCTTCTCGAGGGGGGAGGATGGCTGTTTCATGGCATTTCCGGCCGCAACCTAACGGATCAGGTGTTCCCTGTCCCGAGATTCTCACCTGCTCGGCTGCAATGACCACGTCGGTGAGAGCGGCTGGTCTGCCTTGAGCTGGGTCCTGACGCGTGCCTCGGCCGGTGCTTCGTCACTCCTGTCGAGGGCGGGGTATGCACAGGGCCGTGGCATCTTCGACGCGACCCAGGCGCTCGAGAATGCCCATGGTCATGTGATGCGTGAGGCCCCACAGAATGCGGTCTTGTCCCAGATCTACGGCTGGAAAGGAGAAGGGGAGGGTGGAGCGGTGAGCGTCGTGCCAAATGCGTCTCTTCGGGTCGGCCAGCTGGTCAAGCGGCACCCAAAAGGCACTATCGACCTCTTCGTTCAGCCGGAACTGTGTTTCACCCTCACCCACCAGAACGAAGGCAAAGGGACGGATGACGAGGGGCAGGATCCGCGCTCGAGCGCGAGCCTGAAGGTCATCGAGAGGGCCGAGGCATGAGGCTCGGTCGCCCTGGAGGCTGAGGCCGATCTCTTCGTGGGTTTCTCGTTCGGCAGTCGCCTGTAAGGTGGGATCGCCTCGCTCGTGTCGACCGCCGGGAAAGCCAATCTGGCCGGACCACGGGTCATTGGCATGGACCGCTCGCTGAATCAGTAGGAGCTGTGGCTGGTCTTCAGTCACTCGGAAGATGGCCGCGACAGCAGCCCGGCCGGTGTCATCGTCGCCATGGATGACGCTGGACCGCCGATCCATCAGGTGGTCGAGCAGGGAATCGGGCATGAGCTTCGTCGCTTGATGGAGCCGGTTCAGCCCACTAGGAGCCAAAGGCAGGACAGGTAGCGACCTTCGGGAAAGGCGGTAGACACGGGGTGATCGCTCCCTGCTTCTCCCCTCTGGAGGACTCGCAGTACCTTGCGCCCCGACTCCGCGAGTCCGGCGCGAGCGTCTTCGAGCAGCTCCACGTGACCCAGTCGAGCGGTGCATGAGGCGGTGACCAACACCCCCTCCTTGGCAAGCATGGGGCCAAGACCCTTGTGGAGCCGTCGGTAGGCTCGGCGGGCCGAGTCCAGATCGGCCTTTCTTCGAGCCAGCGCGGGAGGATCGCAGACGATGACTTGGAAAGGCCTCGAGCGCTCTTCCTCGGCAAGGCGGGGGAGGTCTCTGAACAGGTCCCGGGAGAGAAAACGGTGCTGTTTTGAGTCGAGGTCGTTGAGTGGAAACTGAGCTTCGCAATCCTCAAGAATCGAAGCACTGGCGTCCACGGAGACCACCTCTTGAGCGCCTCCTAGCGCCAATGCGACTGAAAATCCGCCCGTATAGCTGAAGAGGTTCAGTGCACGATCGCCAGGCCGAGTCAGGTCCTGTACAGCGTTCCGGTTCGGTCGCTGGTCGAGGAAGAACCCTGTCTTTTGTCCGCCTCCGGGGCGAACGAGGTAATCCCGACCATCCTCTCGGATTGTGACCTGCTCGGGTGCTCGTTCACCGAAGAGGTTTCGGACGTTGTTGTCCTGACGGTAAATGATGTGGTCTGTCCGTCGACCCCCCTCGGTCTTGAGCGCCGTAGCCACCGCGCTCAAGTGCGGCTCCCATGCCTGGGTGTCCAGCTTGACCACCAAGGTGGTGTCGTAGCGGTCTACGACAAGCCCTGGCAGGTCGTCGGCCTCGCCATGCACCAGCCGAAAGCCGGTGGTCTCTTCAGCAACACAACGCTCTCGAAGACGTCGAGCAGCACTAATTCGCCGGAACAAGAGTCGGCCTAGCTCTGGGTCACGGGCATCGCGGGTGATGATCCGCAGAGCTGGTCCTGTTCCTAGCTCGGGCCCCTCTGCCAATGCCCGAGCAAGAAACGATCCCTGCACATCTCTGACTTCGATCTCGGCCCCCTCGTGAAGCCGTGTTGTTCCAGAGATGGCATCTGGCCAGATCCAGGGATGGCCTGCTCGCACCGAGCGCGCAGCACGCTTGTCCACTGTCACCCAGGTCCTGCCACCGGTCCGCTTGCTCATGAGGGGGTCACCGCTGCGATGGCTTCCGCTGCCCTGAGATCATGAGCTGGCGCCCTCGTCCTCATGCTCCACGCTCAAAGTCCCGGCGTCGGAGCTCCTGGCCTCCGGCGCTTCAATGGGCGCCTGTTTGTGCAAGGTTCCCGATTCGGCCATGGCCCCGCAGATGCCCTGGTAGATCAACTCGATGGGGATCAGCACCATGATGAACACCACGACGAAGAGAACGAGATCACCTTTGTCACCATCCAGGGCCAAGTGTGACCAGCGTGATCCAAGGAAGCTGAGGACCAGGTCTGCTGCACTGAGGGCCCCTGTGATGGGAACGGCCCACAACAGGAAGGCGGCCCAGGTCTTCTTTCGAGCGAGCGAGCGGCCAAGGATGACCGTGCCAAGGACGGCGACGGCGATGAAGAGAGCGTGGAGTTGGGGGCTGAAGAGCATCGAGGTCGCCGGTGGTGATTGAAGCAGTCGGTTAGGCAACCAGTTCGTGAACCTTCATGGCCCCTGAGGACAGAGTTTCTTGGGCCAATTCGACTACGTGCTGGTGGTGTGTGAAGAACAGGACCTGGGTCTGTTGGCTCAAGGTGTTGAGGATGCGGAGAATAGCCGCAGCTCTATCGTCGTCGGAGTTTACGAGAAGATCATCGAGTATGAGCGGAATGGGCTCGTTTCGACTCAGCCAGTCTTCCATGCTGGCCAGTCGAAGGGATAGATACAGTTGGTCACGAGTTCCGTCGCTGAGCCCATCGACGCTCACGCGCTCACCGTTGTCTCGAAGGCCTACGAGGACCAACTCATCCCGGGCGTCGAAGTCGGTCTCCAGCCCCTGAAAACCGGCGAGAGTGACCTGATGGAAGATCTCGCTCGCCCTAGACAGCACTGGGCCCTGATGTTGCTTCCTGTATCTCTCGACCTCTTCCCGGAGGACCTTAGCGGCGAGTCGGAGCCGGACATAGCGCTCCACGTCCACGCTCATGCGCGCAAGGAGAGCTTCGGCGTCTTGTGCGCCTGCTGCTCCGCGCCCGCTACTGTCCATCCTGTCGAGAGCCTCTCGAGCGGCTCCGATGCGTTGGTCCAGCGCGGACCGCTGTGCCTCTAGAGCCTCTTGCTCACGGTCCAGCGCTGAGATGAGGCCAGGGAGTTCGTCGGGATCGACCTCAGCCAGTTCGACCAGGATGCGTTCGAGAGAGAGGCCATCGCCCTGGCTCAGGAGACCATCCTCCAGGTGTCGTATCTCTCGCTTCAGGTCTTGTGCCTGAAGCCACCGCTCCTCCACTGCTTGGAGCTGAGACGGATCCGTGCAGAGGGCCTGGCTACACAGGGTGTTCAGGTCATCGGCTAGCTGAGTCAGACGTGCCTGCGCGTCATCTCTCTCCTGTTGTCGAGCCTGCGCCTGCTTGGTCAGTTCCAGCCTTCGAGTCGCCTCGCGCTGGCCTTGAGCGAGACGTTGATTGAGCACTGTGGCGGCTTCCGTGGCGGGTCTTCCCTGGAGGTCTGGGGCCACGAGTGCGCAGAGCTTCTCCACGTCTTGTTCGAACTGAGTCGCGTCGCGTTCTATGCCAAACATGCGTCGGCTGAGATCGTCTAGTTTCTCTTTGCGTCCGAGCAACTCTCGCCGCTGGTCGAGTGCAACGAGAGCTTCTGTTGGGGTGGTTGTGTCTGGGAGCCCTGCGGCCGTCATCGTCGCGTGCCAACTCTCAGTCCAACTCTTGAGCCGGCCCTCGGCGGACTCCAGCTCCTCTTCAGCTACCGCCAGATCCACCTTCAATCGGACTTCATCTTCTTGCTGCCGCTCTCGCTTCAGTCGGAGGCCGTCCAAGGCCTCGAGGCAGGTCTGCGCTCTGTCGAGCAAGCGAACTAAGTCCTGTTGTTCGTGCAGCGGAGGTTCACCAACGGCCTCGAGGGCCTCACCGAGGCGACGGCAGGCTCTCTCGATCTCCTGGTTGAGTCCGTCTTCTTCACCAAGGGAGGTGCGAATTGTCTGGGCTGCTGTCAGGAGTTCAGCGTGTTCCCTGAGCACGGCACGCATCTCGCGGGGCGACTGGGGGCTGCTGGAGACGCCAGCCCAAGCTGCCTCCCACCGGACCTGCCACTCATCGAGGCTGGCTTGCAGATCTGTAGCCAGGACCTCCGCGTCCTTTTGTTCGGCGAGAGCGCGTTCTTGTTGCGCTCGAATCCCCGCGGCCTGTGCGACCCGGTCCGCCTCGCGACGCAGTCGATCTGCCACTGTGTCGGCAGCGCGCATGCTCTCAGTGACCTCGCTCGCCAACTCCTCTCGCTCCCGAGAGTCGGAGGGTGGCGTTCCCGACTCCCAACAGTTTCGGACTTCGGTCCACAGCCGGTCCCGCTGGTTGCGAGCCTCGTCCAGCTCGTGCTCATTGGGCGGGGCGCCGGTCAACTCAAGTTCTCTTAAACGTTGCTCGAGTGTTGCCAACAGCGCTACTCGTTCTTCCGCACGTTCGTCGAGGTTCGCCGAGCGTTGCTGAAGGGCCTGGAGTTCGCTCTCGAATCGGTCGACGGTCTCCGAGGAGGGAACCTGCAGTTGTTCGACGACTTCCAGCGACCACTCGGTGTCCATGGTGTCCAGAGGCAAGCGCGCGATGCGCATGGCCACGTTCGTTTCTGACGCTGCCCGGACTCGCACTAGTTCATCTCGGCGGGACTGTATTGCTCCTAGTTTTGCTGCGGCTGCAATGCTTGCCTTCAGTTCTGACGTGTCCCCCATGGCTACGTCCGCCGCCTCGTCCGTATCCAGTACCGCTGAAGACTGATTGAGCTTTCGTAGAGCAAGCCGACGTTCGGTGACGCCATCGACAGCAGCCTTGTGCTCCCCGGCCAATTCTTGGACCCGAGCTGTCAGAGTCTTGGGCCGCTGGATTTGGTTGGTGCTCTCCAGGGCATCGTCCATTCCCAGTTCTCGGAGCAGCGCTTCAGCTTCATGAAGCTGCTGCGCATGGTTGCCCTTGAGGCGGGGGAGGTCCACACCAGTTGCCTTCCGCCAGCTGCCCAGTCGTTCCTGGACATCAGAGATCGCTGTCGCGTGTTCGAGGAGTGTTTCTGGCACGGATAATTCAGCGATCTCGGTGGTGATCCCCTCGAGCCTCCGTTGGCAGGTCTCCAAGGCCTGCTCTGTGTGGCGTAGTTCGTCGAGCACGGCTCGGCGGCGCTCGGGAAAGTCCTCCGGCAGCGGTATCGCATCGTGGAAGGTGTGCAGCTCGTCTTGGACCTTCCGGAGAGCGGCAACCTGCGGAAGTAATCGCTGCGCGCGTCGGTTCCTTTGGTTGCGCTGGAGGCAGAGGGCTAGAGCACGCTCCACCTCTTCACGGGTTGCCTCGCTGTCCGCTCGAAGCCCTTGCTGCTCTTTCCATTCGCGGCTCTTGAGCCGAGCATCCCGGGTCCCTTGGCGGGCCTCGCGGAACTGACGAACCGTGCTGTTGATGCGTGGGTTGCTGCCACCACGCTTGTAGAGGTGACGGGCCTCGTCCTCCAAGTTGCTCAGCACCTTTCGGACAGTACTGGTACCGAGCCCGGCTGCGAAAAGAGAGTGACCCACGTCGCCGTGCCCTTCCAGAATGGACTGCCCTCCATCGACGAGCTCGGCGTAGTCGATCGCGAACAGTGAGCGGAAGAGGTCTCTGTGCACCCCACCCAGGAAAGGCTCTAGAACGGAGGGCTCAAGGGGAGACTCATCACCGGTCATCAAGACGTTCTTTCGCCCCTTGCGTCGGAGAATTGTCAGACGAGTCCCATCGGAGTGCATGAGCTCAGCACCAATCCGCAGCTTGGTGGGACCGTGAAGGAATGTGTCCTGGGTTCGCTCGGGAATCCCATAGAACAGATGGTCGACAGCCCGCAAAGTCGAACTCTTGCCCGCTTCATTGGGTCCATAGAGCAAGTGAAGTCCGGGTCCTGAGTCGCCAAACTCCAGCCGTCGGTCTGTGAAGGGCCCAAAGGCCTTGAGGTGAAGCTCCAGAAGTTTCACGCTTCATCGCCCGGGTCGAGGAGTCGGGACAAGAGCAACTCTTTGACCTCCCCCAGTAGCTCCGTCAGAGCTTTCGGGTCGTCGATCTGTAGCCACTCATCGCTACGACCGAACTCGGCAGGAAGGGTGGTCCGCAGGTCTTTGAACTCTTCTACCCACTCGTTGCCATCCACTTGTTGAAGGCTCGTAACCGCTCTGAGGACGCCACCCAGGGCATCCTCTCGCTCCATGAGGCGTTGGACGTCTTCTACAGGGCGAGTTCGGACTCGAACTTTCTCTAGCCAGAGGTCGTCTCCGTTGAGGTCGGTGGCGCGAGCACGGAGTTGGTTCTCCCAGCGAAGTCGTCGTCGGTTCAACTCGCCGTGGGCGGCCGTGCAGCCTGTGACCTCGACTCGGGCGGCGACCATGCGCCCCGCACTGCGAGCTACCGCGTCCTGGAGGGAGAGAATTGCCGCTTCCAGAACCTCGTCTGTGTTGGTGCAGTTGGTGGCGTCGATGTGGCAGTGATCCCAGCGAACGACGTCGACCTCCTGGTGCGTCGCCCGTGAAATGCTGCCGTCTTCCACCTCAACGAGGGTGCAGCCCTTGGGGCCGGTCTCGCGGATGTGTCGACCCTGAAGGTTGCCGGGGAAGACAATCCACGGGTCTTCGTTGACGACCTCGCGGGTGTGGACATGACCCAGGGCCCAGTAGTCGTAGCCTTGTGCCACGAGACCAGCCGGGGTGCACGGTGCGTAGGTGTCATGCCCCGGTCGCCCGTCGGCGCTCGTGTGTAGTAAGCCCACATTGAGCAGGTCCGAGATGGGCTTTGGGTAGTCCCGAGAGAGGTCGCCGGTCACGACCCGTTGAGAGTAGCTCTGGCCGTGGATAGCGATGCCCAGATCGTCCAGCAATTGGGTGGATGGCTCATGGGAAGGAAACATGTGGACGTTCGATGGCAGCGGAAGATCGGGTGTGATCCGGTTGGCGGCGTCGTGGTTGCCCGCGACGACAAAGACAGGGATGTGTGCTTCTCGCAATCGACTCATCTGATTGGCGAAGAACAAGCCGGTGTCGAAGTCGTCCCAGTCGCCGTCGTACAGATCTCCAGCAATCAGAACCATGGCGACATCTCGGTTCAATGCCAGGTCGACGAGATTGCCAAGCGCTAGCCTCGTAGCTGCGCGAATCCGCTC
This sequence comes from Deltaproteobacteria bacterium, assembly GCA_002724675.1. Classification (GTDB taxonomy): domain Bacteria; phylum Myxococcota_A; class UBA796; order UBA9615; family UBA9615. Next base: position 2,728 of record PBPL01000160.1, on the reverse strand, counting down.
GGTGGGCGCGCCCTCGTACTTGCCCAGCCCGCGCATGGGGCTGTCCAAGTGGATATCTGCTGTGTGAATGAACTCAAGCACGGGAGGAGCAGATTATCAGTGGAGCAGGTCGGGATCTGTCCCGGGTTGATTCAGTACATGACCATGAGGTTCTCTAGGCCCCAGTGGTCGCTCCATCGTGATGCCCCGTTGACCGCCACCATAGGCGACAGTGGCTCCGCGCACTTGGCAGAAACCCAACGAGCGGAAGAGCCTTAGCGCGCGCTCGTTGTCTTCGGCCACATTCAACTGGAGCCGACTCAGTTGGAGACTAAGCGCTTCTTGCTCCAGGTCGTCAATGGCGGTCGCCAGCAATCGTCGGCCGAGACCCAGCCCTTGTCGATCGGCCTCTACGCCGATTCCAAGGATGTAGCTGTGTCCTGCCGGCAGCTGGGCCAGCCGGGTCGCGACCAAGACAAAGCCTGTTGTTCGGATGCCTTCGATCTCCGAGACGTAGCCCTTCACTCCGGGCTGACGGAGCCAGACATCCAGTGCCGATCCGTAGTGTCCGTAAGGCTGAAACAATGAGGTACCAAGACGGTTCACAGTGCTTCGATCTCGGGGCCGAATCGACCGGATCCGTTCGTCGCAATGGTGCGCTGTGTCAGTCATCTAGTCTCCAGACTTCATCATATTCCACACTGGACGCCGGCTTGTCGCGGTGCTTTTCGTCGCCCAGCTTGCTTGAAAACACTCCAGCCTTTCGGCAGCATGAACCCGCTTGGAGTCGGGGCTTGTAGGGTTCAGACTTCGGCGAACGGCTGACGGATCCCCGACAGCTTCACGAAATCAACCTGGGGAAACCCCATGAAGATAGCCACTTCGTTCCGGCTCGGTTTTTTTGCCCTAGCGGCTCTTACGCTGCTCGCTGGCTGCAGTGATGACAAGACCGAACCCTCGTCGACAGAGGCACCGGCTCCGGAAGCTGCACCCGCGGATGCCCCTGCTGCCGATGCGGCTGCAGAGGCGGACGCCAATGTAGTGCCGAGCAAGATCGACATCTCCGCAGTGCGTGACGATGCCCGCACTGCCATGTTCATCCCCGCCCCCAGCGAATTTCAGGCGGCGCTCAAGTCGAGCAATGTCGCTGTGGATATTCGCAAGCAAGTCAAGGATTCGGACCGCACTCTCCAAGGCAAGAATCGCTCCATCATTGCTCTGGAGACCGGGGTCCGCATGGCCAACTTGCTCTTGAGCGTCCAGACCGCCGACAAGCCGGTTCTCATTGCACGCATGAAGAGGGCGAGAGAGGGCCTTGTTGCCCTGGGCTCGCCGGATGACCTGGTCAAAGAGGTGGACCGCGTGGTCGTAGACTTCGAGAAGGATGTGCTGAGCGCTGCGGAACTGGGGCCCGCCCTGGATGTGCTGGCTGAACAGATCCAAGATGATTTGGCAGAGCAGGCGGACCCTGCGGTGGGGACTCTTGTACAGGCCGGTGGTTGGGTTCAGGGCGTCAATCTCTTGTCTACAGCGCTCGCTGACGGCGGGATGTCGGGCGACGCTGCAGCCCTTCTGCACCAGCCCACGGTGCTGGCGTACTTCACCGCCTTCCTGAAGCAGAGCGACGCAGGTCGCTCTGGCGATCCGGATGTGGTCGCGGTCATCAGCGAGATGGAAAAGATGGCCCTGATTGCAGGGAAGGATTCCCTTTCAACCGACGACGTGAAGAGCGTCGCTGCACACACTGCTGCCATTCTGGCCTGGTTCTGAGTCATGAGGAAAACGCATATGAAGCGCTTCACAGTCCGCATAGGTCTCCTTGTACTGGCTACTGCCGGGCTCCTGCTCGTTCCGGTCGGGGAGGGTCATGCAGACCCCGAGAAGGCGCGGGCCTGCCTCGACAGCATGGTGTCGGGCGCGATCTCTAGTGGGATGCGCGTGCGTGGTTCGGATGTGGCGGCCGCTGGCAACCAAGCGGCGATCACCTACCGACTGACTCTCTACAAGGGCATGGACTATGTCTTGCTCGGCTGTGCGGATGGCGAAGGGGTCGACCTGGACATGAGGCTCTACGACAAGTCGGGACAGTTGGTGTCCAATGACAAGAGTCCAGACGCTCAGCCTTTCGTGGATGTAAGTCCCCCGCGCACCGAGGAGTACGCGCTCCAAGTGTTGGTGTACAAGTCGAACGCTCCCAACACGGACTTCGCGGTCGCAGTCGCCTACAAGTTCTAGGTAGCGGTGATCCCGGTGGACGGGTCACGTTCCTGTGCTGGTTGTGGTGGCGATCTCGCCCGCGACGTCATCGTTTGCCCAAGCTGCGGTACCGCCCAGGGCTCTACCGCTGATGTGACGCCGATGCTCGTGGACACCCTCGAGGGCGTCGTCGGACAGTCGGACTCCATAAGCTCTTCTGTAAGTGCTGGTGAGACTCTCTCCGAGGGGTTCATGGAGGCACCTCTGCCTCCCGTGCCCGATGACGCGGTGTCGTTCATCGAGGAGCACGAGAACGAGGCGGAAATTCTACGGACCGGTAGTTGGCATAGCCTGGGCGCGGACGTGCAGGCGGGGGCAGTGCTGGGACCGGAGGCGCTGCCGAAGGGCGTGCGATTTCGCAGGATGGGCACCGACGTCCAGATCGAAGCTCTCACCAGTGGCGTCGAGATCACGGTGGACGGGAGCCCAAGCAAGGGGGGAACGGTCTCGCTACTGGACCAGGTCGTCGAGGTCGATGGAGTCCGCATCGATG